>CAJOGD010000003.1 GCA_905233975.1 uncultured Alphaproteobacteria bacterium | reverse complement strand
TCGGATAATTTAATCGACGCCAAAACATTTAACGCGGCAATTAAAAATGGGCTTGATAGTGAATTCGTATGTAGGGAAGACAACCGCGATCCGGTGTCCAACCTTTGTTGGCTCTATACGATACATAATGGTACGGCGGGAAATTCTTTGCCGGACGGATATACAGAATTGGAATTTATACAATCGTCCGGTTCGCAATATATTGATACGGGGATTTATGGTAATTTGAATACAAAAATGGAAATTGATTTCGCATTGATGGCGACGGGCGGCAACAACTATGCCATATATGGGGCCGGCGGAACGTCGCAAAACATTCAAGCTTTTACACTTTGTACGAACATGCAGGGCTCCTATCTATTCCCGCAATTTGATACAGTTTCAAGAACAGTCATATCAAATTTGAATTTTGTTTTGGGTCAAAAATACCATATTGTGCATAGCAAAGATGGTTGGTATTATGATGGCACGCGTGGTGCGACATGGGCTAATCCGACGGAATTTACGACCCCGGGAACAATATGGCTGTTTGACGAAAATGGATCGGCATTGGCATCATCGTCGCGAATATATTCTGTAAAAATTTATAACAATAATGAACTTGTGTTTAATGGTATTCCAGCAAAGTATGGAAACGATATTGGCATGTATGATACGGTGTCGCGGTCATTTAAGCAGAACCTGGGCAATGGCACATTTACCGACGGCCCAGAAATAAATACAACCATCTATATCCCACAAAATCAGTGATACTAGGGTTAGTGTAAGTGGTTGTTTCCACTTCGCCAAGGCTTCGTGGAACAAGGGTTAGTGCGGGCGCAAATGCGCCCGTCATTTCGTGGTATGGCGTCACTTTCACTAACCACTTACACTAACACTGGTCACTATTTTTATTCCTATGGTCTTGAAATGGGTTTTGTGATAACTATATTTGTGGCATACAAAGATAAATATAGGAGTAAAAAATGGGAAAAGTACTAGGTATCGATTTGGGAACCACAAATTCCGCCATGGCGTTCATGGACGGCAGTGACCCAAAAATCATTGAAAATGCCGAAGGTGGCCGGACAACACCGTCGGTTATTGCAATTACGTCGAACGGCGAACAATTGGTTGGTATCACCGCCAAGAACCAGGCCGTCACGAATCCGGAAAACACAATTTATGAAATCAAACGCCTTATGGGGTTGCGCTTTGATAGTCCAGAAGTAAAGGAGATTATGAAACGTGTGCCTTATAAAATTGTCGCGGGTGACAATGGCGACGCATGGGTGGAAATTGACGGCAAAAAATATGCCCCGTCCCAGATTTCGGCCATGATACTCGGCAAACTGAAGAAAGATGCCGAAAATTATTTGGGTGAAACGGTGACGGACGCGGTTATTACTGTGCCGGCATATTTCAATGACTCACAACGCCAGGCAACCAAAGACGCCGGTCGTATTGCGGGCCTGAACGTGTTGCGTATCGTGAATGAACCGACCGCGGCGGCGTTGGCGTATGGCTTGGACAAGAGCAAAGATGGCACGATTGTTGTCTATGACCTGGGCGGTGGAACGTTCGATGTGTCGGTTTTGGAAATCGTTGACGGCGTGTTTGAAGTGAAATCCACAAACGGTGATACGGCACTTGGTGGGTCGGACTTTGATGCGCGTATTTTGAAGTATTTAATCGAAGAATTCAAATCGCAAACCGGTATCGATTTGTCGGGCGATAAATTGGCACTGCAACGTTTGAAAGAGGCCGCAGAAAAGGCGAAAATTGAACTTTCGTCTAAGATGTCAACCGATATTAACCTGCCCTTCCTTACCGCCGATGCGTCGGGCCCGAAACATTTCAACACGACACTTACGCGTGCAAAGTTGGAATCTTTGGTTGACGATTTGATTCAGAAAACAATCGAACCATGCCAAAAGGCGTTGAAAGACGCGGGTATCGAAAAATCGCAAATCAATGAAGTTATTTTGGTTGGTGGTCAAACCCGTATGCCAAAGGTTGTCGAAACCGTCAAAGAATTCTTTGGTCGCGAACCGCACAAGGGCGTGAATCCGGACGAAGTTGTCGCAATGGGTGCCGCGATTCAGGGCGGTGTGTTAAAGGGCGATGTCAAAGACGTTCTGTTGTTGGATGTGACGCCGTTGTCGTTGGGGATTGAAACGTTGGGTGGTGTGTTCACGCGTCTTATTGACCGCAACACCACGATTCCAACCAAAAAGTCCCAGGTGTTTTCAACCGCCGAAGATAATCAATCGGCCGTCACAATTCGCGTATTCCAAGGCGAACGCGATATGGCCGCGGACAACAAATTACTTGGCCAATTTAATTTGGAAGGTATCGCGCCGGCGCCACGTGGCATGCCGCAGATTGAGGTGTCTTTTGATATCGACGCGAACGGTATCGTGCATGTGTCGGCCAAAGATAAAGGCACCGGCAAAGAACAGGCGATTTCGATTAAATCTGATGGTGGACTTTCCGAAGATGAAATCAAACGCATGGTTGACGAAGCGGCCGCAAATGCCGAAGCGGACAAGAAAAAACGCGAACTGGCCGAAGCAAAGAATAACGGCGAGGCCGCAATCAATGCGATTGACAAGTCGATGAAAGAACATGGCGACAAAATCAGCGCGGCGGACAAAGACGCCATAGAGGCGGCCAAGAAAGAATTGGCCGATGAATTGGCGCGGGCCGACGCAACGGCGGAAAGCCTGAAAGCGAAAACCGAAGCGCTTACCGAAAAGGCCATGAAACTTGGCGAAGCGGTGTACAAGGCCCAGCAAGAGGCACAAAATGCCGCGGGCGCAAATGCGTCGGACGAAAACAAATCCGATGGCGCACGTGACGCTGACTTTTCGGAAAAATAATTGTTAGTGATAGTGTAAGTGTTAGTGGTTAGTGCGCGGGGCAAAATGCCCCGCGTTTTTTTATTTCGGCAATTTTTTGCTTGACCGATTTTGGTGTTTTTTGATAAACTAAATACCGAACTAAGTGGGAACTTGGTTCAGGGCTGTAGCAGGCCTATAAAAAGCCGGCACATTATGTCGTAATCCGCGTAGTGAAATTCGCAAATCTCCGATATTTTGTGCCGTAATCTTGGCATCACCCCGTTGGTTGGGGTGCCTATGGAGTATATATGAAGTCCATGGGGGTCATTGCTTTTTATGATTTGCTAACACCCTGACCGCTCGGTTTCCACCGCGGTGTTGTTTTTAATGCCGTCATTCCGCGGTATCGGGTCCCGCGAAAAACGCGCAGCGTTTTTTGTGGGTGATTCCAAGCGGAATCCCGTCGGACCGGCAGAGAGTTAATTCTCAGTAAAGCCCGGGGAGATACCGCCTTTCGGCGGTATGACGAGAAGAAAGGAAAAAAAAGGAGAGCGATATGCAATTAAAAAAGTTTTTATTGTTCGGGTTGATGGCGGCAATATTGCCGGCGGTGGCCGAAGAAGCGACGGATCGCAAGACGGCAACGTCACTTATCTATGTGACGCATGAATTGGAAACGCGTCAGAACAAATTTACCGCGGAAGCGAACAAAGCCATGGAATATACTAATACGGCCGGTGATGTTCAAAAACGCGCCGTCAAATCTGATTTGGGCAGCAGCACGACGGACACGTCATTACCAATGGTTGGTGGTGTGAATACGAAACTTGATTTAAAACAGGACGACATAGACCCAGTTAACGACCACACCGCGGTCACCTATACCGGAACGGCCGGAACAATCGGACAAAAGGGAATTTATCAAACAACCGAATCGTATGAGGGACAATCCGACAACCTGATTGACGCAAAGACATTTAACGCCGCAGTTAAAAACGGACTTGATAGTGAATTTATCTGTTCAGAATATAAACCCGATACAAACCTTTGTTGGGTTTATTCAATACATAATACAACAACTACTGCCTTACCAACGGGATATAGTCAATTAGAATATATTGAAACAGATGGAAATGTCGTATTGAATACGCAACATATAGTACAAGCAGATGATGTGTTGGAATTGCATTATAAAATGTTGCCCGCGAACATATCAAACCAGGGGGACAAAATGCTATTGTATGGTTCAAGCACATGGGCGGAAACATTTGATAGCGGTAATACTTGGTATACAAGATTTTTGTCAAACGCATCTGTTTTTGATTATAACTCAAACGAGTCACAGTATCAGGGAGTGTTAATATTAAAAAAGAATGCATTAATTGTAAACGGTGTTCAAATTTTAAGTCCCACATTTGGTACAAACAGTGGGACGGTGCCACTTTGTTTGTTTGGTCGAAATAATGTAACAGGAACATCTATCGTTCAAAGCAGCGGATTTAAAATCACTAATAACGGACAGATTATTATGAACATGGTGCCGGCACGTCACAATTCAGATGGCGAGGTCGGCATGTATGATACAGTATCCGAACAATTCTTCCCCAAAACCGGCGACGGCACGTTTATTGCGGGGCCAGAAGTCAACGTCTATATCCCACAAAACCAGACGAATTAATTCGTTGTTCCGATATATGTGTTTAAATCAGCCGCAACCGCAATCAGCGGGTCGTCGGGTTCGATATATGCGTTTGCGGTTTTAACGGCCGGAATATTTGGGTCGGCGCGAACATCACCCGCATCATAGAATTCCGAAAGCGGCACAGTCACGCATTCGTCGCCACGCAGTGCGGTCATCACATATGTTTCGTTATTTTCAATCGCGTCCAGTGCGCATGTTGCCATTTTTGCGGCCAATATCCGATCGCCGGCCACCGTATCGCCCGCACGTTGAATATAATCCGGGAATGCAGCACGATTAACAATGCCCGCCGCGGTCAGTTTGCGCGAAATCATTTCCGCCGGACGGCCCGAATGGCCACGCAGTTTGATCGCCTCGGACACCATGATAATTCCATAGTCGCGTTTTATCGATTTTATATGCGCAATCATTTCATCGACATCGAACTTTATTTCCGGCACCAAAATCGCATCTGCGCCGACGGCGATACCCGCATACAGCGCAAGCCGCCCGCAATCGCGCCCCATGGTTTGCACAACGAACCAGCGATGATGGCTGCGCGCCGTTAATAACAATTGGTCGCAATAACCGGTTAACTGTTGAACGGCCGTATCAAATCCGATTGTTCGGTCGGTCAGTGGAATATCAAAGTCTATGGTCTTTGGAATGCAAATTAGTGACAGGTCGCGGTATATTTCGCGGTTTAACCAGGCGAGTGAAAAACTGCCGTTGCCGCCAACCAGGACCAGTGCGTCCAATTTTAATTTCAACAATGCGTCGCGCAATTTTTTGTTAAATTCTTTGATGCGTCCCGTTGCGGCGGCGCGTTCAAAATTCATCATGCATGCGTGGCCGTTGTGCAAGAAACTGCCCGCCAATCTTGCATTTTCAATCGGCACAGTATCGATGGTCATTTCTATTGCGTTTATGGGATTGCTGCACAGGCCATCTGTGCCGTCAATAATTCCATACGTGCGCCAACCGCGCGCGGTCGCACCCAACACAAGACGATTTATAACAGTGTTCAGGCCGCTGCAATCCCCACCCGTTGTCATAATTGCTATTTTTTTCATGTTTTCTCCGTTTCTTTCGACCAAATTATATCACAAACAAGTTGACAAAGAAACATTTTTTATGCTATTTTGTCTATCGATAGGTTTATCATTACGGAGATATGGAAATGGCAAGCAATAACACCGCCGTTATGGGCAAAACAAAGCGTTCAACCGACAATCTAATTGATGACGCAATCGCAAGACAGGATAATTGGCTTTCGCGCCGGCGTCGTTTTACGCGCAAATTCTTGCGGTCACTTAATGAAACCGACGAAACCGGTGGCGCGGAAACGGCCGGCCCCGCGGTGGCCACACGTGAAAATCGTGCCGACGACAAAAATAAAAATTCTGTATTGCGTGAATATTGGTTTCCAATAGCTTGCGCGATTGTCGTGTTGCTGGTTGCAATTTGGGCAATGTTTATTCAGACAAATCGCCGCGTTATCGTGCTGGGCATGCCCGAAAAGCCGGTGGAAATTCAAACTACGGTTAAAACAAATAAAAATATTGCGCCGGAAACAACCGACACACCGACATTCGATATTGTGCGGATTAAACAGGACGGCAAGATTGTCGTCGCCGGTCGGTGGCAACCGAACAAGAATGTTTCCATTGTGTTGAATGGCAAAATTGTTGCAACCGAAATGACAAATGCCGACGGCGAATTTGCCTATGCGCCGGCGCGCGGGTTGAAGCCCGGGAATTATACACTGACGTTGATTGGTGCAAACCCAAAGAAAAAATCCGCGGATAGTGTTTTCTTGTATGTGTCGGATGTGGATTATCGCAATTCTGTGTCGTTGCTTTTGACCCGCGACGGCAGCCGGGTTTTGCAATCGCCGGCAATTTTAAAGGACGGGGATTTGATTGTTTCAAAAATAGATTATCTGGACACCGGGCGTTTGGTCGTTTCCGGCGACGCGTTGCCGCGTTTGCGTGTGTCTTTGTCATTGGACGACAAATATTTGGGCTTTGCGCGCGTGTCGGATTATCGGCATTTTGGATTGGGCGCAAATGTTGGCCGGTTGGTGCCGGGGCGCGAATACACACTGGGCGTGCGGTTGCATGACGCGGACGGGCAAACGATTGCGACGGTTAATCATGTTTTTGTTATGCCGGAAATGACGGGTGATAATGATACGTTCTATACGGTGCGTCGTGGCGATTGCCTGTGGGTGATTGCGCGGAACTTTCTGCGTCGCGGCGTATTGTTCAGCATTATTGCCGAACGCAACAATATCGAAAATCCGAATCTGATTTTCCCACAGCAACTATTACAAATTCCAATGAAGTAAAAACCAAGGAGTACAGATATGTCATCATATGAACCATATGAACCCGTTGATCACAGACGTGACCGCGTGTATCGATATAAATATCCTGAATATGCGCGTAGAGATAGGAATCTGCAATCACATAGTCAAAGTCAGACGCAAGCCGATCCAGAACTAGAGAAAAAGGCGCATGTTGCCGCGGGTTTGTATAATTCCACAAATGGCGGGCGTGTTGAAAATTTACTTGGGACGACACGCGATTTTTTGAAATATTTTAAATCTGTTATTGACCAAAGTGGCGGATATAGCCCGCTTGTCGTTTTCTTGAATACCAAGAAAGACCCGGAACTTTTTAACAAGTTTGATATTATGCGCGACAATATAGTCAAGGTGGCAAATAATTGCAAAAGTTCTGGGCGGCCCGCGGAAACCGTCCTAACTGCGGCAGAGATTGTGGTGGCGTTAAGTGTAGAGCCGGTGTTGATTGGGCGTTGCGCGAATCCGGCTGCGGTGCTGCAAAACAATCCGGGGATCTGTGATTTAGATTTTGTGAAAAGCATAGAGGATCACAATAGTCAATTGTCGCCCGAGGCATTGAAACAAATACGCCGGACTTTATTGCAAATCCAAGATGAAACCACCAATCATGGTTTTGACGTTGTGTCGAAGCGCCCAAACATATCAAGTGGCGGGCGGTTTATTAAACGCGAGGCCCAGGAATTCTTTATTGGATATATGTTGAACCCGTTTGATGCAGAACTTTGTATGGAATCAGTGCGAACGATGCCCTATTCTATTAAAAGCGTTAAAACACAGAGTGAAGAATTACAGGAAACCGCCCTGCGCGAAGGGTTTAAGAGTCGTTGCGTTTTGGCGACACTTTATGCCGGATTTATCAATCCTTCACCCCGGATACAGGAGATGTATAAGGACGCGCAAGAACTGATGAGTGGGAAACTACCGGAAGCCAAAGCACTAGAACTTGCGAAAAAGCATGATTTGGCGGCTAATATATTGAAGCACATAATAAAATGGCAATACCCAAACACACGCAGAGTATAAGGTGGCTAGTAAATGACCTATGATCGTAAAATGACGTATTGTTATAAAGCCCCCTATTACCGACATGGTGACATGGAATATAGTAAAACCGATGGTATAAAACCGGTAATTAAAACACCGCACCGGGTTGTGAACCGCTATCGCGGCGGGTGCGACCAAACGACATTTTTCAATCAACATATGCGATAATTTTTATTCTGGACAAGTCGCAAGTTTTAATATAGTATTGTCCATTGTTCGCGGGCGTGGTATAATGGCAGCACGAAAGCTTCCCAAGCTTTAGACGAGGGTTCGATTCCCTTCGCCCGCACCAAAAATTCAACCGGCATTTTGCCGGTTTAATTTTTGGATTGTGGCGACGGAAGAGAACCCGGCAAAGAGGGTTCGGAGCGGTTAGTTGGCAAGAACAAGCGAAGCGCAGTTCGCGCCTTACGACGCGAAAGGGGCCCACGAACAACGTGAGCGGGAATTTACATTCCCTTCGCCCGCACCACCAAAAATTGTTATCGTGCACAACAAAGTGCACGATTAAAATTTTTGAGTGCCTCGCCGTAGCATAATCCGGAATATGAGAAAATTATTCGTGATTAGCGGCGAAGGCGGGCCGCCCCCCCTTGGCGAATATTATTGATTTTTTGTGCGTTTTGCGGTATATCGTAATCAGATTACATAGGAGACACATATGACAAATGAAAATCTTAATCCATTATTGGCGGCCCAGGCGCGTGTGAAATCCGCATGCGATCGATTGGGACTTGGCGACAACGTGTATGAAATTCTGAAAAATCCGGCGCGCATTATCGAAGTGCAAATTCCGGTTAAAATGGACGACGGTTCGATTAAGACCTTTACCGGGTTCCGGGCGCAACATAATACGGCATTGGGGCCATCCAAGGGCGGCATTCGCTTTCACCCCGCGGTGTCACGTGACGAAGTGTCGGCGCTTTCAATTTGGATGACATTTAAATGCGCGGTGACCGGCCTGCCCTATGGTGGTGGCAAAGGGGGCATTATTGTTGACCCCAAAACATTGTCGGCGGGTGAAATGGAACGGCTGTGCCGCGGGTATGTTGATGCGATTTATCCTATTTTGGGTGAAAAGTCCGATGTCCCGGCGCCGGACGTCAACACCAACGGCCAAATTATGTCGATTATGATTGATGAATATATCAAACTTTCTGGCGATAACTCGTTTGGAACGTTTACCGGCAAACCGGTGGAATTAAACGGTTCGTTGGGGCGGACGCGTGCGACGGGACTTGGGATTTCGATTACGATTGCGTCGGCGTTAAAGACATTGGGCAAAGATATTAACGGCGCGACCATCGCGATTCAGGGCTTTGGCAACGTGGGCAGTTTCACCGCCAAATGCAGTTTCGACATGGGTGCGAAAATCGTTGCGATTGCGGAATGGAACACAATACTTTATAACGCAGACGGAATCGACATTGATGCGTTGATGCAATACAAAGACAAAAACAATGGCAGTATTGCGGACTTTCCGGGCGCGACCGTTATTGGCGCGAATGAGTTTTGGGGTCTGCCGGTGGATGTGTTGTCGCCATGCGCGATGGAAAACACGATTAATGCCGACACCGCACCATTGGTCAAGGCCAATTTGATAGTCGAAGGTGCAAACGGTCCAACAACGTTGGACGCCGAAGAAATGTTGTTGGCGCGTGGCGTTATGATTGTGCCGGACATTTTGGCGAATGCCGGTGGCGTGACGGTTTCGTACTTTGAATGGGTGCAAAATCGATATGGATATTATTGGCCAGAAAACGAAGTCGCGGACAAAGAACGCGCGGCGATGATTTCGGCGTTTGACGCAATCTATGCAATCAAATGCGAATATAACGTCAGCATGCGTGAGGCCGCATATATGTATTCAATCAAACGCGTGGCAAATGCGATGAAACTGCGCGGGTGGTGTTAATTTGCCGACGGTTTAAACGGTTTAATATGCGGGACGATTTGTCCCGCATTAATTTTTACCTTAACATATTCTGCCTGGGCCCTTGACTTTTGTATATTTTTAATGCATAATCGTTTTGCAAATCCCAAAGATTGCCATTTAAATCAATCCTGTGTGCGGTCGCACAAGGCGCATCATCCGTTGAGTTTTCAACCTTGGTGTCGGTTTTCTTTGTGGATAAAAACAGTTTCTTACAAAAGGAGTAAAAATATGGCAACTGTTATTCGTTTGGCGCGCTATGGCGCAAAAAAACGCCCTTATTATCACATTGTTGTGACGGATTCCCGCAATGCGCGTAATTCCGGTAATGTGTTGGGGGTTGTGGGGAAATACGACCCGATGTTGGCACGTGATAATGAAAAACGCGTGGTCCTTAAAATCGAAGAAATTAAGGCTTGGTTGGGCAAAGGTGCAAAGCCGTCCGATCGCGTGTATCGTTTCCTGGCGAATGCGGGTTTGGTCGCAAAACGCGTGATCCCAAATCAAACAAAAAAGAATCTGCAATCTGAAAAAACATTGCAAAAGATCAAAGACAAGGCCGATAAATTGGCCAAGATAGCCGAAGAACAAGCCGCCGCAGAAGCAGCAGCCAAGGCCGCGGCCGAAGCACCGGCGGAGGAAGCCACAGCGGAACCGGCACCAGAGGCAGCCGCAGAATAACATATGCCATCGAATACGCGCATTTTGGTTGGGAAAATTGTTGCGCCCCAGGGAATTCGGGGCGAAGTGCGCGTTCAAACATTTACCGAAAAACCGTCGGACTTTCAAGATTTGGCGGTTTTCGGCGACAGGATTCCGGCCGGCGCGCTGCAATTTGTGCGCGTCGTGCCAAACACCAATGTTATTATCGCGCGGATTGATGGGGTTGCCGACAGAAACGCGGCGGAAACGTTGCGGGGAACGGAAATCTTTATCAATCGCGATGATTTGCCCGCGCCGCGCGACGGCGAATATTACCAGGCCGATTTAATCGGTATGACCGTTGTGCGTGGCGGCGTGGAATTGGGGCGCGTGGCGTGCTTTCAAAACTTCGGCGCCGGCGATATTATGGAACTGGACGGCGGCGACATGGTGTCTTTTCGGGGGGCGAGTGTAGATTTTGACAAGAAAACGATAAATGTGAAATAAAGGGTGTAAACATGGCGGAAAAGACAACATTGTTTTTATTCTATGACGGCAGGAACGTTTATACATGCAAGTGTCGAACACCACTGCGCGATGGCGAAAATGGTAAAGTTGTTGATTATTATGCGTGCCCAGCGATACATGATGTGCAAGAAAAGATTACCCAAATTTGTGGTACCAATTCTGGTGTCCGGCTAAGCGTGATTCCGCGGTTTGGTTGTGTTCATGTACATGAAATACGGCCATGCAATACTGATGAAGCGTGCCCGGAAATTCCCAAACTGACAAAGGCGTTCTTGCACCCGATTTGTATGGAATGCATGTATAAATGCAGACATTAAAGAATAATATAAACAAAAAGGAAAAAACATGGCAAGAGAAGTATTTACCAAAGACGAAAACGGGGAATACGGACGTGTCCGCCTGGATTGTAGATGTGGCAGACGGCCACCAGACCCCTGTCCGGTAGAGGTTGGGGCCAACCAACTGGGCATTCAGGTCACCAAAGACACAACGACCCCATGGAACCCAAAATTGTATGTGAACGAGGTCGGCACCAAAGAAGTGACACCGGCAAATATGAAGCCCTTGTCATTAAACACCTTGGTACAGGTTTTGTGTGATAGCTGTTGTTATGGCGAACAGTGGCGTGCAAATATGAAGGCGCGCCAAAAAGGTGCATAATGTTATTTCGGAGTAGAGAATGTATCGAAAATGACAATATAAACAAAAAGGAGTAGTTATGATAAATGTAGTTTATGTAGGCGAAAACCAGGGCGCCAATGATAGTAATCCGAAACTGAACCTTGTTACAAGCACAAAGTTTTCAATAAAATCATGTCGGTGCAACAATCCGAAAAAGTGCTCTGGTGTTAAACAATGCCAAAGCATTGTCACCGGCGTAGCACTCGTTAGAAACACGAACGATGGCGAAGTTCAAGTCGCCGCACCAAAGGGTACCCCGGTAGCAGACATACGTGCTATGGTGAAAGTTTTTGAAAACACAAAAGCATGTACAGGGTGTAATTTCTGCACCGATGGTAATACCGGCAAAAAAAGATAAATATGTAAATGCACTTTAATATACTGACCGTTTTTCCAGAAATGTTTCCGGGCACGCTTGGGGCCGGCGTGGTTGGGCGCGCGCATGCGAACGGAATATGGTCATACGCGGTGGTAAACATTCGCGACTTTGCCATAAACGATTATGGCAGTGTTGATGACACGCAATTCGGCGGTGGCGTTGGTATGGTTATGCGGCCTGATGTTTTGGGGGCGGCGATTGATTCAATCGAAAACCCGGGACAAATTATATACTTTTCGCCACGCGGACCAACACTTAATCAAAAAATGGTTCGTGGGTTTGCAAATAATGCCGAAAATGCGGTTTATACCCTGCTCTGTGGTCGGTACGAAGGAATTGACCAACGGGTTATCGAAGAGTATAATATTATGGAATTATCCATCGGCGATTACATCCTTTCGGGGGGGGAAATCGCCGCGCAAGTTTTTATTGACAGCGCGGTTCGCGTGTTGGATAATGTCCTTGGTGGCGGTGTGGAAGCAACCGCCAGTGAAAGTTTTGAAATCGGGGGGCTGGAATGGCCATTATACACCCGCCCGTCGGCATGGCGTGGACGAAATGTCCCAGAAGTCCTGCTGTCCGGTCACCATGGCAATATCGAACGGTGGCGGAAACAACAATCGGACGAAATAACAAAAGAAAGACGTCCGGATTTAATAAAGGAAAACTAAAAATGAGCATTATTAAAAAAGTCGAAGAAAAAAATATCGCAAAGGTCAAAGGCGACAAGGTTATTCCAAACTTCAAGGCCGGTGACACGTTGCGCGTTCATGTAAAAATCAAAGATGGCGATAAATTCCGTATCCAAATATTCGAAGGTGTCGTTATCGCACGTGACGGCGGCAACGGCAATACGGCGGCATTTACGGTGCGTCGTGAATCATACGGTGTTGGCGTCGAACGCAAGTTCCCACTTTACAGCCCGGCAATCGAAAAAATCGAAAAGGTTCGTATCGGTCGCGTGCGTCGTGCGAAATTGTTCTTTTTGCGGAAATTGTCCGGTAAAAAGGCGCGTATCGTCGAAGATTTGGCGGCCGCTTCCGCCGAAAGGGGCGCAAAGGCCGACAAATAATTGGTCGCGATTATTCAAAATCCCCGCAAACGCGGGGATTTTTGTTGTGCAAAATTTTCAAATTGACTTACCGGCGATGTGGGGCTAGGATATAACCGACATGAAAAGAATTCTTGTTTCTTTATTGATGATGTTTGTCACATTTGCGGCACATGCGTACATCGATCGCGACACCGCGGTAATGCAGGTTATGAACAAGGCCGCCGGCAAGGCTCAGACGATTACCGCGTCCGTTGGTGTGCCCGTCAATTTCGAAAAACTGAATATAATCGTGCGGTCGTGTAAGCAATCTGACCCGTTTGATGCGGAAAATTTCTATGCGTTTGTCGAAATTGTAAAGAATGGTGGCGAACGGTTTTATAGCAATTGGATGGATCGCAACAATCCGGGAAAAAATCCGGTCCAAAATCCGGACTATGACATTTGGTTGTTGCGGTGTGAATAATTTATAATTTTTTGGGGGGATATTATGAAAAAAATTCTTGTTCGTGGAATTATCTTTTTTGTTGGCGTTTGCGTATTGTTGCTTGCCATATTTGTGTTCTTTACGTTGCCGCGCCAAGACGCCGCGTTGGAAACCGCACAATTAAAGGATTGGGGCGGTGCAACAGTTGAACGCCGAATTGCCGCGGCGCATGTTATGACCGCGTCGGAAAACAACCTGGAACTATTGGTGGCGTGTGTTGATAAAATGGCGACCTTGCCGGACGCGGCCGATATGCCGGTGCGCGACGCAATGCAACTTTGTTTCGTTGGCATACAATTAAAGAATAATTCATAATGTGGCGCGTTTTACCCCTGTTTCTTTTAGCGGGCTGTTGTTTCTTTGGCCGCCAAACGAATGAAGATTTGGGTGCCGAATATGTTGGCGCGCGGTATTTAAATGACCCGTTGGGCGAAGAACGCGCGCCGGACAAAGACCCGCTGATACGATTTGATGCCTTTGATTGCACGACGTTTATTGAAACGGCGTTGGCCGGCGGCGACGTGCAAAGACTAAACAAAATTCGATATGCGGACGGCGAGCCGGACTTTATAAATCGAAATCATTTTATCGAAACCGATTGGTTGGAAAACAATGCCAATATTGTGCGGAATATCAGCGCCGATTACGCCCCAACCGAAACATATACGGCAACAATTGATAAAGGAAACTGGTTCCGGGTTATGCATAATATGGCCACAGATTTCACGCCACGCACCGCGCACCTTGAATACATTCCGTATAAATATGCCGCGGATATCGCGGTCACGCGGCCGGTTGTGGTTTTGTTCCTGCGCGCCAATCCAAAGATCCACGACAAAATCGGCACAGATTTGGTTGTTCGACACATGGGGTTTCTGTTGCCCGACGGAACACTGCGTCATGCATCGCGTCGCGCGGGTGCGGTTGTTGACACCGACTTTCGCAAATATGTGCAAAGAATGATGGAAAGTCCAAAAAATTTGGGTATAATAATTTTGGAAATAAAAAAATGATGGACGATACAATTATTAAAATGGACATGGGCGCGGCCGCCGGCAATGTGTCGGACGGTGCGGCGACGCTGTGTTTGGGCATTGAATCTTCGTGTGATGAAACAAGTGCGGCAATCGTTGATTCAAACAAAAATATCCACGCGCATATAATTTATTCGCAAATCCCGGAACACCAAAAATATGGCGGCGTTGTGCCGGAATTGGCGGCACGCGCACATATATTGGCGATTGATGAAGTGATAAATTTGGCACTGTCGCGGGCGGGCAAAACATTGGACGATATTGATGTTATTGCGGCGACCGCGGGACCGGGACTCATTGGGGGCGTCTTGGTTGGGTGGATGGCCGCGACCGGCATGGCCCAGGCGACCGGCAAACCACTGGTTGCGGTAAATCACTTGGAAGGCCACGCATTGGTGCCACGCCTGTGTGCAACAACGGCGGACGACACACGTGCGAACATTGATGTGGAATTTCCATATTTGCTGATGCTGGCGTCCGGTGGACATTGTCAGATTTTATTGGTGCGTGGCGTTGGGCAATACGAACTGATTGGACAAACATTGGACGATAGCGCGGGCGAAGCGTTTGACAAGGTTGCAAAAATGTTGGGGCTGGGGTATCCCGGCGGACCAATAGTCGATAAATGCGCCCGGGCGGGCAACCCACGTGCATTTGATTTCCCGCGGCCCTTAACAGATAAACCGGGCTGTGATTTTTCGTTTAGTGGTATTAAAACCGCCGCGCGTTCGATGCTAAACAAACATGAACCGCCCTATTCTGATGAATTTATCAATAACTTTTGTGCATCGTTTCAGTCGGCGGTCGTTGATTGTATTATAAACCGTTTGAATAACGCGATGAAATCGCCCGCCGTTCGGACGTGCGCACCCAAGACACTGGTCGTTGCGGGCGGCGTTGCGAAAAACAGTGCCATACGCGCCGCGATGGAAGACTTGGCGCGTCGGCATGATATGATTTTTGCCGCACCACCAATGAATTTATGCACCGATAATGGCGCAATGATTGCCTGGGCGGGAATCGAAAACTATCGCATTGGAAAAGTTGTACACGAACCGATTGCCCCGCGCCCGCGTTGGCCATTGACGGAATTATAAAGGGGGGGCGTCATGCAAAAACCGGAACCATTTGTTAAACCTGATATGATTTTTTCTGTGACCGATGCGTCGGCGTTGCTTAAAAACGTTGTTGAAACCGCGTTCCCGGTGATAAAGATTCGTGGCGAACTGTCGCAAATAACACGCGCGACTTCGGGGCACATGTATATGACGATAAAGGATTCCGGTGCCGCGATGTCCGTTATTATTTGGCGTGGGACGCCGGTGAATTTTGCACTTTCCGATGGATTGGAGGTTATAATTACCGGGAAACTTACCACATATCCGGCGCGCAGTAATTATCAGATTGTGGCTTCCAGTATCGAAATGGCGGGCGTTGGCGCAATCCTTAAAATGCTGGAAGAACGCAAACAGAAATTGGCGGCTGAGGGGTTATTTGACGCGTCGCGCAAAAAGCCGTTGCCGAAATTGCCGACAACAATCGGCGTGGTGACCAGTCCGACCGGCGCCGCATTCCAAGATATTCAAAACCGCCTGCGCGAACGATTTCCGGTGCATGTGATTTTATACCCCGCAACCGTCCAAGGCACTACCGCCGCGGCAGAGGTTGCGGCCGGCGTTGAATACTTTAACCGCGTAAAAAATGTTGATGTTATCATTGTTGCGCGGGGCGGCGGGGCATTGGAAGACCTGTTGCCGTTTTCCGAAGAAATCGTTGTGCGTGCGGTCGCGAATAGCCAAATTCCGGTTATAACCGGCGTTGGTCATGAACCGGATTGGATGTTGGTTGACTTTGCGGCCGACCACCGCGCCCCCACCCCAACAGGCGCGGCCGAAGCGGTTGTTCCAACAAAAATATCACTGATTCAAGATCTGGAAAATTTGGGGCACCGGTTGTCGGTCGGGTTTGCCACGAAATTCGTAAACCTTAAACAAAAAATTGAAAACATCACTATTAAAAGTCCGCGACAAATGCTGATGGAACGGGCGCAACGCATTGACGATATTACACGAACCATTGGTATTATAATAAATTCAAAAATGACGGACGCAAAACACAAAATGGAAATTGTTGCGCGTATGCCGGATATATTGAACAATAAAATGCTCAATTTGTGGCGTGGATTGGAACATAACGGACAAATGCTAAACTCATTGGGCTATAAAAATGTGCTGAACCGCGGGTATGCAATTGCACGCGGGGCAGACGGTGCGATTATATCAAGCGCGACCGCCATAAACAAAATCGCATCGGTTGAATTTGCAGATGGGATTGTGAATATATAAAAATTATTTTTATTTTGTACGCAAGACATATTCTTGCACATCGATGTTTGCTCTTTCGTGTAACCATTTTGCCACAAGGTGTCGGTGACAAAATTTTTCAGGCGTTTCAAAACAAAGCAAAACGACGTCTGGTCCAAAACTTTGAATTTCGGTTGCCACATTAACAGGATTAAGTTGACTTAATACAGTTTCGTTATATTTATCTGTATACCATGTTTCGGACAAATTGTTATCGTGCCATTCCTTCCACCATGAATACTTTGGCGCCAATTTTTTATATGTTCGCCCCTTGTAACCATCAGGTATCCATCCAGATATTCCAACCGGAATCAGACCTTTTCGCTCATATTCTTTGGCTTTTGCCCAATATCCGGTATATATCATAGCCGTTATCCTTTTATCAATGTCCTTGCGGTGGCGATGGATTCGGGCGTTATTTCCGCGCCACTGATTATCCGGGCAATTTCGCCAACACGTTCATCGCCAGATATTTCACGAACATTGGTTACGGTGGTTTCGCCGTTTGTTGTTTTTTCTATTTTGAAATGATGGTCGGCAAAACCCGCAACCTGGGCCGAATGGGTTATAACAATGGCCTGGGAATCATGTGCAAGACGGTCCAAACGGTTTCCAACGGCACTTGCGGTTGCGCCACTGATACCGGTATCAACCTCGTCAAACACAAACGTATGCGACGCGTCACCGTCCGCAAGCACGACCCGCATGGCAAGCATTAAACGCGCAAGCTCACCGCCTGACGCGGCCCGGTGCAGTGGTGCAAACGGCATTCCGGGGTTTGTTTTTATCATAAATAACACATCGTCCGCGCCCGCCGCCGATGGTTCGCGCGACGTGATTTCAACGTTAAAATCCGCGTCTTTTAGTTTTAGATCTGGCAATTCCGCCAACAATCGCGTTCGCAATTCGGTCGCCGCACACACGCGCTTTTCAGATAGCAACTTTGCCGCGGCATTATACGCCTTACGGGTTGTTGCGACAACCGCCGTCAGCCTTTTTAATTCATCGTCCGAATTGGTTATTGTGTTTAACTGGGACTCCATTTCGGAAAGTTTTTGTGGCAGATCGTCCGCGGACACATGGTGTTTGCGCGCCGCGGCACGAATGGCGAACAATCTTTCTTCGATTGAATCAACCGTATCAGTATCGATTTCACTTGGAGCAATTTGTTCGGCGACACGCGCCACAGTTTCCGCCGCGTTATACAGGGCGTCTATTTGTTCCGAATATGGATTTGGTTCACCACGCACACGTTCCAAAATATGCGCGACGTTAAAAATCTGGGAATCCAGTGTATCGCCCCCGCGCCCAAACGCCGCAACCGCGTCCGCCAAAACCGCGGCGTTCTTTTCCGCATTTATCATATCCGCACGTCTATCCGCAAGTTCAGATTCTTCGCCGGGGCGCACGTTCAACGCGCGGAGTTCCGCAATATTGTGTTCCAAATATTCTTGTTCCGCGGCATTTTTGTTAAGGAAGTCTTGCACATTCTGTAATTCCTTGGTCGCCGAATGATAATCGTTATATGTTTTATTAACATCGGCCAAAATGCGCGCAAACCCGTCAATATTTTTGGTGGCAAAATTGTCCAATGCCGTACGATGCGTTGTCGGATCAAGCAACGCGTGATTTGCAAATTGCCCATGGATTTCAAGCAACAAATCCCCAACCGATTTAAGTGTTCGTATCGACACCGGCACATCATTTATCCATGCACGACTTTTACCGTCCACACCAAGCGTTCGGCGCAATATTATTGTGTCGTCATATTCGATTCCCGCCTCATTTAAAATTGCCACCGCATTCGCGGGACACGAATCAAATTCCGCCGTTACCGCCGCCGAATCCGTTCCATGGCGAACAAGTCCCACGTCAGAACGCGCCCCCAGTGCAAGCGATAGCGCATCAAGTAATATACTTTTTCCGGCGCCGGTTTCACCCGTTAGAATATTCAACCCCGAACCGAAATTCAAATTCAGTTTATCAATAAGAACTATATTAGAAATTATCAAATGTGTAAGCATATCGATGTAATATTACCTTTTTATATTACGTTTTCCAGTGTAAAATCATGTGTCCAAAGAATTTTACACGAAATATTAAAATCAGGATAGATTTGTTTTAACAAATTATAATATTCCATTAATTGAACGCGATATTTTGCATGATACATTTTCTTGTCTGTATCTGTTTTATAATCTAAAACAACTATTGTTTTAGTATTTTTGTTTACATACAACTTATCGATACGGCGACTTAAAAACACGCCGTCAATATACCCGGCCAACGGAACCTCGGCCCGCGATAGCGGCCCCATAATTTCACACAATTCGGGATTTGTTTTTATCTTTGAAACAATATCTTTATCGCCAACGAAATCGCCATCGCGAAACATTATTCGTGATAACATTTGATGAATATCCGTCCCCCTTTGGGTGGCCATTTTTTGGGATTCTTTATCGCGCACGAAAACATTTAACCTATTCTGTTTCATTTGAAACCTCTATCATATCGTCATGAACATTGAATTTATCCGATAGCGTTTGCCACAACATATTATACCAAGACAAATCTGGGGCGGTCGCATACGGCGTATAGCCATAGATATACAATTCATCGCGGGCGCGTGTCATTGCGACATATAGCAAACGAAAATTCTCTTCGGTTGATGCACGTGCCGCCCGCGCCCTGATTTCATCAAATTCCGGGCTATATTCTTTTGGGCTATGTGACGCCCAAAGCCATACCGGTAAAGAATCTGGCGAAGACGCAAGATTATATAGTGATACCGCCCTGGGCATCGATGTTGTGTCCACCAGGAAAACGACACGTGCCTGCAAACCCTTGCTGCCATGAACGGTCACTATGCGCACACCGGCGCCGGCGTCCATATCGCGTTTTATTTCACTGCTGCCCGTAATAAACCATTTTATAAAATGCCGCAAAGTTCCGGGGCGCGTCCTTTCATATGACAAACAAATGGTTATAAATTCTTCCAACGGGTCGATTATATGCCCGCCCAGCGCGGCCACCATTTTTTCGCGCATATCATAATGGTTTAAAACATAATTAAAAAACGTATAGGGACCCGATGTCGCGCAAACGTTTATAAATTCAGAAAGAATATCAAAAACATCACTGTGAGCGGTTTTTAACAAATCGAATATCGTTATATTATCGCACGATTTTTTACGTTTGGTGCAAAGCGCGTATATGTCGTTTTCTGAAAAACGAAACATTGGACTTTTTAAAACACAACACAAACTATAGTCGTCGGCATTATCCATACAAAAGCGCAATAAATTCATAAGATCTTTGATTACCGGAAATTCCGGTAATATTATTCTATCACTGCCGGCGACCGGAATACCGCGATTTTTTAACGCAAAACTCATCGGAGCCGCCAAGGGCGCACGCTGGCGCACCAATATCATGATATCGTTCGGTTTATATTTTCCGTCCGCCAATAATTGCGCGATTTTATCGGCTATGTCCGACACATATTTTTTGCGCAGTTTGGATGATTCTATATCGGAATCACGCGCGGACACCAATTTATGTATTTGAACCCGGCCCGGAACATCAACACGAAAACATTTATGCGGATTATTTATAAAGCCTGTTTGATTACGTACATTTTCATCACCAAAAAAAGCATCAACAACCGCCAATATCGGCGCGGTCGATCTGAAACTTTGTGTTAATGGTATTTCTTGAATTTCACGCACGTTATTTTTTATATACGCAGATATAGCCTGTTTGCTTTGAATAAAAGCGTTTGCATCGGCGCCTTGGAAACCATATATAGATTGCTTTGTGTCACCCACAACAAACAACGAGTGCGGCAAATCAGTATTGTCGCCGTCCGTAAAAAAATCCCCAGCCAGCATTTGTAAAATTTCCCACTGCGCCGGTCCCGTATCTTGGGCTTCATCAACCAAAATGTGCGACAATGACAGATCCAGCCCAGACAAAATCCAACCCATCGTTTCGGGGTTAGAAAACAATTGATGTGTGTATAAAATCAAATCTTCAAAATCAAGAACGTTTTGCGAACGCTTTAAATCCCGATAAGTTTTGGCAAAAGCCGCCGCCAAATCAAACAACGCAATTGAATCATAGTATATTTTTTCATTAACATGACGCACATTCAATTCGAAAACCCGCTGTTTTTCGTCCGCCAAATACGGTCTATCCAATCCGGTTTTTATGGGCAACCCCTTGTCCGTCAGATACGCATGTTTATATTTTTCAAAATCTATCGTTGAATCAATATATTGTTCTGTTAAGCTAATCAAATTTTGCAACTTTACGCCGATGTTTTTTTCACATTTTGCGTTTTCGACTATTTCTTTTAATTTTTCAACAGGAACATCGGGAATATTGTGCGTTTTTATAGAATTCAAATTTAACTTTTCTTTAATTGTTTCAATAAAATAATTTCTATATTTAATAAAATCTTTTACGCCAAAAAAGTTTTTACATTGGCCTTCAAGATATTTAAAAAGTTCGTCAAGTTTATGTTCCGATATTGCCCCAACCAGATAGTCAAAAGCATTACCAACAAGTTCGTCATTATCCGAGGCATACACCAACCTGTTCAACGCTTCACGCAATAAAACCTTTTGTGGGGCGTCTGATATAAGCGACCATGATGGAGATATTCCCGCCTCGGTCGGGAAACGGTGCAAAATTTCTTCGCAAAAACCATGGATTGTTTTTATTTTAAGCAAATCTGGCGTATCAATATATTTGAAAAATACCGCGCGTGCATGCGATATGTCTGTATCCGTTGGTGTTGTGTTTGTGGACACCCCATGCAACAATCCCCGCAATTCGTCATCATCGGCCATCGCCCATTGTCGCAACGCCGCAAGTATGCGCGAACGCATTTCGCCCGCCGCCGCATTAGTATAAGTTAAACACAAAATTCCAGAGTTATTTGTTTTATCGCGAAATAATATGCGCAGCAAACGCTCCGTCAAAACACTTGTTTTCCCGGTGCCGGCATTTGCCTGAACCCAAACATTTCGTGTTGGATCGGCCGCAATATCTTGTTCCGGGGAAAGAGTGTCTTTTTTTATCATTTATGTTCTTGCTTTATTGTTAGAATTTTATTATAAATATGACCGAACTGCAAGGAATAATAAATAGTTTTTACATTGGGGGGAAACATGGACATAACTAACATATTGATTATTTGTGGAATTGCGGTCGGCGCAATACTGGTCGGCGTTTTGATTGCATTGTTTTTTATATCGCGTCGGTCCCAGCAAGTTATGCAATCCATGCTTACCATCATGACGGCCCCCGACCGCGCGCGTGTTGTTGACGCATCACGTGTCTTGCAAACCATTATGGCCGACGAAATTGCGAAAATATCTGCATGCTTTGCCCAAATTCGCGAAACATTAAAATCACAGATAGAGGCCGCCAATGCGTTGCACAACGAACTGGCCATCAAAAACGATAGTTTGGTTCAGATCGCAAACGACGCGGTCATGCGCGTTTCGCAAATGACGGACCGGGTTGATAACACTGTTTCTGGCCTGCGCGATGTTGTCGGTTCTGATGCATGGGTGGATGTTTCAAATGCCACCGACCGTTTTGCCGCAACCGTTGGTGAAACATTGGAAAAAATAACCGCCACAACAAAAGATTCGAATGACAAGATTGCCGTAATCACCGACAAAATCGCCCAATGGGACGAATCTGGCCAAAAAATTTCAGAAGATTTGCAACGGTCAATTGATACAACCACAGAAAAATTTCAACAAATGACAACCGGGGCCGGCGATTTCCAAAATTCTGTGCAAGAACTGTCGCACCATGTGTCCGAAGGATTCGACAATATAAAGTCCAGTGCATCGAATTATGAAGGCGTCTTGAATAATAATAGTAAGATATTAAGCGCGTATCTTACAAAACTTGAAACATTTGACCGGCAAAGCAAAAAACAATTAACAAGTCAGATGAACACCCTTACCAACACCGCGAATATCGTTGGTGCCCAGGTTATGCTGACCGAATCTTCGGTTGAAAAACAGTTGCGCAAACTGACCGAAATCGTAGAAACGGTTATCAAAAGCGCAACCGAAACGGAAAGTTCTGTGCGTGGCGTGTCAAGTGAACTTGCCGGGCTTACAAACCATTTTGAAAACGAGATTAAAGAATTTGCGACCGATGTTGTATCTGAATTGAAAACCGTATCCGGTGTTGCAGACACCACGTTGCAAGACACCAAGGCCGCGGCCGGCGCGTTTTCTGAATCTGTTAGGGCCATGGCGACCGGCGTGCGCGAAACATTGATTGAAATGAATGCCGCACATACTCAACTTTCGAACCAATCCGAAGGATTGATAAAAATGTCGGTTGATACGACCGCACAACTTAAACCTTTATCTGAATTGATTGAAAAATATTATGCCGCCCTGCCCGAACTTTCCAAGACATCTGACGAGGTTGGCGTGCGGCTTGGCGCGATTGTCGCCGAATTGGATGCCAAGATTGCCACAATACGCGATACGGCCGCACATTCTATGGAATCAGTTTCTGAATCGGCGACGAAACTTGATACATTGGCCGGCGAATCACGTCAACAAATGATTGAACTGATATCCGATTACACCAAGGCCGTTGATACGATGCAAACATTGAACAAACAAATGGCCGTTGCACGCGTCGCCGCCCCGATGGAGGCAATAAAGGCAACGCCTGCACCACAATATGATCACGTCAGCACAAGTGATTTTATCATACAAAGCGAAAAAGTATTCGCGAAATTACACGAACAATCGTTGGATTTAACACGCGCCACCGGCGTTGATATTCCAGATTTAATATGGAATAAATACCACGACGGCGATACCTCAATATTTTCTAAATGGCTGGCCAAGATGCTGGGCGCCGCCGACAAAAAGCAAATTCGCGAAATGTTAAAACGTGACAGTGTTTTTCGTTCCCAGGCATCGCAATTCGTCCGCACTTTTGACAAGGTTATGATTGCATCGAAAACCGCCGATAATCCAGACAAACTGGCAACTGCACTGCTTAAAACAGATTTAGGCAAAATATACAGTGTGCTAAAAACGCAACTTTGATTTGACAAAGCGTCTTTTTTGTGTATAATGTCACAAAAAAGGATAAACGAAGTGCCAAACCAAACGCAGATTTCTGTTATCGTTCCTTGTTATAACATTAGGCAATATATCGATGATTGCATGGATTCGATTATGTCGCAAAAAGGCGAAATCGCAAAGGGCTTTCGCGTTTTGTGTATTGATGACGGATCTTCTGACGGAACTTCGGAAATTTTGGCGAAATACGCAAGAAAATATCCACGCATTGTTTCTATGTGGACACACGAAAACCGTAATTGCGGTGTTTCTGCGGCACGCAACTTGGGGCTAGACAACATCACTGGCGAAACAGTAATGTTTGTCGATGGTGATGATGCAATTGGTGGCAAGGAAGAATCACGTCTAACTGACAGATATTTTTTAGAAAACTTTTATACAACATTAAAAGATCAGCCAAATACCGCAATGATTGTCGGTTCTATTGTGAAGTTCACTGGCGATGAGATTGTTCGGACGGAACATGATATTGTTTCTGACAATAAATTAGCCAAAATTAAAAAAGGCGACCCAGATTTTATTAAAACTTTCGATTTTTTAGACTATCGTATCAGCAGTTGCGCCACATTGTATCGTAGCGATTTAATAAACAAATATAATTTGCGATTCCGTTCAGATATGATGTATTTCGAAGACGCGCATTTCGTTATGCAATACGCGTTCGCTGCTAAGAGAGAAAAGTACGACTATATCCTAGGGTCCACAGATGCTCCCGCACTGTATTTGTATCGCACACGTCCAGATTCGGCTATTAATAAATTATCAAATCATTCGGAAAGTGGCATGCGTCATAAAGAACAGTTAGTAAATTGTTCCCAATACTATGCATATGTATTATCTGAATCAGAAAAACTTTTTGGCACTGAATCACGCATATACCACAGTTTCACGCGCAGTTGGGCTAATAAGGCCGAAAGCATATTGAACAAAATTCATGACGACCATGTCTTTGATGAACCACAACTACGCCAACGTACCCCACAATATTGTCTCGATTGTGATCATAGACGTTTGTGTCCACTTTCATGTTCGCATCTGACTGCTTTACACGCATTGGTGTCAAGTTTTGGACAACCCCGCCACTAAAACACGATTCTTTTTAGGCTGCATGCGTTTGACCGCATACTGGCTGCGGCAAAGCAAACCGATAGCGCGGACAAGCTGACCGCCGCACTGATTAAGACCGATTTGGGCATTATATATTCCGCCCTTGCAACACAGGTCTAGTTTTATGTTAGTTATTATTCAACAACGATTCTGTGTATTCATTTAGTTGTGAATCATGGTGCGCGCAACGTGGTTGCAATATAAAATCAGGTTTGTGTCCAAACGCATTAAAAATGTCATAAATCGTGCAAGTGTTCTTTGTGCGAACCTTGGTATCATCGGGCATATTCGCGCGCTTTTCAATAATATCATTATCAAGTGGCGGAATAAACCATGCGATTTTGATATCGTAATCAGCCGCAAAATCTTGGGCGCCAAACCAATCTATTATTTGTCGTGCGTAACGCGGTTCGATGACATCGTATACAAAATTTTTGCCAACATTATTATAAAACTCAAATTCCGGGACACCATAAAGCCATTTGGGTTTCCCGGGTTCCCACAAATCTTCATTTACCCAAAGTACGACCGCGAATTTTTCCCTATCAAACTTTTCTTCATCAACAAAGAAATATTTAACCCCATCTTGTTCGCCCGCCCTTTGTGCGCGCGTTGTCCAAGAACGCAAATTATGATACAACCCATTTGGCAGATTATCAATAAACGTGGTTTTTCCGCCCCCGGAATTACCAACACAAATCAAAAAAGATTTTTTCATGATCGCCCCCTTTATAAAAAACGGTCACCAAGGGGTGACCGCGATTATTAGTCTTCCAAAAAGCTGCGTAGTTTGCGCGCCCGCGTCGGGTGTTTCAGCTTATTCAGCGCCTTTTGTTCGATTTGTCTTATACGTTCACGCGTCACGCCGATGTATTCGCCAACCTCTTCCAGCGTGCTGGTCTTGTTAGTACTCATTCCAAAGCGTTGACGCAGGACGGTTTCTTCCTTTGGGTCCAATTCGGACAAAATCTGTGTCACGATTTTACGCAGATTCTTTTGCGCCGCCGACGTGAACGGATTCTTCGCCGTTTCGTCCGCAATGATTTCCATACGCGAACTGTCGTCTTCGGATCCGACAGGCGCCTCTAATGAAATCGGGCGAACATTGACCTTCATCGCCTTGTGAATCTTGTCCACCGGCAAATAAATTATCTTTGACAGTTCTTCGGCCGTTGGTTGGCGTCCGTATTTATGCATAAATTGACGCGTGGCACGTTGTATCTTGTGTATATTGTCAATCATATGCACCGGAATACGGATTGTTCGTGCCTGGTCCGCGATACTGCGCAGAATCGCCTGTTGAATCCAATTCGTGGCATAGGTTGAAAACTTGTTACCCAAACGATAGTCGAATTTATCAACCGCCTTCATAAGTCCGATATTGCCGTCTTGGACCAAGTCGGAAAAGTCAAGGCCCAGGCCGCGATTGCTGCTTTTTTTCGCAAATTTTATCACAAGACGCAAATTTGCCTCTATCATTTCGCGCTTTGCGCGCGCCGCTTCGGTCTGGCCGCGGCGAACAAGTTCAACAACCTTTTTATATTCGGCCGTCGGTTGCCCGGTTTCATTGGCAATTGCGGTAATTTCAGATTGAATCTTTAATATATCGTCGCCATGCTTTTTCGCGAAATTCACCCAGTTTGCATTTTTATGTTTTAATAACTTCTTGACCCAATTGCGGTTCAATTCGTTCCCAACATATTCGGCCAAGAAATCTTCGCGCTTGATCTTGTTCGCAAGGGCAAGGCGCAACAATTTCCCCTCTAGCCCCATCAGCAGTTGGTCGCGTTCCGTCAGGCGTTCCATAATTTCCGCAATACGGTCATCATTCATGCGAATCTTGCTAACACTTTCAAACAACGTAAGGCGCATTTTATTATACTTTGTCTCCAACGCGTCATCAGGTTTGGACGACGTAAGCAGTTTTTCCATACGTTGCGCCTGAAGTTTTTGCATGCCGTTAAACGTACGTTTAATCTTGGTGAACAATTCCGTCACCGTCGGCATTAACGCCTCTTCCATAACCGGGATTGGCACCCCAGACGTGCTGCGCGGGCCTTCGTCACGTTTGATATCTTCTTCGTCTTCGTCATCATCGTCGTCCATATCGTCATCGACGGTCGGTTCTGTCAAATCTTCGAAATCTTCATCAGAAAGATCATCAACCTGGTCCACGCCTTTGGATTTCAATGTTTCAGAAAGCGCCGCGATGGATTTCTGTTCGGATTCATTGGAATACATCGCCTCTAGGTTAATAATATAACGCAGACGAACATCTTCATTTAACAACTGTTGATACCAATCAAGCATCGCCTGAATTGTCATGGGGCTTTCGCACAGGCCATATATCATAAGCCTGGACGCGGCCTCTATACGTTGGGCAATTGCAACCTCGCCCGCCGCGGTAAGTAATTGGACGGTTCCAATTTGTTTCAAATAAGATTGAACGGAATCTTGGACCCCAAGGACCAGTGTGCCGGTTTGACTGCGTTCCAACTGTTTGGCATAATGTTCGTAATCTTCGTCAGAATCAACTTGCTCGGCATCATTATTAAGTAAATTACGATATTTTTCCGCATTTTCGTCGGAATCGTCATCATAGTATTTTTCAATGTCTTTCTGATAATTGCCGGTCTCTAATACCTCTAGCCCCAAGTCCTGTTTAAAGAAATCAAGAACTTCTTGGTGTTCTTCTTCGGGGATTTCGTCGGCATCAACCGCGGCATTAAAATCCATTTGTGACAAATAGCCGTTTTCCATGGAAGAAGTCGCAAGTTTTTGCAGGTTTTCCGGCAACGAGTCAATCAATAACCTTGTTGCATCATCAAGTTTTTTGGACATAAAAAACCCTTATGATTTTTTTAATTTTATTTTTTGTCTTTTTCTTTGCCGGCCTTGGCAATCGCATCATGCAAAGCAGATTCAGATACCAATCCCAACACAATCGGACTTTGTATCTGAATTTCTGTATAGTTTTTATGCGTTTTATTGCGAACCGACGCAACCGTATTATTCGTACTGCGCATAAGGCGTGCAATTTGCCCATCGGTCAATTCCGGGCAATTCTTCAAAATCCACAAAATTCCGCCCAAACGGTTTTGACGCAATATCTTCGGCGTATAGCCAACACCCTTTTTGTTTTGGGCGTTTTGGGCCATAACGATACTTTCCTGGAGTGTTAAACGCGCGGTCGGATCGGATTCGCAAAGTGCGATATCTTCGCGTGTCACCTGGCCATTCAATATCGGGTTCAGACCTTGAATCTTTTGGGTTTCGGCATCGGCGATGTTTTTAACCTCTAACTCATGCAGGCCGCAAAAGTCGGCAATCTGTTCAAACGTCAATGCGGTGTTTTCAATCAACCACAACGCAGTGGATTTCGGCATATATGGGTAATTCATAAGGTATCCTCTTGTTCACTGCCACTAAATATAGCACAATACGCACCATATTCAAGCGGTTTTTTTGTAAAAATTTATAGTTTTTTTACCAATTTGAATCCGTCCGGTGTATCGGTGACGACCCAACCCATGGAATCAATACGGGCACGCAATTCGTCGGCATGCGCAAAATCACGCGTCTGTTTTGCCGTCATGCGTTGCGCGGCCAATTCTTGGACTTCATCGGGCGCGATTTCGGATTCCGCATCACGCAATTTCGTCGCACGATCACGCAGTTGCAGTCCCAGCAAATCGTCAATAAAATCAACCAAAGCCAATTTCGTCGCGGCATTTACGGTTTGATTTTTTAACAAATCTTGGACAACCACCAATGTTTCAGATGTTTTAAGATTATCAGAAATAGGCGTCAATATCCTGTCATGCCATTCATTGTATAAATCCTGATTGACCGGCGTGGCATCATTTTGCGACATTAAATCAGCAATCTTGCGAACCATGTTTTTATACCCGGCCGCCGCCGCATCCAAAGATTCGAACGAAAATTCCATAGGTTGACGATAATGCCCCTGTAGCAGTAAGAATCTAAACGCCATTGGGTCATAACCTTTTTCAATAAGGCCGCGCACCGTAAAGAACGAACCCGATGACTTTGCCATTTTCCCATCGCGCAACATTAACCACGCCCAATGCACCCAATAACGCACCCAAGGCGCCCCAACAATTGGTTCCGATTGCGCAATTTCGTTGGTATGATGAACCTTGATATGTTCTTGGCCACCACTATGGATGTCAAAATGGTCACCAAGGTATTTCATGCTCATCGCGCTGCATTCAAGGTGCCAACCCGGAAAACCGACGCCCCATGGACTGTCCCATTCCATTTGTCGTTTGGCGTCCGTTGGTGAAAATTTCCACAACGCAAAGTCGGTTATATTCCGTTTGTTATTATTTTCTATACGCGCACCGCCACGCAGTTCAGCAAGGTTTTGTCCGCCCAATTTGCCATAATCGGGCAATTTAGACGTGTCATAATAAATGCCATCGCCCGGTATTTCATACGTGAATCCCAATTTTTCAAGTTTTTGAATAAGTTCTATTTGTTCCTTGATATGATCTGTCGCGCGCGGGGTATGTGTTGGGCGTATAATATTCAGCAAATCCATATCATTTACGCAACTTTTGATATATTTGTTTGCAACGTCCCATACAGACAAATTTTCACGCGCCGCGCCCTTTTCCATTTTATCTTCGCCGGTGTCTTCGTCACTGGTTAAATGACCAACATCCGTAAAGTTCATAACATGATTTACCGTATAACCGTTTGCCAAAAACATGCGTTTCATCATATCGCTATTGAAAAAAGTGCGCATATTCCCAAGGTGTTGATCCCAATAAACCGTCGGGCCGCAATTATATATGCCGACATGATTTGGGGTAATTGGCACGAAATCTTCCAATTTGCGCGTCATCGTGTTGTATAATCTTATTTGCATAGTAAAATCCTTATATTTTAATGTTGGTTATAATAACAGATAGTAGAAAAATACGCAAACAATATGTTTGCAAAGGCGACTAACAACAACAATAAAAATTTATAAAAGGGACTGTCATAACGCGACAATTGTTTCACATATAACCATGTATGTCAAACTAATTTTAAAAAACACTTGGAAAAATTTCTTATATTTGTTAGTATTATGGCAAAGGAGATATATCATGAATTATAAAAAATTGTTGGCTGGTGCGTCTGTTTTGGTTATCGCGGGCGTGGCGTATTGTCTTTCAACCCCAAGTTTGGATACAATGATTGGGCAAATGATAATGACCGGGTTTCATGGCGACGGAATGGGCGAAAATGCTGAATCTTTTGCCGCCGTTGAAAAACAAATTAAACGTGGCCAGGTTGGTGGTGTTATTCTGTTTGATGTCGATGTTTCCGGCCTTGTTGCCCAAGGCATGACTATCCCAGAGGCAAAGAAACATATCTTTTCTTCGAACATCAAAAGTATGGACCAGGTTAAACAGTTGACCGCGCACCTGCAATCGATTGCGCCGACACAATTGTTGATTGCGGTTGACCAAGAAGGTGGCAATATTCAAAGATTAAAACCCGAACATGGTTTTGCACCAATTCCATCGGCCAAGGAACTTGGGACGGGTGATGCGGAAACAACATATAAAATCGCATATGATTTGGGTATGCGTCTTGTGGATTTGGGGGTCAATGTTGATTTTGCGCCACTGTTGGACGTTGATGTCAATCCGGAATCGCCGGCGATTGGCGCATTGATGCGCAGTTTTTCGGCCAATCCGGATATTGTGACGGAACATGGTCGGGCGTTTGCGGCCGGTTTGAATGACGCCCATGTCATCAGTTCGTTTAAGCATTTCCCGGGACATGGCAGTGCGGCCGGCGATACTCACGAAGGCCTGACGGATATAACCAATACTTATAAAGATTTTGAATTGCAACCTTGGCGTGATTTGTTGTCCAATACATCGCCTTGCGCAACGGTTATGGTTGCACACGTTGTGAATAATAACTTTGATAACCTGCCCGCGTCGCTGTCGGCAAAGACGATTCAAATGATACGCGATATGGGTTTTGATGGCGTGGTTGTTTCGGACGATATGGATATGGGCGCAATCTTGGGGCATTATGGCCAAGAAAAAGCGATCGAAATGGCGATAAATGCCGGCAATGACCTGTTGGTGTTTGGAAACAACCTTGACTTTGATAAAGACAAGGGCGAAAAGGCGCATAAAACCATACAGAAACTTGTTCGCGAAGGCAAAATTAAAAAATCGCAAATTCGCAAATCATACAATCGCATTATGCGTATGAAAAAATGTATGCAACACTAATTTCCTGCATCATCGGATAGCGGGTGACAATGTTCGTAAATATTCATTATTTCGGACATGTTCACCCGCGTATAAAGTTGTGTTGTGGAAAGCGACGAATGGCCCAGTAATTCTTGCAGGCTGCGTAAATCTGCACCATCGGAAAGCAATGCCGTCGCAAATGTGTGGCGCAATGCGTGTGGCGTCACATAATCGGGCAACTGTAAAAACGCACGCACTTTTTCAATAACTTTTTCCGCCATACGCGCCGACATGGCCAGCCCGCGAACACTGCGGAACAATGGGTCGGCCGCATCATTTCCGAACGGCCGAGTGGCAACATATTTTTCAATCGCGCGGTGAACGGCGGGAAGTACCGGCACGATGCGCTCTTTGGATCCCTTGCCCACTATGCGAATGCTTTCCGGCGCGCCGGCGATGTCGCCGTTTGTAAGAGATAACGCCTCTGATATACGAAGACCGCAACCGAACAGCAATGTCACCAACGCCCAATCGCGTGCGGCAACCCAAGGTTCGTTTTCATCAATCGCATTTATCGCGCCACGCATATCATCAACGTCCGAAGGTTCGATTGCCTTGGACAATTTCTTTGGAATTTTTGGCGAAGATATTAAATCAATCGCATCATTTTTTATGTCGTGATATTTGGCAATATATTTAAACAGACCGCGCACCGAAGACAATGCCCGCGCCGTTGATTTGAACGAAAGTTCGCGCCTTTGCCGGTCGGCAAGCCATGCACGAAATGCCAGCGTATCAATCGTTGGCACGTCCCGTATTGTCGGCGCCGCACCCGAAAAACGCGTCATAAATTCCATAAAATCCGCAATATCCGTCCGATACGCAATCGCCGTATGCGTTGAATAATTCTTGGTCCCGGTCAGGTATTCGATAAATTCGTCGATTATATCCTGCATAGTTATTTTATTTCAAAGATTGCGGAAACGCGCACAGAAACATCTGTATCCTTGGCCGTTATTGCGCCGCCGGCATATCCCATGTCCGCGGTTGCCGCCATCATTTCCGCCTTGGCGAGCCTAAAATTCGCGGTTGGCGCGGTATATGAACCGCCGTCCGAATACGACACCGCAAGTAATTTGCCGGCCCGACGTCCAACGCCCGCGGCAAGTCCGTTCGCACGATCACGCGCGTTTTCCACCGCCGTCCCCAGGCACGATTCCAAAACCGGTTTCATTGTTTCCGCCGACGTGAACATGCGCAGGTTCGTCACAAAAACGTCTTCGGCGCCCGCGAATTTGTTTAGCACCGTTTCGATTGTATCAATATCTTTCGCCGACACGTCCAGCGCGATTGTTGTTTCAATTCCAACGAATTCAGATTTCTGTTTCGTATGATTCCATTCGGATTTTTCGTATGAATTAAATTCACTGGTTTGCACCTTCACATCCAATGTCTTTAAAAACGCGTTCATTTCCGCAACTTTGGACGACGCAATCTTCATAGATTTCGCCGCGCTTTTGTCCGTCACACTTACGCGCAACGTTATCGCCGTCCGGTCCTTTGGCACCGACGCCAGGCATTCGCCGGCGACACTGATTGTGCGGGGGCCGGCCAACCTATCAATTGCAAACCACCCAAGCGCCAAGACACATACGGCCGCAACCGCAATTCCAAGTATTTTGTTATTCATTTTTCTTTCTCCTTTCTTTTTCATTTTATTTTTTCCCAAGTGTGACACGACGCACGCGCGCCAATGTTTTATCGGCAATTTTCCGGGCGATTTCCGCGCCGCCGGCCAACACCGCATCCAATTCTTCGCGATGGTTCATCAGGTATGCATAGCGTTCCCGCATCGGTCCAATAACAGAATCAATTTTTTCATACAGCATATTTTTCGCCGTTCCATATCCCATGCCGCCCGCACGAAACATTTCGGCAAATTTTTCAATTTCCGCCGCGTCCGCAAAATGTTTATACAATCCAAATATTGTCGAAGTTTCTGGGTCTTTGGGTTCCTCGGGCGTTTTACTGTCGGTAATAATGCGCATAATTTTCTTTTTTAATTCCGCCGAATTTGCCATAAGCGGAATGACGTTATCATAAGACTTGCTCATTTTCCGGCCGTCCAGTCCCTGTATAATCCCCGCATTCGGCGAAATTTGCGCATCCGGTAATTTTAAAACATCGCCGTAAATCGTATTAAAGTGTCCCGCAATATCACGCGCGAATTCCACATGCTGTTTCTGGTCCGCGCCAACAGGCACAACATCCGCGCCATAAAGCAAGATGTCCGCCGCCATCAAAATCGGGTAAGTATAAAGCCCCATATTCACACCGGCGTCCGCGTCCGCACCGGCCGCAGTATTGCGATCAACCGCCGCCTTGTACGAATGCGCGCGATCCATCAGACCCTTTGGCGTGACGTTGGTTAGTATTGTGGACAATTCACAAACCGCCGGCACATCCGATTGCCGAAACATCAGGACATTATCCATATTCACACCAATCGACATAATAATCGCGGCAATTTCATAGGTGTGTTCGCGCACCGCGTTCGCGTCATGCATAATATTTAGTGCGTGCAGGTCCGCGACAAAAACAATCGTTTTATTTGTTTGTGAAATATCGCGAATTTGCCGCAACGCGCCAATATAGTTGCCGAAATGCACCGTTCCGGTCGGCTTTATTCCCGTCAAGAAAATTTTTGATTCAGACATTTTATAACCTGTGTATTTTGTTTGTGTCATTATAACTTTTTTTTATGGGGAAATCAATAGCCGGATCTCGGCCAAGAAACGGAGGGGTCCCGGCTTTCGCCGGGATGACGAAAAATCCGCCGGGTGGCGGATTTTTGAATTTTTCCAAATGATTCTGAACTTAACGTGAATAAAATTCGACGACCAATTCAGGAGACATTTGAACCGGATACGGAACATCTGCGAATGCCGGCACGCGTATAAATGTCGCGACGAAATTCGCGCTATCCACATTGATATAGTCCGGTGTATTGCGTTCGCCAGATTCCAACGCCAACACAACAAGTGGCATTTGTTTTGCCTTGTCGCTGACCGTAATAACATCGCCGGGTTTAACCTGGTACGATGCGATTTTCACGCGTTTGCCGTTGACATAGATGTGCCCATGGCTAACCAATTGACGCGCAGAAAAGACGGTTGGCGCAAACTTTGCACGATACACAACCGCGTCTAAACGGCGTTCCAATAAACCGATAAGGTTATCCGGCGTATCGCCACGCATATTGTCGGCCTCCAGATAATACGCGCGGAATTTCTTTTCACCGATATTACCATAGTAATTCTTCAATGTCTGTTTTGCGCGCATCTGCTTTGCATAGTCGGTCATATTACCGCCACGCGAAGTCGGTCCATGCTGGCCCGGTTTGTATTTGCGTTTGTTGAACGGAGATTTCGCCTGGCCCCACAGATTGACACCAAGGCTGCGTCCGATTTTAAGTTTACGGGTACTACGTTTTGCCCCACTTCTTGCCATAATTTAATCCTTTTGGTTTTTTAATTTGTGCCGAACATTTGACAGAAACCTTATCACGCCGGGACCAAAACGCACCGATGCTTAATCAGTTCTGATTCTATTCAGCGGACGCATAATAAACCATTTTTTCCGAAAAAGCAAGAAAATAGTGGTTAGTGCCTAGAACCAAACCCGTCATTCCGCTGCAAAGCGGAATCCCGTCTTGCCCGTTGCGGGCCAATTCTCAGGAAAGCTTTAGGAGATACCGCCTGAAATCACCCACGCAAAACCTTGTTTTGCGCGGGGCCCGATAGCGCGGTATGACGTTATTGATTCTGGGGGATATAGATTATATTGTTAATATCCGGTCCGGCGGTAAAATCATTACCACTGGTCGCAGCATTGGGGTAAAACACACCATTAACCCGATCATACAAACCAACTTTATTATCACTGTTTTGCCGCGCGGGGACAAAATCACGAACCTTGTTACCATTATTCCAAATAGTTAACGAAGCGGTTATATCATACTTGCCCGTCCTTATCGTATAATTTACAGTTTTTATATCCTTTGTTTTGGGCACACTTTGGCCATCAACTGTGAACATCGTTTTGTTAATATTAAATCCGACGTTATACAATTTGTTTGTAACATAAGGTATATTTGTTGTTTGTGTATATTCAGAGCTTCCATCCATCGGTATATACCTAAAATCAAAATGCCCCCCAGATTGCCATACAACCAATCCTTGAGAATCTTCTGCAATGCCCAACACATTCCCCTGCATCGTTCCCATACGGCCGGAAAATTCCACATCATTTGACATGGCGATGCCAGTATCAATATATTGTGTCCCTGTCGCCTTGATATACTCCAATGGCGTGTAGCCCGCCGGAACAAGGGTCGGGATATGATCTTGGTACGCATTTGCGTTCGCACCCAATTCAAATTGAAAATTATCAAGGTATGTTTGCCAATCCGCACCCGGAGTTCCCGAGTTACGAACATTAATACCGCACCACGTCGTATCGGCAAGCGTGGTAAATGTCGCCGATACCTGGGTTGCATTCATATCATTAACCAATACGATGCATCTATTCTCGGCCACAGGTACATTTTGGGTGTTAAATGAACAAACCCGAATTCGGTCATACGCCGGTGCTAGGCCCGTTTTACGTGAAACCGTATATGTTGTATTGGGGTTGCATTTAACAAACAAAACTTTGTCGCCACCATTATAGGGTGCCAATTGCGTTTCCTGGCCAACGGGTTTATTTGTTATATAACCATCAAAACGCATAGCCGGATTATTTTTATCAAATAAATTTACGGGGCCGGTATTATGTATTGACCAGACCCAACACAGGTCTGTGCCCGGTTTATATTCCGAACAAAGGAATTCACTATCAAGTCCTCTCTTTAGTGCCGCGTTAAATGTTTTAGCATCGATTAAATTATCCGATTGTTCAACATACGATTCGGTTGTTTGGTAAATACCCTTGGCGCCGATTGAGCCGCTTTGCCCGGTATATGTGACCGCGGTATGGTCGTTGATTGCGGCGATATCGTCCTGTTTTGTGGCAAGTTTAGTATTCACACCACCAACCATTGGTAATGACGTGTCGGACGTGTCGCTGCCCAAATCAGATTTAACTGTGCGTTTTTGCACGTCCCCGGCCGAATCGGTATATTCCATGGCCTTGTTAGTATCCGCGCCAAATTTGTTTTGTCGCGTTTCCAATTCATGCGTGACGTATTTCAATGACGTTGCGGTTTTGCGGTCCGCCGCTTCTTCGGCAAACGCCGGCAATATTGCCGCAATCAGTCCAAACAACAAAAACTTTTTCAAGAACATCTGACTCTCCTTTCTCTTTTTTTCTCGTCATCCCGCGCTTGACGCGGGATCTCCCGGGGCTTTCCTGAGAACCAACTCTCTGCCGACCCGACGGGATTCCGCTTGAAATCACCCACAAAAAACGCTGCGCGTTTTTCGCGGGGCCCGATACCGCGGAATGACGGCACTAACACTAGTAAAACACCACCGAAAACACTTCAAGTGGTTGGAGGTTAACGACAATTCATAGGTGATTGTGTGCTTATTTTGCAAGGGACGAAAGTCCCGCATTATTCGCATCCCTCCAACCTATGAATTGGTTGGAGTCTTTTATGTCCCATGGACAACCTATGACTGGGTCGTTACACCCCATCGACGAAACACCCGCCGACGGAATTAGTATATCAGAAAACGAAAAAATAAATCAAGAGAAAATTGTAAGTGGCTATCCGCCTACGCCAATGGCTTCGGCGCGACTGCGCCAGGGCTTTGCCCTGGCTTGGTGTTAGTGGTACTAACCACTACCTTAACATTTTATAAATGAAATTTATTGGAATGATAAGTAATGACAATCCAATTGTGGCCGCCCATTGGTGCGCACTTAATGGGTAAAGGTTCAATATATTTCCGCCAAATGTGACGCATAGATACACGCCAACGAACACCAGTGCCGTTATTATCATAAACATTGGATTCTTGGACAGGCCCCCAAAGATATTAAACCCGCGCACACGAACACAGAAACCGTTTAGCATCGCAATAATTACTATCATTGCGAATCGTACCGAAATGGCCGCGTCACCAAACATGGATTTAAACGGTTCGCTCAGGGTCAGCGCGAATATAAACATGCCCGCGACGGTTGTCCATACGACGCCGGCGATTGTGTCGCCGGAAACAAGTGGCGCGTTCTTGCCCGCGGGCGGTTCGGCCATGTATTCAATGCGCGCCGGTTCGCCCCCAAAGGCCATTGAATTCAAACTGTCGATTACAATGTTTATTATCAATATTTGCACCGCCGCAAATGCGGGCACGCCCACCGCAAACGGAAACAGGACGCACAATGCGACCAAGATAAAGTTTATTGGTAATTGAAACCGTAAAAATCCCGTTACATTGTGCATAAATGTTCGACCGACCAGGATACTGTTGCCAATGGACACGAAATTATTGTCGGTGATTATAATGTCGCTTGCTTCCTTGCACACGTCGGTGCTGTCGCCCATGGCGTATCCGACGTCCGCACCCTTTAGCGCCGGTGCGTCATTTGTGCCGTCGCCGCACATGCCGATACAAAGGCCCGACCCCTGGGCAATTTGTACAAGGCGCAATTTAGTGTGTGGCGTTGCGCGCGCGATTACGCGTATCCGCGGCAAAATGCGTTTAACATATCGGTCCGGCATGGCGTCGAATTCGGTTGCGGTTACGGCAATATCGTCCGCGTCCGCCAAGATTCCGCTTTCGCGCGCAATAACGCGTGCGGTTTCCAAAATATCGCCCGTTATCATCATGACCGACACACCCGCCCTGTGCAATTCGGACACCATATCCGCGACACCGGGTCGAATATCATCACGCAATGCGGCAACCGTCACAAAGGTCAAGGTATCTGGTATTTTCCCCGGCGTATGTTCCCCATCGTAATACGCCGTTGCAATTACACGCATCGCGCGACGGGCGTTCGATGTGATAATCCGTTTGACCGTCGCCCGATTTATCGGCATTGTTTCGCCAAGCGCGTTTATATAGTACTTTGCGTGCGCAAGAATGATTTCCGGCGCCGCCATGACATAGGTGCGCGGGCCGTCCGCGGTTTTAACGGTGGTGGCGGAAAACTTGTTCGCACTGGTGAACAAAGTTCTGGACATAACCGGATTTTGACGTTTGATGGTTGATACGGTTTTGTGATTTAGTTTTAATGCATCAAACAATGCGCGTTCCGTACTGTTGCCGCCAACGATTTGCCCCGACGCGTCCAACATCGCACGCCCATTAAGCACAATGTTATGAATCATGTGCCTTATTGCCGCGCCACCGGTATCACGATCAAAGCCGATATTCGTGCCGTCACCGGTGTAATTCGCCACAGGCTGCATTTTCCCATATGTGATTGTGCCGGTTTTATCGGTGCAAAGGATTTGGATATTGCCGGCCTCTGGGATTTTTGCGGGATTTTTGGCCAACATTCCGGCACGTGTCATCTTGCGGGCGTTTTGGGCGGTTATAATTCCAATGATAAACGGCAGACCTTCGGGCACCGCCGCAACAAATATAGTCAGCGCCAGCGCAATCGCACGAATGGTAATAAAAACCATGTCGCCAAAGTTCGCAAAGCCATGAATATACCAATGCATAAACACGACAACCATCGCAACGCCAACCGCACAGGCACCGCCAACCCTACCTATGCGCCCGGCCAGGTTATCAAGCCCGATTTGCAACGCGGTTTTTTCTTCGCCGATATCGGTCAGGGTCTTTAATATCTTGGCATTTTCGGTGCCCGGGCCGACCCGCGTGACGCACATTGCACCGCCGCCGCCATGAACCGTTGTCCCTGCAAAGACATAGTTCGCGTTGTTATAATCGTTCGCCGTTATCGGGGCCGTACGATTATATTTGAAGTTTGGAATTGGGGATTTGTGCACTTCTTCGCTTTCGCCATTTAGAACCGAATTATTAACGGAAACATGCCCATGAACCAGGTATCCGTCCGCCGGAATTCTTTCGCCCGCCTGGATTAAAACTATATCGCCAACCACGATTTCTGTACTATCAATGTTCCGAACATGGCCGGCGCGGATAACGTTGCACATCTGCATAGATGCGCGGCGACGTAATTCAATTGTACTATGTTGGCTGCGCAGGTGCGTGATAACATTTACAACCGCAACAACACAAAGGACGACGCCGATACCAATCGCCTCGGTAATATCGCCATAGCCAGCGGTTGCAAGCCCCGCAAATATAACGGTCATAATCAACAAGATTAAATTTATCTTGTCCCGGAAAACATCGACCAAGAAATCCCACGCGGTTTTGACACGCGGATCAGGCATGGTGTTTGCACCATATTTTTCGCGGCTTTGCGCGACGGCCGCCAAAGATAGCCCGTTTAGTGTCACTTTCCCCCCCATAGCCTGTGTGATTATTTTATCGCATTTCGGCCACCCGGGGCAAGGGGAATTTTTTGATTATTTATCCGTCGCTTGCACGATTGATTGCAATATGTGGCCGTATTTGATTATCGCCGTTTCATCGGGCGCGGTCAGGAAATCCGCCCCAGTAATCACGAGCACACTTGCACCATTTTGGGTTATTCGTGTTGCGGTTATTTCGGGACGTTTTCCCATCAATAAATCCACGCAATCTTTGGCATGCACGCGAATAACGGCGGCAACCTCATCAGGTTGGAAATGAAAATCGGTAAAGCCGGTGGTCAATTTATTCATATACACGTGTGCAAATGCGCGGTCATGCCAATTTTTATCGTCTTTATCTTGGCGCCAAAACACGATTTGCAGCGGTGTCGCATTTGACGCATCGGTATCCACACCAATTTCTTCCATTATTTCGCGGTGAAAGGCATCGCGCACCGTTTCGCCCGCCAACACATGTCCCGATGCGGTTGTGTATAGTTTCCCGGAATCCGCGCGTTCTTGGAAATATACATTTCCACAATCGTCATACATCCAACAGTGAACCGTTTTGTGCCAAAGCCCCCGTTCGTGCACAACCTGGCGCGATTCTGTGCCAATTTTATTCATATATTCATCATAAACATCAAGATTTTCCATGACCGCACGTCCTTTGGCACAAAGTATAATAAAATTGGCATGGTTTTGAAAGCGAAAACGACGGAACAAGTTTTTTTTCTTTGGAATTTTTTGTTTCGTATTTGACAAAGCGCATTTTTGGCGTTATTCTAGTCGATAGCCAATAAACTTCTATGGGAAACCAATAATGGATAGAATAGCATTAGGATCAGATAAACAGCGCAAAGCAATTTTTTCCCAAACTGCTGACAAACTAAGTTTGCCACCCTATGTTGTTGAACAAGATTTCTGGGTGTCATGGTTGCTTGGCAAGATTTTTGCAAATCCGGAACTTCATGACATATTAAGACTTAATGGCGGTGTATCGGTATCAAAAGCCTATAACATAATAGAACGCGACCCAAGCGATGTGGATTTGGTTATTAATAAAAACGTCGTGTTGGGGCCCGGCGAAACAATCGAACAACCATCGCACACCAAACAATTAAGTTTTAACCGGGAACTTGATAGAAAAGATACCGAATTTGTTCAAACCGTCCTAAGAGACAAAGTGGCATACAGTCTTGGCAACGTCTGTACTGTTGATGGGGGGGGTGGAAATTCTCACGTATTATCAATACGATACCCGTATACATTCGAACATAGTTCCCCAATAAAGCTAGAAGCCGGAATACCCGGTTCATGGAGTCCATGCGAAGACCGTTTGATAACATCATTTGTGGCCAAGGCATTACCACAATTAAAACTGTGCGAACCCGTCGTTCCAACCGTAGTGGCCGGCCGAACATTCTGGGATAAAATAATCATTTTGCATCGCGAAGCACATCGCCCCATAAACACGAATCCGCCACCATCGCGCTGTTCAAGACATTATTACGACCTGTTTAGACTTGGGCATAGTGATTTTAAATACCAGGCTTTCGCGCATTTGGAAATTTTGAAAACCGTTGCCGATTTTAACATACGCGTTTATCCACGCGCATGGGCAAAATATGACGAGGCAAAATCAGGTATCGTAAAATTAATTCCGCCAGAATACAGCATACCTACCCTGAAATCAGATTACCAGGAACGCATACAGCCCGCTATTTATGGGGACGCACCGGATTTTGAAACCATATTGGTATATATAACAGAATTGGAAAAAGAAATAAATAGCCTATCCCGATAATAACCCGGCGCGCCCATATTTAGCAATTGTTTTTCTATTTTTTTGTGTTATGTTATGGGAAACGCAGGAGTTAATTATGTCAGAAGAAAGCAAACAACCGCGCAAGAAATTAAGTAAAGCAGACAAAAGGTTCTTGGCGCTTTTGATTATCGGGGGTCTGTCTATGGCCACCAGCCATAACATCATTTATAATTTGGCCTATAGATGTGCACGTGACAGCAGGTTAGAAGCAGAAAGAGGCGCAACCGAACAGGCGAACAAAGTCGCCGATAATGCTTTCCAATACGGTTTATACGCGGCCCTGGTCGGCTTTGGTGGCAGTATAAGAATAAAAAGAAAATAATGTTTTTTTCGCATATAAAACAAACGTGCCATGATTGATATTACAGACGGGGATTTTATAGAAAAATTGAATCGGCACCTGGGGGCCGGTGGTGTTATTGCCTTTCCAACCGATACGGTTTGGGGTTTGGGTGCCTTGCCGACCCAGGCCGGCGCGGACGCCTTGTTTGAAATAAAGCGGCGCCCCCACGAAAAGCATTTAATAATAATGTCTGATTGTTTGGATCATATACAAAAATATATGGTCGAATACCCGGAAATCGCCTTTGACCTGGCAAACCGATATTGGCCGGGCGCACTTACCATTGGCGTTCCAGTCAAAGACACGCAAACGATGTCTTTTGGTGCCGTCCGGGTTCCAAATTATAAACCCTTTCGGGATTTATGCGGTGTAATCGACGGGCATTGTTTGGCGACAACATCGGCAAATATTTCCGGCCAACCGGTCCTTGGCGACCCCGAATCCATACGCGCCCAGTTTCCGAATGTAATGGTGATTGATAATGCCTATGAAAAAATGGGCGGTTCACCAAGTACGGTTGTTATATTGGAAAACGGCAAAATTAACATCGTCCGCCAAGGCGCCGTCGTGATAGACTAAAAAATCCACCATTCGGTGGATTTTTAAGATTAAATTTGCATGAACCTCCTCGATACACAATAAGAAAAATCTATAAAAACTCGTGGGGGCAAAAACTCCGTTTTTATGATTTTTCTAATTGTGCATCTTCGTATTGTGTGCTGCGTGGCGTTGCCACTCGCACACATCCCATCATCTCCGCTGGCAAAATCAAAAAATCCACCATTCGGTGGATTTTTAAGATTTTGACATGGCGGAGATGATGGGATTCGAACCCATGATACGGTTGCCCGTATACCACATTTCCAATGTGGCGCACTAGACCAACTATGCGACATCTCCGGATTTTATTTATTCGTCGTCGGAACCGGCGCCGTCTTCTTCCATGACATCATCGGCAACCAATTCAGCGGCGTTCACAGGTTCATCATCAACAAGTGATTCTTCCAATTCCGCATCAATATCGCGCAATTCCGGATTGTCACTTTTGACCTCTAACGTGTCTGCGGCACCTTCGACCGCCGGTGTTTCCTTGTAAGACTGAACAAATTCGTGACGAATATTTGCAATATCCAACTTTCCACTTGCAATTTCGCGCAGCGCCGTAACGGTCGGCTTATCAATACCGCGTTCAACCACCGGTGCCGCACCGCCGTTCAGATCGCGCACCCGTTGGGACGCAAGCATGCCAAGTTCATAACGGCTCTCTACAAATGGTAATGTATCAGAATTAGTCGTACGTGCCATATTAAATTCCTTTGTTGAAATATATTTTAGCCACGTTATAATGATTCAAAAATGGTCAAAATGCAAGCAGAAAATAATAAAAATAATATTAGGACGCTATCTTTTGGGTGCCGATTGAACGCCCTGGAATGCGAACGAATAAAAAACATGCTGGGCAAATGTGGAATCGCCGCGGTTGTGGTGAACACATGTGCCGTAACGGCCGAGGCCGAACGTCAATGCGGCCAGGCGGTGCGCAAAATCGCCCGCAAAAATCCGGGTGCGATAATTTTTGTGACCGGGTGCGCCGCGACGCGAAATCCGGAACTGTTTGAAAAAATTCCGAATGTTTATGTCGTGCCAAATGACAAAAAGATGGAAACGGGCGCATATTTGGATAAAATTTCACAGAAAAATTGCGGCAATTCGCAACCGGAAATATGCGGAAATTTTGATTCAGAAAACAAACTTTCCAAACAATTCGTTCAAATTCAAAATGGCTGCAATCACGATTGCACATATTGCGTGACGCGACTGCTGCGTGGGCCGGCGGTATCGTTTGAATATGGTGATATTTTGGCGAATGTTAGTGCGGCGACGGCGCGCGGGTTCGGTGAAATCGTGCTAACGGGCGTGGATGCGGCGTCATACGTGCGCATGTATGACGGCCGGCCGTTTTTGATTTCTGATTTATGCCGGCGATTGCTGACCGATGTGCCGGAATTGCGGCGTTTGCGTCTTTCGTCGGTTGATCCCGCGGTACCGGCAATTCGCAACATTATCGAACTGATGAAGCACGAACCGCGGTTTATGCCGCATTTGCATCTTTCTATGCAGTCCGGATCCGACACGATTTTGCGTGCTATGCGGCGGCGTCATACGGCGGACATGGTGCGGAAACTGGTGGAAATTGCGGACGGCCGGATTAGTTTCAGTTGGGATATTATTTGCGGATTTCCGGGCGAAACCGAAGAACTGTTTAATGAAACATTGAAATTGGCGCGCGAATTGCGACCAATACGGATTCATGCGTTTCCTTTTTCGCCGCGTCCCGGAACGGTTGCGGCCACCATGCAGAACCAGGTTCCGCGTAATATTGCGCGGGCGCGCGTCCGCCAAATAACGGCCGCAGCGAATGAGAATTTGCATGAATTTATGGCCCGCGAAGTCGGCAATGTGTCCCAGGTTTTGGTTGAATCTGATAACATGGCGCGCACGCCAAACGACATACCCGTCCAAATAGTAGGCACCCCCATTCCCCCCCGCACAATTTGCGATGTAAAGATTACGGGGATTGATGACGGCGGCCTGGTGGCCAGTGTGAGTGATTAGTGATTATCCGCCTTCGCGAAACGCTACGGCGCGACTGCGCCGGGGCGAAGCCCCGGCTTGGTGTACGTCATACCGGCGCAAGCCGGTATCTCCCTGGGCATACTGAGAGCAAAGTCCCCTTTCCTTGGGAAAGGGGGGGGGACCACTGGAAGTGGTGGGGCGAAGGCGGATATGGGTTAGTTGGTGCAACATGCCGTTATTGATTCTGTGGCACGTAGATTATGTTGTTGACGTCCGGGCCGGCGGTAAAATCACCTTCCCCGACGTTTTCGAAGAATTCACCAGACACCGTATCATACATACCAACTGTTGTTCCTTGTTTCGCCGGGATAAAATTACGAACCAAGGTTCCATTGTTGTATATCTGCGCATAATATATGCGTCCAGTTAAAAAATTACCTACACTTGAGCCAATATTATTGCGCGCAAACATATACAAATGCCCTGTGGTTGTAAAGTTAGTGTTATACCCTCCTTTGTAATCATACGCGGTTCCATTTATCACCATTTGCGTTTTGTTTTGAACAACCGTATAGTCTGTGGTTATATTAGCTATGTTGCGATTGGCTTCTGAATTATTACCAAAGCCATAGTAAAAAGCCGTTCCTGATAACCCTTGCGAAATGGAATTTGACTCTGCGCTAACTCTGGCGGAAAGAGCCGTAGAAAATCCGCTAGAGGGTTGTGCCGTCATTCTAAATTTATACCGCAATTCTATTTCTGGACCCGAATTTATTTCCGTATCAATATACTGATGTCCGTCGGATTGCAAATACTCCACCGGTGTGTAGCCAGAGGGCACAAGGGTGGTGTATGGTGTTGGCTCCATATACGGCTGATACGGTGTTGCGATTGTTCCAAGTTCAATTTGTACATCTTTTAGATAAATATTTTCACCCTGATTATAATATGCGCCAAAACCGACGACAGTTTTGCCTGCCGTAGAAACTGCTGTCACTTCTGTATAGCTTTGGTACCTGCCACGTGGCTGGCCTTGGCTTATAGAACCATCGGAATAGTACCAACCTAGTGTTATATTGGCCGAACTATCACCATCAGTTTTTATCTTTGCCCGAAGTGTATATTGCGTATTTGCTTTACCATTAAACACAACTTTATTGACCGGCGTCCATATTCCTATCGTTCTTGCATTTGGCACCAAATATCCACCGTCTGCTTGTAAAGTACCGACTTGTGCAATACGTGACGTAGATACATCGAATAAGTTCGCACTCGTTTCGGTATTATGTATCGACCAGACCCAGCAAAGATCTGTGCCCGGTTTGTATTCTGAACAAAGGAATTCGCTATCAAGGCCTTTTTTCAATGCCGCGTTGAATGTTTTTGCATCAATCAGGTTGTCGGATTGGTCGGCGTATGTGCCGGTGTCTTGGTAAATTCCTTTGGCGCCGATTGTTCCGGCCGTTCCGGTATATGTGACCGCGGTATGGTCGTTGATTGGGGCGATATCGTCCTGTTTCTGATTTAGTTTTGTATTCACACCACCAACCATGGGTAATGACGTATCTGTCGTACTGGTGCCCAGGTTCGATGTAACGGCGCGTTTTTCCACGTCGCCGGCTGAATTTGTGTATTCCATGGCTTTGTTTTGTTCCGCGGTAAATTTATCCTGACGCGTGTCAAGTTCATGTGTGACGTATTTAAGTGATGTTGCGGTTTTGCGGTCCGCGGCTTCCTCCGCAAACGCCGGCAACACCGCCGCCATTAAGCCAAACACAAACAATTTTTTCAAAATCATTTTTCTCCCCTTTCTTTTTTTCACTGACCACTAAAAAAATACCGTCATCAGAACGAGACGGCCGGGGTGTTCGTAAATCAAATCCGTAATGATCCCCGCGGTCTTTACATATTCACCGCAGGCACCCCAACCATACACAAGATTGGAGCGTTCATAATGACGGCACAGAATATCGGAATTTTGTTGGATTGCGACATAATGTGCCGACGGATTTAGGCTTACGACAGCCCGAACTCAGAATCCCTTCTGACTTCGTTTTCTATGTTATCATGAATTTGCAAAACGGGTCAAGGGCTTTTTTACACAAATGAAAAAATTATGATTTCATTAGTCTTGCGCGGGATTTTTCCCATTCGCGACGCTTTATTGTTTCGCGTTTGTCCGCACGATTTTTACCATGCCCGATCCCCAGCAAGACCTTTAACCGGCCGCGGTCATTAAAATAAAGTTTAAGTGGAAATATGGTTGCGCCACGATCGTTCAACTGACCACTCATGCGGTTTATCTGGGCCCGGTGCAACAGCAACCGGCGCGGGCGACGTTCATCAAAGTTCGCGATGCGCGCCGCGGTGGGCAGTTTTTGAATCTCTACCCCCGCGAGATACAGGTCCGTTCCGCGTTTTTGCACAAAACCGTCAACAATCGTGACCAGGCCATAGCGCAGGGACTTAACCTCGGCCCCCGTCAGTTCGATGCCCGCCTCTATCGTGTCTTCGATAGTATAGGCGAACCGCGCTTTGCGGTTTTCAGAAACAGGGCCAATTTTTATCATACTGCGTGGCATGTTAAATCTTTATCTTTGGATACAGTTTTTTTACGTTTTCCATAACTATATCACACATTTTTTCAAATGGAATATTTTTTATTTCCGCCAAAACACGCGTCGTATCAACCACATAGGCCGGTTCGCAAATATTCCCGCGATGCGGGACGGGCGCGCAATATGGGCTATCGGTTTCAACGACCAGGCGGTCAAGTGGTATGCGCGCAAATGTTTCGCGGATTTCCGCCGCATTTTTAAAGGTCAAAATGCCACTTGCCGAAAAAAAGTACCCGCGGTCCAACATTTTCTTTGCCATGTCATAACTTGATGTAAAACAGTGCATAACGCCATAAATATCCGGATAGCGCGAAAGGATTTCCACCGTATCGGATTCCGCGTCACGCGTATGGATTGCAACCGGCAAATTCGCCCGGCGCGCCATTTCCAATTGCCTTTCGAACAGTTCGATTTGTGCATTGCGCGTGTCCACGCCCATTTCGTGGTAATCAAGTCCGATTTCCCCAACCGCCAAAACCTTTGAATCAGCCAAGATTTCGTCGGTAATAAATTCCGCCGGGTTTGTGCCCGCGTGTTCGGGGTGAATTCCAATTGTGGCAAAAACATTATCGTGCGCGTGTGCCAACTTTATCGCCGGCAAAATATCCACCGGGTCCGCCGTCGGGCATATCATATATTTCACGCCCGCCGCAACCGCGCGCGCCATCACCGCGTCCGCACCGCAAATACTCGAAAAATCATATGTTAAATGACAATGTGTATCTATAAGCATTTTTGTATTTCCAATATAATTTTGAATATCGATATTTCGGGTTCCAAATTCACCCGCGCAATATCCGCAATCGCATGTGTCGCCATCGGGTAAAGTTCCGCCAATTTAAAATGCGCGATTACGTCCAGTAAAATTCCGTAAAGTTCCGGATTCGGTGCAATCTGTCGCGCAAGGTTCATCGCGTCCGATTGGGTTGCGCGCGGATTTGTCACGAAATCGACCAAACCATTATATATCGCATCGCCACCCGATTGCTTTAGATTCGCAATACGCCCAAAAGACCCATTGGCAAGTCGCAGGGTTTCATCATCGATGACTTCGTCCGGCATAAACCGCGCGCAAAGCCGCCGCAAATCAGAAATCGAAAGCGGCCGCATCTTTTCCACACGCGCACGCGAACGGACGGTGGGCAGGACACTGGACAACTGGTGCGTGACAAGCAGGAACAACGTCTTGGCCGGCGGTTCTTCGAGCAGTTTTAATATCGCGTTCGCCGCCGCGGTTGTAAGCGCGTCCACAGAATCAATCAGCACCACACGCCACTGCCCCGACATGGACGAAAGTTGCATTTTCTCAATCGTCGCGCGCACCGTATAGACCGATATGGATTTGCCGTCCGATTTTATTTTTCCGTCCTTGTCAATATTTCGGTCCATGTCGATTATGAAAAAGTCGCCGACGTTGCCATAGACCATACGCGCGATTTGATATGCCAATGTCGCCTTGCCAATGCCGCGCGGGCCACAGAGCATCCATACCGGGTGCAATGGGTGCGTGTCGCGATTTTGCCATGCGTCCATGAATGCGCGCATTGTTGCATCGTGCCCGATTGTGTTATTATTGTCCATCGGATGCGGAAATTCGTAAGCGGGGATATTTGATTTGCGTGCCATCTTAACGCCCCATCAATATTACAACAATATTACGCCATACGCGACCAAAGAAACGAACGCGACGGACATTATCCCGGGCAATCAAATTCGTGCGCGCGATAACATTGCCATCGTGTTCGGCAATAACCTCGCCCAATACATCGCCGGCGCGAATTGGTGCGGGCATCGGGTCGGTATAGCGTGCAAGCACGCGAACACCATTCAAGCCACTTTCCTTTGGCATTGTAATTGCAAAGTTCCGATCGACCGTTCCCATTACCGTATCGTCGCGTCCATACCAAACCGGAACCGCCGTCACATCATCGCCCGGGCGATAGAAAACTTTCGTTATTGTCGTATTAAACCCATGCGAAAGCAGTGATTTCATTTCCGCCGCCAACGCGTCGTGACCCTTGGCATGCAATCCATTTATGACGCCAATCAGGCGGCGGCGGCCGGCGGTCGCACTTGCCACCATGCCGTATCCGCCCTTGTCCGTATGCCCGGTTTTAAGGCCGTCCGCACCAGGCATAATGAACAGCAATTTATTATAATTCACCGTATGGGTTTTGCCCCAATCGCGGCACCAATCGGTTTTATAATCACCAAATTCGAAACGCCGCGTCGCAAACATCGGATACAAATCGGGATAATCAGAAATAATATGATACGCGAGTGTGGCCAGTTCCCGACTCGTCATCAAATTCCTGTCATTTGGCAAACCACTCGCATTACCAAAGGTTGACAGTGGCATGCCGATTGCACGCGCCTTGGTCGTCATCATATCCGTAAACTTTTCCTCCGTCCCCGCCAATTTTTCCGCAACGACAACCGACGCATCACCACCGGACAAAACAATCAAACCCAAAATCAGATCACGAACGGAAATATCCTGGCCGGCCGAAAGGCAAATTTTGCTTGCCGGGTACCAAAGCGGATTTTGATAATCCGCATTTTTCCCAACCGGAAAGCGGTCGTCCAAAGATATGCGCCCCGCCCGAACCTCATCAAACAAAACGGCAAGTGTCATCAGTTTTAGCATTGACGACGGTGGCATAAGTTCATCGGCGGATTTAGACACAATTTCCGCCCCGGAATCATAGTCAATCAGGATTGCGGACTTTGCCCGCGTCTTGTATTCCGCAAACGCCGGCGCGGTGCAAGCGATCAATAAAAATGCGATTATTTTCGATTTCATCATGGCTGTATAATAACAATATCCGAAACCTTTTCAAATGATTTTTTAATTTGCTTTTTATATTTAATGGGAATAGAATACGTCGGCAACAAAAGGGGGCGGATATGTTTGACACCGAAAAATTAAAGTCTTTTTCTTGGATAAATGTTGGGAACCCCGATCATGACGATTTCGAAAAACTTCAGGACGAATACAAGATTGATGAAGATACCATATCCGACATTTTGGACCCCGATGAGCAGCCACGTATAGAGGTTGAAGACGATTACAAGGTTATAATTGTTCGATTTCCCATTGTGAACCGCGAAACGGATACCCAGTGGCACACCGAACCGCTGTCCATTATTTATTCGACCAATCGCGTTATTACCGTTTGTCGCAAGCGGTGCGATATTTTGGACAAAATCAAGAAAGACGAAAAAACTTCGCGCGAAGAATTTATTTTAAATATTATGTATTATATCGCGGAATCTTATCTACGTTGCCTCAAAGAACTAAACCGTCGCGTTGTGGAATCCAAGAAAAATTTGCAACAACAAATAAGAAAACGCGAATTGCTTGCACTGCTCGACGTCGAAAACAGTTATACACTGTATATGACCGGATTAAAAGGCAACCTTTCGGTGTTGGATAAATTAGAAAAGGTGCGCGGCTTTGCAAAAACCGACGAATGTGTGGAATTGGTGGAAGATTCGCGGATCGAACTGTCCCAAGGCATAGAGGTCGTGACCAGTTATACCAAAATGCTGAAATCCATCAAGGAAACATTCGAAAGCGTCATTAACATGGATTCCAACACTTACATTAACCGCCTGACGATGTGGAACATTATTTTGATGTTGCCAACGTTGGTTGTGGGGTATTATGGAATGAATGTTGCCCTGCCCTTTGCGGACCATGACGATACGGGTGTTGTGATATTTGCGATTATTATGGCGTTGTTGGTTGGATACGCCCTGTTTATCTTTGTCCGCCGCCGGATTGTTTAATTTAACACACTTAATATTTTCACAAAGTTTTTATCAACCTCTGGTTCACTGACGTCGATGTCGGCAAACTTTATTCCGGGCGCGGTGCGCAGCCATTCAATCGCCGGCATCGTTATGCGCCAAAAATTATCAAGCCGCCGGCGAACAATGGCCGCATCCACGTCGTCCGCGCGGTTGCCACATTCACGCACGCGTTTTTCTATGCGCGAAATCATGACCGATTCCGGCACATTAAGGTATATCACACGAATATCAAATTTATCCGAATAGTTTTCAACAATCCATTTTGCCTGGCCCAGCGTCCTTGGGAAACCGTCAAGAATCATGTCAGAATCCGTCTTAAAACGCGTGGCAAGCAATTCGAACAAATCGGAATCCGGCACCAAATCGCCACGCGCAATCGTTTGTGCCAATTTCGATTCCGGCGGCAACGCGCGCAAAATCGCGCCAGTTTCGACATATTCATACCCGCCGTTCGCCATCAAACACCGCGCAAGCGTCCCCTTGCCTACGCCTTGACCGCCCATCATAAGAATCATTTTCGGTTTCATCGTGTTTTCCCTTTTCATTGTCGGCGCAATTATACCACAAAAAAATCCCCAAGGCTATGGGGATTTTTTGTTTTGAAAACGTGCGGTTATTATTTCTTGCTGTTTTCAATTGCGGCGCCCAAGATATCGCCCAAGACGGAACCACTGTCTGCCTCGTTGGCGTATTCTTTGACCGCCTGTTTTTCAAGCGTGACCTGAAGTGCGCGGATAGACAATTTAACGACATTGCCTTCGACCGACACCACCGACGCCTCTACGGTATCGCCGACATGGAACTTGGAAGTATCCTGTTCGGATTTTTCGCGCGACAAATCGGTGCGACGGATTGTGCCTTTGATTTCATTCGGCAAATCCAAAATCAATTCATCAGGCGTCACTTCGGAAACCGTCCCAGACAAGACCGCACCTTTCTTGATAGATGCCGCGTTATTGTCCGCACCAGCCGTCAGTTGTTTGATACCCAACGTGACGCGTTCTTTTTCCGGATTGATGTCCAAAATTTTCGCCGTCACTTCTTGGCCGCGAACGAATTTCTTTAATTCTTCTTCGTCCAAACGGTTCCAAGACAGGTCGGAAATGTGAACCATACCGTCCAATTCCGGTGTCAACGCAACAAACAGCCCGAATTCGGTTGTGTTCTTGATCGGCCCGGTGATAACGTCGCCAACATTGTGGGTTTCGGCAAATTGCTTCCATGGATTTGGTTGCAATTGTTTATAACCCAACGAAATACGGCGTTTTTCTTGGTCGATGTCCAGCACCATAACGTTGACTTCTTGGCCATTTTGCAGAACCTTGGACGGGTGAATATTTTTGTTCGTCCATGAAAGTTCAGACATGTGGACCAAGCCTTCGATATTGTTGCCCAAATCGATAAATGCGCCATAATCGGTGACCGAAGAAACCTTGCCCGAAACGGTGTCGCCAACATTGAATGCGCGCGACGCGGTTTCCCATGGGTCTTCTTCCAATTGTTTTGCGCCAAGTGAAATACGATGTGTTTCTTCGTCAAACTGAATAACCTTGACCTTTATCTTTTCGCCAACATGCACCAATTCGCGCGGATGATTCACGCGTTTCCAAGACAAATCGGTGACGTGCAGCAAACCATCAATACCACCCAAATCGATAAACACGCCGTAATCAGTGATGTTTTTAACCGTTCCTTCCAAAACCGCGCCAAGTTCGATGTTCTTTAACGCCTCTTTCTGGGCGGCGGCGATTGTGTCGGATTGAATCGCGCGACGTGAAACAATTGCGTTTGTGCGCAACGCGTCCATCTTTAACACGCGGAATTTGTCTTTCAATCCAATCATAGATTTTGCATCGCGAACCGGTTTATGATCAACCTGGGACGATGGCATAAACGCAAACACGCCATTAATATCGACGGTATAACCACCGCGCACGACATCGATAATCGTACCTTCGGGGTCAACACCTTCGGCCACCATTTTTTCAAGTTCTTTCCATGCCTTTTCGGCGCGCGCCTTGGCATAGGACAGAACCGCCGTTCCTTCACGTGATTCATAGCGTTCAACGAAAACGTCAATAATATCGCCAACGGCCGGCACAGTTGCGCCAAATTCACGCAACGGCACGCGACCTTCGGATTTAAGGCCAACGTCAACCAATGCGAAATCGCCACGAATATCCTTTACGGTACCCTTGGTCGCATAGCCCTGGAGTGTTTCTTGTTTGCCATAGTTTTCATCGAACATTTTGACGAAATCTTCACCGGCGATTGGATTAAATAAATCTTTGGATAAATCTTTCATTAGAATTCATACAAAGTTTGCCGTCGCAGCCATTTTTTATAAAGGGAAAACCGCGAGGTCTTGCGGGGTTAATCGGACCGATTCCGCGCCCGCCCACGAAATCAGCGCATATTATATAGACTTTTATACAAAAATGCAAGAAAAATCATAAGAATGTTAGTGCATGCCACATTACGATTTCGCGCGGGGTGACGAGGACAAAATGCGGTATGACGTTATTGATTCTGGGGCACATAGATTATGTTGTTAATGTCCGGCCCGGCGGTGAAATCATTACCACTGGTCGCGGCATTTGTTTTGAATACGTTATTTACAGTATCATACATACCCAACACGTTATCCCTATTGCGCCGCGCTGGTATCAATTGTTGAACTAACGAACTTTCAGAATTTTTTACAATATAACTATAAATTCTCACAAATCCGGTACGCGACCCTCCGGGGCTCCCCGCAGAATTAAATCCGAACAAATAAATGTTGTACGGAATCTCAACGGAATTAATCCATGTGCTTTGCCAAAAATCCTGATTATCGAACAGTAATGTTTCTGAACTCTGTTGATACTTCATCGTATGTTTAACATTTAATGTGTCATTAAAATTAACGGCTGTTGATGCGTTATTTGTACTTGAATATACCGCAGTTGTGTTTTGATACGTCAGTGCGAAATTCCCCTTGGCGGCATAACCCGGAGAAACACGAGCACCCATTATGCCGTTAGCAATTCCGCTTTTCATAAATTCTATTTCATAAGTATACGTACTATTGAAATTTATTCCGGTATCTATATAAGCATCTGCCACACGCGAACTAGTTTCCAGAAATTCCACCGGCGTGTATCCGGCCGGCACAAGGGTTGTATAAGGAATATCAACCAGTGATTGGCAACTAACAAACGTCCCCGCACTTGTGCGGCCATCGTTATACACCGCCGGACGCATGGTCATATTATACGTTTGCCCGGCTGGAAGACGAAAACCAATTTGATTAACCGTCCTGTTTTCCAAGTTAGAATATTGTGTCACAAAACGGTCCAGTACGTTGCTTAGTGTCCAACTGTCAACTGCGTTGTTATTGCGACCGAAAATAAAGTAGACCCCGTCATAAATCGCGCTATTACCAAAATAAATTGCCCCCGTTCCGCCATGGCCAACACTGGTTGGAATGGTAAATTCGGGCACATTAAAATAAATCTCTGTCTGTCGTGTTGCCGTTCCTGTTATGGTGTATATACCATGCCCATCCGAAACAACGGTAATGCCATCTTGGGTGACCGTTCCCGCGGCCGCCGCCGACAGCAAATTTGGGCATGCTTCGGCAGGTGCCTCGTTATTATGTATTGACCAAACCCAACAAAGGTCGGTGCCGGGTTTGTATTCCGAACAAAGAAATTCACTATCAAGCCCCCTTTTAAGTGCGGCGTTAAATGTTTTGGCGTCGATTAGGTTGTCGGATTGTGCCGCATACGATTCGGTTGTTTGGTAAATACCCTTGGCACCGATACTGCCGCTTTGACCGGTATATGTGACGGCGGTGTGATCGTTGATTGGGTCTATGTCGTCCTGTTTCGTGGCGAGTTTAGTATTCACGCCACCAACCATGGGAAGTGATGTGTCGGTTGTGTCGCTGCCCAAATCGGATTTAACTGTGCGTTTCTGCACATCGCCGGCCGAATCGGTGTATTCCATTGCCTTGTTTTGTTCCGCGGTAAATTTATTTTGTCGCGTGCCCAATTCATGTTCGACGTATTTTAACGACGTTGCGGTTTTTCGGTCCGCGGTCTCTTCCGCGAACGCCGGCAACACCGCCGCGAACAACCCAAACAACAAAAACTTTTTTAATTGCATATCGCTCTCCTTAACCATTAATAAAAACAAGCCGCGGTGAAAACCGAACGGTCGGGGTGTTGAGAAATCATAAAACCACAATGACCCCCATGGACTTCATATATACTCCATAGGCACCCCAACGTGCGGGGCAAATTGGAATGACGGCACAGAATATCGGAAATTTTATGGATTACGACATAATGTGCCGGTGGTTTCTTAGGCTTCTCAGGGCCCCGAACCAAGTTCCCACTTAGTTCGATTATCATTCTATCAAAAAACGATGACTTAATGCAAGCAGAAAGTAGAACGCAAATCAAAAAATAATTTTTTTAATTTACACCATGTTAAAAACCTATTTTTATAAGTTGATTTTTTTTTGCTATTGCTTTACCCTTTTGGTACACATTATTAAACATTCAACCAAAGGTTTCACAATGCGCAAAGGCAACCCGAAAGTATCCGTTTTAACACCGATTTACAATACAAATCCGGCGCATTTGCGTGAAATGATAGAGAGTATTCTTAATCAAACTTTCACTGATTTTGAATTTCTGATTCTGAACGATTCGCCGGAAAATACAGAATTAGACAAAGTGGTTAAATCATATAAAGACAAACGAATAAAATATTATAAAAACGATAAAAATCTTGGTATCACACAATCGCGCAACAAACTGTTGAAACTATCGCGCGGGGAATATATCGCGGTTTTTGATCATGATGATATTTCTGTACCGACAAGATTGGAACAAGAGGTTGCATATTTGGACGCAAACCCGGAAATCGGCGTGGTAAGTGGTTGGCTGCAATTTTTTGGCGAAGAAGACAAAATATTAAAAAATCCAGAATATGATTTAACCATACGAATGTTCTTAACCCAGAACTGCAGTGTCGCCCATACGGCCGCAATGATACGGAAATCCGTTTTAACTGAAAACGGTATCGAATACGAGGCGTTTTATAGTCCGGCCGAAGATTACCGTCTTTGGGCGCGTCTGATGGAGGTCACGCATTTTTATAATATTCAAAATGTGTTGGTTAAATATCGTTGGTATCGGTCAAACACCTCCAACAAAAACGCCAAAGCCATGGGGTTATACGGCGAAGAAATATCGTTGGATATTAGGGATAAATTCCCGGCGTATCGGGAACTGTTCGACAAGCAAACAAACGCCAATCGAACAATGTTCCGTTTTCGACTGTTTGGTATAATACCAATAGTAAAGGTGAAGAATAATTGGGTATTCTTGTTCGAATTTATACCATTATTTAGAATAAGGTGGAAATAAATTATGCCAAAGATAAGTGTAATTATACCTGTGTACAACACCGGTAAATATCTATCAGACTGTTTGGACAGCGTGATTTCACAAACCATGTCAGATATCGAAATAATCTGTATAGATGACGGCAGTACAGACGATTCCGCGGAAATATTAAAAAAATATGCAAAAAAAGATTCCAGGATAAAGATAATAACCCAGAAAAATTCCGGTGTTGTTGTGGCGCGGAATAATGGTGTCGCGCATGCAACGGCCGATTTAATTTATCCACTGGATAGTGATGATATGGTGGCGAAAACAACATTGCAAGAATTATATGATGCGTTTGTTCAACATCGCGGCGACGTGATTACATCACGCGTGGTGCAATTTGGTGCCGAAACCGGCGAAATGGTGTTGCCATCACCAACAAAATGGAACTTTTGCCATGCGAATTGTTCCGTAAATGCGGCTCTATTTCGTAAATCTGACTTTATAAAGGCCGGCGGTTATGACACCGCCTATGCGGCCGCGTTGGAAGATTATGATTTATGGTTAAATTTTATCTATCGTCAAAATTTGCGTTTTTATCGTGTGAACAAATTATTGTTCTTTTACCGTATCAAAGACAAGAACGAATCCAGAAACTGGCAACATCGTAATCAACATGTTGACCTTGTGAATTCGTTTTATATAAAATATCCAAAGATGAATTTTTATATGAAAATGTTAAAATTATTGAAACCGTTAAAAAAAATTAGGCGATTCTTTTTCAGAATCCAGGATAACAAAGTTAAAATATTCAAAATTCCTGTATGGCGAATAGGCCTTTGGGGCTATTGGTTTCAGTCGCGACCGAATTTTGGCGATTTATTAAATCCATTTTTATTTGAATATCTTGGGCATCGTTTGTCGCACACAGGTGTAAATGCATGCGACGTTATTGCAATTGGTTCTTTGATGGAATTATTGTTTTCTGATAAAAAATGCAAAAGGATAAAACGTCCGTTAATTGTGTATGGAACCGGATTTATCAAAGCCCCTGACGCAAACACCTACTTAAAACGCAATTTAGATGTGCGTGCAGTGCGTGGTTATAACACTTTGGCACGTCTGGGGGGAATACAGGGCGTAAAAATCTCAGAAAATGTTGTCGTTGGGGATCCCGGATTATTGGCGCCCATACTGTTAGACGGCGAAATACCCACCAAGAAATATAAACTTGGTATAATTCCGCATTACGTGGACGCGGATAGTCCACTGCTAAAAAAGATTACCTGCAAAGACACAACCATTATTGATATTACTTTGGATCCTGTATCATTTATGAAAAAAATTGCCGAATGTGAAAATGTTATATCCAGTGCAATGCATGGACTAATTGCCGCGGATTCTTTGGGAATTCCGAATATCAGAATGATAATTTCTGATAAAATTATTGGTGGCGATTATAAATACGATGATTATTATTCTGCGTTTGGCATTAAAAAACATCACCGGGTTGACCTTAGAAAAGAATCTTTTACAGAGAAAGATCTTGAAGAATTAAAAAATACATATCAGATAAAAAAGGAAATGGTTTATCAAAAGCAAATTGAATTGATAAGTGCATTTCCGTATCCAATAAAGAGAAAAATATGTCTATAAAGGTTAGTATCGTTATTCCCGTTTATAATGTCGCGCCATACTTGACGGCATGCATGGATTCTGTATGCAATCAAACATTACAAGACATAGAAATCATACCTGTGAATGATGCGTCAACGGACGAATCTTTACAGATATTAAAGAACTTTGCAAAAACAGACCCCAGAATCAAAATCATAAACCATAGAAAAAATACCAAGACCGCAAAATGCCGTAATGATGGTTTGGATGCGGCAAATGGTGAATATGTGTGTTTTCTTGATGGTGATGATTATCTGGATAATGATTTTTGTGAAAAATTATACAAACTTGCAAAACAAGAAGATGCCGATATTGCAAAAGGTGTCACAAAAACATTCAATACCGACGGGACAGTTGTTATTGCGACTGATAATGACAAGATTAAACAATACGGAAAGTTTTACTTTATGGGGCATTTGTTGACCGGACTATATAATCGCAAAAGATTATTACTTGAAAATAACATACGATTTTATATAGATTTCTTTTGTTTTCAGATTCAGGTGGTATATTTTGCAAATAAAGTTGTTTGCGATGATTCCGCAATTTATAATTATGTCCGCCACGCTAATTCTTGTGACAGTGATGTTTTCACAATAGAAAAATGGACGCGATTGAATTTGGGACATGCAAATTTCATATATGATTGGGTGAACACGCATAGTTATTCAGACGAGGTTAAATCAATCTATTTAAAGCGTGTGAAAGATTTATATTTTTACGGATTCAACAAACTTGCTAAACCTGATGTAATTGATGCTTGCAAGATATTGGCTGAAAATATGGTTGCTCATTATAACTGCGGATACGATTGTTCAAATCTAAAAAAATTACAACGCAAATTATACAAACAACACCCAAGAACAACAAAAATTAACTATATCTTAGCCAGGTTAGTGGGGAAAATATGATTATGCATATAAAACCGACCGATAAAATCTTGGTTATTGCCCCACACCCAGATGATGAATCACTGGGGTGTGGTGGTTTCATGTTGCAACACGCCAAACAAATTGATTCCTTTTGCTTTTTATCAAGCGGAATTGCGCCAAATGCCAAAGAAAAATCCGACGCACGCATATCAGAATGGAACAAGGCGCAAAAATTTATCGGGTGTAATAATTTGGGTGTCTGTGAGTTATATGGTCCGAAACCATTATTGCCAAGAATCAAGGATAATTTGGATTATTATTTAAAAACATTGGACACATCAAAATATGATTATATTTTCATGCCACATTTTAATGACAATCACCCCGAACATCGTTATATTTCGAAAGAACTGATGAATAAAATTTTGATTGAAAATGGATATAAAAAACACGCCAAAGTTTGTTTTTATGAAGTGTGGAAGATATTAGATAAACCAAATGAGTTTGTTGAAATAGACGCCAAGCATAAGTTAAAACTTTTATCAATATATGCGACACAATGGTCGGTTTGTGATTTGCCAAAGAAAATCTTGGGTTTAAATTATTATCGTGGTGTTGATTGTGGTTTTGTGGATTGTGCAGAGGCTTTTTCTGTAATGCCCATAGGAAAATATTTTAAATATTCCAAAAAACATTGTTTCTTGCAGTGGTGTAAAAAATGTTTTCATCTATACAAAGGATTCGTATTATGAAACCTTTTTTAATTCGGGTTTTGTGTTGTTTTATTCCTTTTAAAAAACAACGACGTAAGTTTCGGCAAAAGTTTTGTAAAAAAACTGATGAACCACAGTTATTATGGATGGGCCGGCATTCTTATATAGGATATCCTTTTAGTCGTATGCACCCGGATACCACCGTCGGCGCTTTTTGTTCTATTGGGCGTAATGTGGGATTGGGACCGGCCCAACATCCGATTAATTGGTTGTCTTCTTCGCCATTTCAATATGAAGAAGTTTCAAAACTCACGCAAAATCAAAAAATATATGATTATAAATTTGATCCTGTAACCATCGGAAATGATGTGTGGATAGGAAACAACGTTATAATTCAAGATGGTGTAAAAGTTGCAGATGGCTGTATCATTGGTTCAAACGCTGTCGTTACGCATGATACAGAACCGTATTCGATAATGGTTGGATGTCCGGCGCGAATTTTACGCCACAGATTTTCACCCAAGGTTATCAAAGATTTATTACAATTGAAATGGTGGGATTTGCCTGATGAGCAAATCGCCACATTGCCCTTTAATGACATAAAAAAGTGTATCAAAGAATTAAAAAAATTACGTAACGCAAAATAGTAAATGCCATCATCAAAAATGATGGCATTACATTTTTAGATTGCGGTGTTATAAAACCCCCAACACGTCCACCAAAAGGCATCGCCGTTATCGCGATTACCACCGTTTTCTACGTAATTATTAACATAAAAACCTGTCGCGGTTACTGCGCCAGAGTTTGTTGATACGCTGGTTGTGGAACCGGCCGTCCTCGAATCATGCTTTCCTGTTAGTATAATATGATAATTCGCATTTGACATGGCAACCGCCAAGGTCACTAGTATTCCGGCGCCACTACTGGCCACGTATCCGCCCTGTTCAATCCAGCCACTTTTATATTTGCGATACCAAGTATAATTATTGTCTGCGGTCGGTGCTTGTGATGCGATCACATAATCCAACAAATTGGTTGTACGGGTGTCCAATGTTCCAATACTTGTGGTGTGCCCGCCAACGGTTGTTGATAAATCTGTGACCGTTTGCCGCAGGGTACTGATGTCGCCAAGCGCGGTTATCTGGGCACTTACGTCCGTAATATCTTCGCTTATTGCGGCGATACGTGCAAGCAACGTGGCGGTCGAATCTTTATCGGCGATTTCAGAATACTGTGTTGCCAATGTATCGAATTCATCTTTTAAATCTTTCAACACTTCCATCAGATAGTTCACATCTTGATTCAATGTTGTTGGGTCTATTTTGGCAAGTGGTTGATAATCGACGGTTCGCACCAGTGGCAAACTGCGCGCGATTGTTATACAATCCAACGCGGTCGGCGCAGTTTCAAAAACAACTTTGCCACCGACATACGGAATATCTGCATCAACGCCACCCGAAGTGCCAATAACTTGATAGTCTGTCGCGGCCGCACCATTTTTAGTCACCACAACATTTGTATTTTCATAATACGGGAAAGTAAAATTAAACTCTGTTGTTTCACCGTTTCCCATGTATGATACTTTTTGCATATTTTCTCCTTTTGTTATAACAAAAACCCGCGCAAAACACGCGGGGACAAAAAAACGGTCGACCAGAAATCGTCCGCCTTTACGGAACAGATTATATCACATTTTGACATTAAAAGCAATTGCAAAAAACGATTTTGTTTGATTTTTATGCCAAAATCTGTTATAATACTGGTGATTTGTATGGCGCCCATTGGGGCGCACTTTTTATCAAAAGGATTTTAACTATGACAACAAGTGATAATGGCATTCGCACATTGAAATTGTGCGAAGGCCGCGTCGTGCGTAATGGCCGGCACGTTATATACGACGACCAAAATGGTTTGCCGGTGGTGACGGGTGCGCCACTGCCCGCCGGTGCAACGATTGGATATGGGCACCTGATTAAGCCGGGCGAGGATTTTTTGGACGGTATCGACGAAGATGTGGCGACAAAACTTTTGCGCGCGGATTTGGGATTTGCGGAATGTGCGGTATGCGACGCGATTACGGCGGTATTGCGGCAAAATCAATTTGATGCGTTGGTGATGCTCTGCTTTAACATAGGCGCGCGGAACTTTGCAAATTCAACGGTTGTGAAATACATAAACAATCCGAATTTCCATAGCGGTGCATACCCCACTCTGGCCGCGGCATGGCGCGCATGGAACCGAACCGGCGGCCGCGTGAGTGCGGGATTGAGGCGCCGGCGCGAAATTGAACTGAACGTGTATCAAAACGGAATTTACGCATTGAATTTGTGAACACGAACGGATAAAATGTTGATAGCAAAGGGGGCACAGATGAAATACACAAAAGGATTTGGCACTTTTACCACCGAACAAATGAGCGTACTTGAAACACTGCAAGAAATCGAAGATGTTGTCACGATTGCCAAGATAGAGGCACCAAAAGGCAATGTAAAATTGGCGATTACAAACCTGGACGAGGCGTTAGATTATATCAAACATATTCGGCACAAGGTTGAAATCGCCCTGCGGCACGTACCGGAAAGCGTACAGGAAAAATATTTTCTTTGACGGCAAATTTACCTTGATTTTTTTGTTTTTGGTCTGATATAATCACATCCGCACACTGCGGAGCGTTGGCAGAGTGGTAATGCAGCGGATTGCTAATCCGTCATGGTGTTAAAGCCATGCATAGGTTCGAGTCCTATACGCTCCGCCACTAATTTGAGCCCAATTTCTGGGCTTTTTTTGTTGGCGATTTTTGAAAACTTTTATAAAAACCGCAATAT
>CAJOGD010000002.1 GCA_905233975.1 uncultured Alphaproteobacteria bacterium | reverse complement strand
CGCGGCATTAAAGAATGGTCTTGATAGCGAATTCGTATGTAGAGAAGATAACCGCGATCCGGTGTCCGGACTTTGTTGGCTCTATACGATACATAATACATACGAAGAATCCGCGCAGCCTTACATTTCGGCCACCGGCACCGGCGTGCAAGACGGCACACCAACCCCCGAACATCCGATTGAGCCGATATTTTATCGTCAGGGTGATATGGTATTACGCAAAGTTGGTAACTCTGCGGATTCTTTCGACGCCACCACACACAAAATCACAAGGCGTGTCGGAATAAAGGTGCTTGATGGAACGGAAGAATGGGTCAAACATAATAATGTCGCTAGATACGGCGTAATTTTAAATGATTCTTCGTTTTCAGAGAACCTTATTCCTATTAGTTCTCATTTTGTGGGGTTATCAGCCTATACAGGCTGGACTCAGATGTATTCAGGGAGTTGTAAAAAAGAAAAAACAACATCCACATACTATTTTCAATACGATACTATCACAACAATTCAAGATTGGGAACAATGGCTTGCCGACCAATACGCCGCAGGCACACCTGTAATCGTAATATACCCACTGGCAACACCGGTTGAAGAAGATTGGACAGAAACAACATATAACGAAAACGTCTATATCCCCCAGAATCAATAACGGCAGTAGACAACCCGTCATTCCGCGGTATCGGGCCCCGCAAAATTTGAAAAATTTTGTGGGTGATGTCCGCGGTGGGGTAGTGGTGCGACGCCGCTTTCGCGATCGTCGCATTCCCTGCGGTATGACACAGAAAAAACTACGTGGCGATACCGCCACATCAATACAACATCTCAACCCCGCGCATATGCGCACTGCGCGCGCGGGGGTTGTTTTTTATTTCGTCGTCGGTCGGGGTCACCGCCCGTATCAATTCAAACCGCGGCCGCACAACCGCTGGCATGCGCGCATCACCGGCCACCGTTGTCCAATCACGAAAAGTATTTTTTACAATTCTATCCTCCAACGAATGGAATGTCACACATATGCAACGTCCACCAATATTTAACAAATTTGGTACCGCATTCAACGCCCGCCGCAATTCGCCCATCTCATCATTCAGGGCGATACGCAACGCCTGAAAAACCGGGGCAATATCGCGGGGATTATGTATCAAATCCTTTAATTCAAACGTCGTCTTTGGTATTTTATCCTTTATCGCGCACGCAATGGCCCGGGCGGGGCGCACATCACCAAAATCGCGCAAGATTTTTGTTAAATCGTCCGCCGTCCAAACATCGAACATATCCACAATCGTCGGCCCATCAATCGACATGCGCATATCCAATGGCGCATCGTACCGAAAGGAAAACCCGCGCGACGCATCATCAATCTGCATCGACGATATCCCAAGGTCAAAAACAATCACATCAAATTTCTCATTCAATTCCGCCATGGCCGAAAAAGGCCCAAACACAAAACGAAAACGCGAACCAAATTCACCGGCAAACCGTTCCGCGGTTTCAACAACGGTTGGATCCCTATCAAACGCGGTCACAATTGCCCCTGCGTCTAAAAAAGCCCGACTATATCCACCCGCACCAAACGTTGCGTCCAAAACACGTGCGCCACGTATATCGCCGACCGCACGCATTACCGAATCCAACAAAACCGGAATATGTTTCGTCATTCTATATCCACCTTGATCCCCAGGCCCGTAAAATCCGCAACCGTATTCTTGCCAAGTTCCACCCCACCATTAATCGCAAGCGTTGTCTTTTTATCGCCCGAATAAAGGTTTAACACGACCTTGGTCCGACCGGGCGAAAGCGTCGCAAGCGCCTTTTTAATATCAACCAAAACATTTTTATTACGAATATCCAACGTAATTTTCTTTGCAATTTGCGCCACCCACGTGGCAAGCGGTATTATCGAATCCACAAAAACCGAAACCCTGTCATCTTTATTCGACAACCGCCCACACAAAACAACCGTATTTTCGGTTGCAACAACCGGCATCAACGATGACACCGCATCACCAAAGGCAATCGCGTCAATATTGCCGCAACTATCCGATGCGTTAATGGTTAACATATCTTTACCCGCCTTGGTTTTGCGGTGCGAATAAGATGCCACATTCGCGGCAATCTTTACATTTGCACGATCCGGCAATTCGGCCAACTTCGCACTCGTCGCCAAATGTTCCCGTTCAATCAAATGCTTGTATTGATCCAGCGGGTGCGCCGAAATATAGAATCCCAGTGCCGACAATTCATTTTCCAACTTTTGTCCAAAAGACCAAGGCGCCGTTTTAACAAGATTTTTGGCAAGCCTGTCCTCACTAACGTCATCTTCAACAGTATTTGCAAACAACGATAACGAATTTGCCGACTCCTTGGACTTTGACGCATAAGACAAAATCGCATCGGCGTTCATAAATATCTCTGCGCGATTCGGATTTATAGAATCCAAAACACCAACCTTGGCAAACGCCTCTAAAATCCGCTTGTTTATTATCGGCGCACAACGTTTTGCAAAATCGGTAATGTTTTTGAATGGCCCTTTGGCACGTTCGGCAATTATTGCATCGGTCGCCGCAACACCAACACCCTTGATGGCCGCAAGCGCATAAACAATTTTACCATCAACAACCGTAAACAACGATTCACTTTTATTTATATCCGGCGGAACAATATCGATACCAAAATTAGATTTTGCATCATCAACAAACAACGACAACTGGTCGGTGTCATTCATATTACTGGACATCGACGCCGCCAAAAATTCCGGTGTAAAGTGCGCCTTTAAATATGCGCATTGGTTGGCGACGATAGAATAGGCGATAGCGTGCGATTTATTAAAGGCATATTTTGCAAACTCTTTAAACTTTTCCCACAAATCTTTGGCCGTTGCCTCGTCCAACGTTCCTTCTTTTTTACAACCTTCTTGGAACTTTACCTCTAATTTCGCCAATAATTCCAACTTCTTTTTACCCATCGCCTTGCGCACAGTATCCGATTCCCCGCGTGTAAAGCCGGCGAGTGCCCGCGTCAACTGCATAACTTGTTCCTGATACACAATAATGCCGTATGTTTCTTTTAAAATTGGTTCGGCCTTTGGGTGAACATATTCTATTTCTTCTTCGCCATGCATACGCGCAATAAATTGCGGAATAAACGCAATTGGCCCCGGACGATTCAACGCATTTAACGCCGATATTTCCAAGAAACTTGTCGGGTGCATTTTACGCAAAGTTTGTTGAACAAATGGCGCATCGAATTGGAATATACCTTCGGTCATACCCGATTGCCAAAGTTCCAAAGTCTTTTTATCATCCGTAGGAATTTCATCGAGTATCACATTAATACGACGCGTTTTTTGAATAAGTTTTGTTGCATATTTTAACACAACCAACGTCTCTAAGCCCAAAAAGTCAAACTTGATAAGCCCGGCCGATTCCAAATAATGCCCATCAAATTGACACGACGGCAACGGGTTGGCAGGATCGCGATAAACTGGCGCAATCTTTGTTGTCGGCCGGTCGCCAATAACAACGCCACACGCATGTTGACCAAGGTTTCTAAACGCACCCTCTAACTCTTCGGCAATAGAAACCACCTTGTTCATGTCGGAATCTGTTTCTAATACATTTTGAATTTCTTGCGACGTATCAACGGCTTCTTTCAAGGTCTTCGCGTCAGCCGGTATCATTTTCGAAAGCCGATCCGACTTGGAATACGGCATACCATAAACACGCCCGACATCACGTATTGCGCCACGTGCCTGGAGGCTGCCGAACGTAATTATGCGGCACACAGAATCATGCCCGTACTTATCACAAATATACGCCAAAACCTGTTCTATACCCGTCGGTTCAAAATCCACATCAAAATCAGGCATAGAAATACGGTCCGGATTCAAAAATCTTTCAAACAACAAACCATACTTCAACGGATTCACATGCGTAATCCCCATCGCCCACGCCACAATAGACCCTGCACCTGAACCACGCCCGGGGCCGGTCAAAATATCATGTTTGCGGCACCAATCTATATAATCGGCAACGATAAGGAAATACCCCGGAAAACCCATACCGATAATAACATCTAATTCGTATTTTGCTTGATCAAAATACGGATCGGTATCGGTTACACCATGTTGCTTTAATCTCTCACTCAAACCATTCATTGTCATATCGCGCAACATTTGGCATTCAGATTCAAAATCGTCACCAAAACGTGGTAACAATGGCCTTTCATGAACATTCACAAAAAATGCACATCGCTGCGCGATTTTTACAGTGTTCTCAACCGATTCCGGCAAATCATTAAACAAATCTATCATCTCTGCCGAAGTCTTAAAATATTGCTCTGATGACTTGCGCGGACGTTCTGGATCAATAACTTTGGTTTGTCCCAATACGCACCCCAACGCGTCCATCGCCTCGTAATCAGACGGATGCGCAAAACACACATCATTCGTCGCAACAATCGGTATATTCAAATCTTTTGCAATTTCCAAAAAGGCCGGCTCTGTCTTGATTTCTTCGTCTAACCCATGACGTTGAATTTCCATATAAAACCTGTCGCCGAAAATATCAACAAAATGCGCCGCATATTCACGCGCAAGCCCGCGCTGTTCATTCAAAATCGCCATACCAATGGGTCCGGTATGCGCCCCCGACAAACATATCACCCCGTCCGCGTGTGCCGCCAATTCATCAAAGGTTATATACGGCCCCAAATGGTGATTTTCGCCACGCATATACATTATACGACTAAGTTCGCATAGATTCAGATACCCACCATGATTTTGGGCCAACAAAACAATCCTGGAAAGCGATGATTCGCGCAAAATTTTTGGATCCGCCGTATGATGATTTAGTGATATTTCAACACCGATTATCGGTTGAATTTTCGCCGACGGCATAACATCGGAAAATTCCGCACACCCCGACATCATATTAGTATCGGTAATCGCGCACGCAAACATACCGTTTTCCGCACACAATTCGGGCACCTTTTTAACCTTTATGGTGCTGGCCCCAATGGACAGACGCGTATGCAGCCTAAGATGAACAAATTTACCTTCCATGATTAAAAACCATAGCAGAAAAATAACGTGCGCGTCCATATATAATTTATAAAAAAATCAACAAACCACAACTCTACACATCAAAATCCAAAACAAGCGGCAAATGGTCCGAAACATCGGTATCAATGGTCATAAAATCTTTAACTTTTATATCATTCGTGACAAAAATATAATCAACAACCATATGTTTTTTATCGGGCCTTGTCGTTTCCAGTTTATATTCTACGGACAAATTCGTCAGATATTGTTTCAACATTTTGATACTTTGGCTTTTTGGCACCAAATTAAAATCCCCAGCAACAATTGTTGGCATTTTGTCTTTCAACAATTCCGCTATTATGAATTCTGATTGCGCAACGGTCCTGTTGTCGCCCATACGGGTCAAATTCCATATGCCATGAACATTAATAATTTTGATCTTCTTACCGTTTGGCAAACTTATAATTGCGACCAATATGCTGCGCGCCCAATCGCTTTCTTCGAAATGCGTCGCGTCATATTCTGTTTTATAATTGCCATAATAGAACTTGTTTGCTGCCGAACAAATCGGATATTTTGATAAAACATGCGTTCCTTGTTCAACCAGACCACCAAAATCCCTTACAACAGCACCACCGTTTGTTACACAGTTCGCGATATATAACGGTGCAAAGAACGAGTGCGGCATTTGTTTAGAAAAATAATTCGATATGTCTTCACCACTTCTAAAACCGGCAAAAACACGCGGCTCACGCGGCATCATGCTTTCTTGCAACGCAACAAAATCCGGGGCCAGATTATTTAATAAATCTATTACCCCCGGTGTATTGTCTTTTTTTATCGATATATTAAAACTTACTAACCTCATTCTTGATTATTGGTTTACTATTTCAATTTGCCACAACAGTGTTTATATTTTAATCCAGACCCACAGGGGCAGGGGGCATTTCGCCGCGCCTCGCCGGCCGCGTTTAACGCCTGATCGTGTTCTGTGCGCTGTTTTTCCGTTGCATCAACGTCCGCGCGCGTCAATTCCATGCGCGAAATATAGGCAACCGACATAATCTTGAAATTGTTTATTGTATTCTTAAACAGACCCAATGCCTCGCGCTTGTATTCATAAAGCGGATTTTTCTGCGCATATCCGCGAAGACCGATTCCAGTTTGCAAATAGTCCATCTGTTGCAAATGCTGTTTCCAAACCGAATCAAGCGCCCCCAACATCATTTGGCGCGTCGCCGCCTGCATCATTTCTGGTCCATATTTATCCGCCTGTTGTATATACCGTTGCATAGCAAGTTGCAACAATGTTTCGTACGCCTTGCGTTCATTAATGTTCTCGTCCGTTTTCCAATTTTCAATATCTGTTATATCCAACGCAAATATGCGCACCATTGCATCATGCAATCCCTTTATATTCCAATCGGCCGGCAACGCCTTTTCTGGGATATTATTTTCACAAATAATCTCAACAACGTCACCAATCATTTCATGTGCAAGCCCCGACAAGTCATTCGACGTCATTAAATCATCACGCTGTTTATAAACAACCCCACGCTGTTCATTCATGACATCGTCGTATTTTAACAATTCTTTACGCGCTTCGAAATATCGTGCTTCTACACGCTTTTGCGCTTTCTCTAACGCCTTGGTTATCCATGGATGCGTAATTGCTTCGCCTTCTTTAAGCCCAAGCGTAGTAAGCATACCACTTAAGCGACTTGCGCCAAAAATACGCATCAAATCATCGTCCAGTGCCAAGAAAAACTTTGAATCACCCGGATCACCTTGGCGTCCGCTGCGCCCGCGCAACTGGTTATCAATGCGACGCGATTCGTGCCGTTCTGTCCCAATCACATAAAGCCCACCAGCATCAAGAACAGTTCTTTTGTTTTGTTCGATAGTATCATAAATCTCTTTCTTTTTCTGTTCATAATCCGGCGCATCTTTATCCAGATCCGCAATCAAATCTTCGGCGTTTCCACCAAGTTTAATATCTGTTCCGCGCCCGGCCATATTTGTTGCAATCGTCACCGCCCCCGGCGCACCCGCCTGGGCAACAATCTTTGCCTCGGACTCGTGATGTTTCGCATTCAAAACCGCGGGATTTATTTTCAATTTCTTACGAACAATTTCCGCCAACTCTTCAGATTTTTCAATCGAAACCGTCCCAACAAGGACAGGTTGTTTCCGTTTAAGGCAATCGTCTATCTGATTAATAATAGCATTATATTTTTCATCTTTGTTGCGATAAATTTCATCATGATGATCAACACGCGCCACCGGTCGATTGGTCGGAATAGACACAACCCGCAACTTATAAATCTCTTCGAATTCAGCGGCCTCGGTCATGGCGGTCCCGGTCATACCGGCAAGCGTTTCATAAAGACGGAATAAATTCTGATATGAAATACTTGACACCGTTTGATTTTCCGGCTGTACGGCGACATGTTCTTTGGCCTCTATTGCCTGGTGCAATCCACGCCCAAACCGCCGCCCGGTCATAACACGCCCGGTAAATTCATCAACAATCAAAACCTCACCATTCCTAACAACATAATTCACGTTTTTCTGAAACAAATGATGGGCAAGCAACGACTGCTGAACATGCATAACAACGGCGGCATTTTCAGGAGCATACAAATTATCACCGACAAGCAATCCCGCATCCATCAACAACCGCGTTGCAGAATCCACACCGGTTTCAGTAAGCGTGACATGCCGATCCTTTTCATCTTTTTTATAATCGTCCGGCGACAATTTTGCCACAACCGCATCAACCTTGTTATAAAGTTCACTAATGTCTTCGGACGGGCCGGAAATAATAAGCGGCGTGCGCGCTTCATCAATCAAAATACTATCAACTTCATCAACAATACCAAAGAACAACGGGCGCAAAACCTGTTGATTCTTTGAAAACTTCATATTATCGCGCAAATAATCAAACCCAAGTTCAGAATTGGTCACATACGTTATATCACATGCATATGCGGCACGACGTTCTTCGTCCGTCATATCATGCTGAATAATTCCAACAGACAACCCCAAAAACTCATATACACGCCCCATCCATTTTGCATCACGCGACGCAAGATAATCGTTCACCGTAATCAAATGCGCACCGCGTCCATGCAACGCCTTGAGATACAACGCCAATGTCGCCACAAGCGTTTTTCCTTCGCCGGTTTTCATCTCGGCAATCTGGCCATTATTCAAAACCATACCACCAATCAACTGTACATCAAAATGGCGCAACCCAATAGCCCGCTTGGCGCCTTCGCGCACCAACGCGAACGCATCAGGCAAAACATTTTTCTCTTTCTCGCCCGCCTGAATCCGCCCGCGCAGCACCTCCGTCTGTGCCCGCAATTCTTCGTCCGACATTTCATGATACTTCGGTTCCAGGTCGTTAATCAGCGACACCGTTTTATCATAAGATTTCACCAATCGGTCATTTGCCGACCCCAGTATTTTCTGAATAATATTCATAGCCATTGTTTTTCCTTGTCTTATTTTCCAATTGTATAGCAAATTTTGTGCCTTGCGGTCAAGACACTTTATGATATAATGCAATCGAACAAAGAAACAAGGACCATCACAAAAAAAGAGTAGGGGGACAAAGATGAAAAACCAGGCAAAACCGCTTAATCCCGCGAATATCACCAGTGACATTTTCATGATTTCACCGGCCCAGATTGAATATATCGCGAACCTTTTCACGAAAAATTTTGCAGATTCCATGAATATGCGCACATTTTCGGGCCGCATAAATGAAATTGCGCGCGAATCGTTAGTGCGGGCATTAAAATCTGCAAAAACAATGGGCGCGGGCAATTAAAAAAGCGGCACACGCCGCTTTTTTAAACATTAGTGTGAAACCCGCGTCGGAACACGCATACCAGTACCATTATAGTTACGCCAACGCTTCATTTCCGTCGCTGCCTGCGCCACGCGTTTATCTTCAATAACATTCCCAACACCGGGATTATTTGCATTTTTGCAGGTATCTGGTGGTATAACAAACACAACATCGTAACCCATTCTTATAAAATCATCTACCACACTCCTAGGCGCACCCAGCATATACGGGTTCATACTGTCAGCCTCCGGAACAAGCTGATACACACGCACAGTTCCTCTTCCAAAAACTTTCGGCGAAAGCGCAATCCGGGGCCGCAAACTATCACGCGCGTTATGCAAACCGCACGTTGTCCATTCACCAGACTGACCCGCCCCCCACAGGATACCAACATTGTACCCATTGATTAAATATTTTGTTATGGTATCAACCGGCGTGAAATATATCCCACCCTTGTAATAAAAATTAACAGTATCCCCCAAATACGGTATCGTGGTGTCGCCCACTACATTGTTTGTGTCATTCGATGAACTATCGTTTGGTATCTCTGTTGGATCCGAGGTTGGTTGTGGCGTGGGCATCGGTTCCTTTTTACAACCGACAAGAACCGCCATCTTTGTGATCAACCACGCTAGAAACAGTTTCTGCGCAAGATTTTTTTTCATTTGAAATCCTTTTGGCCTTGGTTTTCACTGTAATTATACGGAAAAACACACTTTTGTCAAGCAATTATTCCCTTCCGTAAAAAAACCGCCCAAATGGGCGGCATTGACGTTTGTTTTGCTGTTGAAACTCTTAACGTTGCCCGAAATCGGCGGGCGGCGTGGTTGTTGCCATTGCCGCATGATGGACATTCCCGGCATACAACATATTCAAACTGTTTGTTCCGCCGTCACCCGCCACCATCGGCACATAGCATGTCGTATCACCAATCGTTGGGTCCGTATATCGGACATTTATCGACGGGGTCTTAATCTTGTCTTTCAGCGTGACATAGGTTAAACCACTGCCCACGTGCAATTCATCGATTGACGTTGCGGGACATACCTCACTGCATTGGCCATCATACCAATAAAACGCCCCCGATGTATCAACCGCACAGGAAATCGCACGCGGCGGAATCGTGGCACTATTTTTCCGCCAATATAGATTCCGCAGTCCCGTTTCGACCGGCAATGTCCCACATGGACATTCGGTTGCCAATCCGGTATTATAGAATATGTCTGTCATCATGTCTGTTGGCGCGGTCTCTAAACTCGTCGGGACGGTTATATTGCTGAACAATCCCGCCGGCACATAACCTGTTAAATGCGTATCGCCATAGAACGTATAAGCAAACATATCTGCCGCCGAACCACTAAGTGTTCCAAACAAAGTGCTTGGTATCGTCCCCGTTAGTCCCGAACAGTTCCTAAACGTATAACGGAACATACCTTCGGCCGCCGTCCCATTTATCGCGCCAAATAAACTGCTGGGAATTTCACCGGTCAAATTTGGACAGTTATAGAACGTTGACCTAAACATATTTTTTTGTGGCGCGCCCGATAGTCCTGTTCCATTCCCTTTGAACAGGTTCGCCGGTATTTGTCCTGACACACCAGATTTTTGGAATGTGCCATAGAACATAGCTTCCGCCGGCACACCCGATATATCACCAAACAACCGATCAGGGATGGCCCCATTCAGCAACGTTGCCCCGCTAAACGTATAGTAAAACATATTTTTCTGCGGCGCCCCCGATGGCACACCAAACAACCCCGATGGTATCGGCCCTGTCAATTTCTTACAAGAGGCAAATGTACTCGCAAACATAGATTCCGCCGGCACACCGGATATACCCGTTCCATTCCCCTTAAACAGAGTCCCCGGTATTTGTCCCGTCAATTCTTCACACCCATAAAATGTACCGTTAAACATACTTTTCTTTGCATCACCCGATATATCGCCGAACAACCCCGCCGGTATCGACCCCGACAATTTTTTACAATTAATGAATGTTGAATTATACATGTTTATGGCCGGTGCCCCCGATATACCCCCGAACAATCCCGCCGGTATCGAACCCGTAAGGTTGGTACAATTTGCAAACGTACATGTGAACATGGCATCACTTGGTGCACCGGATATACCATTGAATAATCCCGCCGGTATCCCCGTTAAATTTTCACAACCATTAAACGTGTAATAAAACATATATTGTGCCGGCGCGCCGGATATATTGGCAAACAATCCCGCCGGTATTTGACCCGAAAGTCCCTTGCACCCATTAAACGTATGACCAAATATAGATGTCTTTGGCGCACCCGTCACATTACCAAACAGCCCCGCCGGTATTTGTCCTGTCAACCTTTCACAACCCCAAAATGTCTGACTAAACATATACGGAATTGTTTGCCCCGCAACATCACCAAACAGGGTTGCCGGTATTGAACCCGCCATATTCTTGGCATTACGGAACGTTTGATAGAAACGTGTTTGCGTCTGTTGCGTATTTCCCGTCGTCCCAAGTGTCGGGAATATGCATCCCAAACACCCCGATATGCCCGCAATATTCACCTCTGTTCCATCGACGGTCACCGTAGAACCATCCAGCGTCCCATTAAAGAACTTTATACCCGGTCGTGTATAAAAGCTACTGGCCCCACTGTAATACTCTGTTGCACGTCCCGCAAACTGTATCACAAATGATTTTGTCGATTCACCGCCAAATTCCGACGCCACATATGTATGTGTATATCTTGTCGTATTCGTGGTTGTACTAATAATCTCTTGCGGGGCCGCACCACCTTCACCGTCCCAATCGACATAGAACGTTCCCTTGGCCGCCAAATCGAACGATATTGTTCGTTTCGCCGCATCCGCCTCACTTGCACTCATCGGGACCGTCGTCACCGTAAAGACCGGATTAAACTCCCACCGCGCGGTAAAGGTTTTATCTTCGGTATATTGCCAATTGGTAATAGTATCGCCCTCATTATAATAGGTGTTCGATGTTCCGCTAACCTCCCAATCCTTAAACCTATAACCCACACGTTCACAATCATTATGATACGCAACCAACAACGATCCACCGAATGACACATTCCCATCCAGTGGTGGCGTCCCGGTTCCGGTTCCACAAGAATACGTGACCGTATAACCCTGGGCACTCCAACTGGCGGTTGCCGTCACACTACCACCATATACGCCCAATGTAGTGTGGTCACAAACAATCGGTGTGCCGGCCGCCTGTAACCCGCTATTAATCGACCAACCCCCAAAGACATAACCCGTTTCAAACAAAGCATCGGCCCATTGTTCGGTGTTGGTTCCATATGTACACTCTGTATAGGCCGGCTCTGGCGTTCCGCCATGTCCACCGTTCGCATAAACAATACGTATTGTGTTCGGATTACACGAATTATCCTCTAACGTATATCCCTGATCACAGGACCATTTTGCATACAACGTCACAGGCCCAGTGGTATCTGCACCAATTACATATGCATAATCATTGGTCGGGGTTTGACATGTAGTGGTGTCACTCAGGTTCGTACACCATGACTGGAACACGCTGTTTGGACGCGTCGCACCGGCCGGTATCCTTGTAGCGGTTCCATGTGTATATTGGGATGGATAATCATAGCCAGACATCAACGCACCACCATGTTCCACATCATACACATAGTGTATATCAAACGTAGCCTGGTTACACACCGGATTATCATTTTCATCATATGACAATTCATATCCTTCATTACATTCCCACTGGGCATAGTATGTAATGGGACCATACTCATATGCACCAACAGACGTTTGGTAATAATATTCCCCACTGGTGCAATTGTGATCTGGGCTGTTCTTGCACCAACCGGTAAACCTTGCATTCGCCAACTGCATACCTTCACCACTAATCGATGTGGGCTGTGTATATGTGTGCATGGACGGCAGGCTGCCATTCGCCCCCGGCGTTGTTGCATACATATACGTTATCGGATATTCTTTGGGGGCATAATATGGATACAACGTGAACGGATTATCGTCAGCAAAAGTTGCACACATCCCACCGCTATTACCCCAATCACTGTTCACGCCTGCATCGCACCATGCCGTATTATTTGTTTCACCCCATCTTTGTATTATTTGACCAGCTGCATGCGCCGATACCGATGGCAATGCGACGACCTCCGCCAACACTTTCCAACCCAAAAAGTTAAAGCAGTCCTCACAATAGTCCGATGCGCCTTCTTGGCCATGCACCTTTCTACATGGATCATTCTGATTCAACGCCGGCAATGTTGCACCAATCGGGGCCGTTGCCAAATAGTACGCGGTCTGTGAAGTCGGAACCGTTCCTTTATATGTCCAGCCTCCAATTTCGTCACCATCACTACACGTATAATTCATACTATATGCCCGCGGCGTGCATTGTTGGCCGGCACCGGTTCCATTCAACTCATACCCCGGATCGCAAGACCACTTTGCCCACAACGGAACATCGGCATGTTCGAGCGTCGTTATTTCATGCGGCATCGGGCAACTTCCCGTCAGTTGTGCGTTGCGGCACCAACCCTGGAACACACTGTTCGCGCGCGTCGGAACGCCATACACCGTCGCCCCAACACCATGCGTATAGTGTTCTGGGTAACCCGCCGCAGTTGCCGTCGGTGTCCCCGCCACAAAGTTCGTATTATTCGGAACACTTGTAAAGAATTCACCAGACACCGTATCATACAGCCCAACATCTGTGCCATGTTGTGCCGGGATTCCATTGAACACGAGTTTATCGTCAAGATAAATCTGGAAGTTATAAACCCGCATTTGCGCCGGCTGGTACGATCCACCATACCCATAAAACAGCATTATATCCTGGTCCTTGCCCATATACGTTTCGTCATAGGTATATGGCATAGTGTATGAATGATTATCAAAGAGCAAGTTTACATTTGCGTTTGATGACGTTAGCCCCGCACTGAAAACCGCGACGTGCCTGTCTGTATCAAACGGTATTGCAATAGTGCTATTTGATGACTGTGTCCCTCCCATTGATACCTTGAACGCATTTGAATTCAACCAAATGGTCCCTGTTCGCTTGTTATTCAACGCGCCCCAAAGCCCAGCTTGGGTAAAGGTATTAACCTTGAAATCAATGTTGTATTTGACACTTTCGCTGGTACCATACTTAATTCCTGTGTTAATGTATTGACCATTGTCGCTTTCGATATAATCCAACTGCGTATAACCAGTGGGCAACAAGGACCGACTTCCACCATTGTAATTATACGTAATATCATAGACCTTTGGATTCCATGTTGCGGTTACCGTCACCGAACCACTTGTCACACCAAGGTATTGTTCATTACACACAAACGGGTCAAAATCATAGTATTCTGGTCCCGACTCACCAACACGCCATTTATTAAACTCATATCCATCATCCACCACAATTGCCCCAGGGAATGTTAAATTACTTTCACCATAGGTACACGACTGTGACTGTGGGGCCGTTCCATGTCCACCATTTGCATAGGTGATATTAATTGTATTCGCAACGCAAGAATTATTCACCAACGTATAACCCGGATTACAAGACCATTGGGCCTCTAATGTGACCGGTCTTTGCTCTTCGGTGCCGATAACATACGATGCCGGCCACACGCTGCAATGCGAACTATCCTGACTATCGCACCAACCCGCGAACACATGATTGACACGCATAGCATACCCTGAAACCGTTGTCGCTGTGCCGTATACATGACGCGTTGGCAACGCGGTCGTCGTTGTGGTCCCCGAAGCATCAAACGTGACACATTCTTTGGTAACATCATTACACAATCCATATTCCAATGTAACCATATTTTGAACCGGAACCCCATCGTAAACAAGATTGTTATTATTATCACGTATCTGGAACGAATAAAGATTACCAACAAATCTTTCAGCCGAGGCATACGTACTAGCCCCCGTATGATTTGCACCTATTGCAAGTGTGACCGGCGTTTCAAAATTGCTAAGCGTTCCGCCAGTATAGGACTGCACCGCGCCATTATCAATCTGCACACCGCTGTCGTTCTGTACCGACGTATGCACACTGCCCGTAGATACAGAAACACCACTAACCATTATACCGTCGTCACCCCAACGCCAATTTGCATTATTGCTGATATAGGCCGATGCATTCGGAACATTGGTTCCGCGCGCCCCATACAAATATGTCCCAGATTGAGTTGGCTCAAACTGTGCGGTAATTGTATAACCTTTCTTAATCTTGATACCTGTATCAATATACTGGCTGCCATTAAACGGTATATAGTCTGGATACGCGAACACACCCGAACCGCCTCGGTAATCATACGTTATAGGATACGCGCCATTAACATCACATCCCGGCAACGTTCCGGTTGCAACGTTCGCCGTTCCATACGCGGTGAACGAATGTGTATTACCCGGTCCCAAGTAATCATCTGTACATGTAACAGTATAAACGCATTGATTGCTGTTGTTCGGATTCGGATTTTCATCGGATTTTAGTGCCGCCGTACTATTTGGTCCGGCCGAATAATTACACTCGTCCCAATGCGCATACAATGTCTCACTGGCCGTCGGAACATAGGTACCACCGGCATCACCACGACTTGTCCCCGAACCAGCATACCAACCGGTGAATATGTATCCCGGGCGCCCATTATACGTTGACACAGAATCATAAACACTTGGCAAAGTCACCGCCGTCCCGGATCCCCAACGTGCATTCCATGTCTGGTTGCTCAAATAACCCCGACCCACATTAACACCGGACGTTGTGATATAGCTATCTGAGCCGATATACTGGTTATTACTCACATAATACCCACTGAATGGATAATTTGATGTTCCGTCCGCCGGATGATCATTCGGCTTGCCCGTATAATTCAGGTCATAGGTGACGGTGTATGAACGCGCCGGCGCCGTTATCGGATACGTCCCATCTGGATTTGGGGTCATTTGGTGTGTCAGCCCAGAATTCAAATACACCCCGACACCATACTTGGTATATATCGTTGCGGTTCCATTTGTTGTCGCATTTGCATTATCCAAAGTTATTTCAAAACTCTGTGGATTCCAGCATGCATAAAGCGTGCCTGCGGCACCAAAGAACTTGGCATTTCCAACCGTTTCTGTCACCGTCCCGTTATTTGCATTAACGTTCATCGTCCCATTGGCATTTACAACCAATGTTCCGCCACAAGATGTCTCTGTCCAATATCCACCAAAATCATGCCCGGTTTTCGACGGAATTTGGGAACTGCTGAATGTGAAATCTTCCGCCGGCTGATACGTCACATTTGGATTTGTCGACGATGGGACCTGGTATGACCATCCAGTATTGTACTTTTCATATATATGCGACAAACCACCGTTTCCATCTTGCTTGTCCAATGTGATGGTATATACTTTTGGTTTCCAATGCGCATAAACCGGTGTATCCTGAACAAAGAATTTCGAAGCATATTCACTGGTTATGGCCTGATTGCCTTGGCCCACCCAACCGCTAGAATTAACGTATTGAATACCGTCACCATTCTGCTGGCTTCCGTCCGCCGTCCACAACCCATCAAATTCATAGTGCGTTGCGCCAAAATTGATGCTTTGGTTATATGTTTCACCTGCAAGTGTCTGCATAAACGTCACATAATTTCCATTAGTATAATTACCAACAGGATTAGTGAAATGCTCGCTATCATATATCCAACAGGCCAATTCCGCATACTTTGGATCAGGCGTTTGTGTGAAATTATTAATATAGAGCTGTGGATCTTGTTCCACATGATATACCGGCGCAGGCAAAGGATCCCCAGCCCACATCGAGTCACAATTTGATTGATTGATGGTTATACCATTATAGGCAAAACCCAAACTATATTTATTCACAGTATTGGCTGCACCGAAATTAAAGTCTTCCAAACACGCATTACACGTTTCGCCGCTGGGGCAATTCTTGTCGCACATCACCCGATAACGAATTGGTGCACATGTTCCCGCCGCGAAAAATCCACCCGCGTAACCGCCATTGCCATCATATACGGTCGTTATCGTATCATAGGCATATTTTCTATACCCAAATGCGCAATCCCACAGTGCCCAGAATGTCTTATGACCATGTGCTTCGCTGTCCAGTGTCTGTGTCATAGGGCAGGTCTGTGCACTATCACTCGTGCACCAACCTTGGAACTCTTCGTTTGGCTTGGTTGGCACACCATTAATTGTTGCACCTTCGCCATATGTATATGTCATCGGTGTTCCACTGGACGGCAATGTCGCATTATCACCAATAACATAGTTAATATTATACGACCGCGCCGAACAAGACGCCACTTGGTCGCCCGAAGACAACGGCAATGTTCCAGATGTTTGGGCGGTGGTAAAGTTAAACGAATATGTCGTATCGGTTCCCCCAAGTTGACTATAACAATCCTGGGCATTGTCCGGGCACAATTCGCAGACAAGGTTATACACACACTGACCATTTTCCGATGTCGCGCCCGCACGAACCGCGTGCGCATCCGCGTTCGCGGTGGCGGCGCATGGTGTCCAGTGCGCATACCATTCTATATTCTGGCTTACGACCACCTGTTCGTGCGTATCCGAATCGATTACTTCCACTATCTGACCTGTACCGGTTTGCATGATACGATGTCCGCCCGTTGCCGCGGTATACCAACCGTCAAAGACATAACCGTCGGAACGCGTTGGAATCAGGCTGTTGAACAGCATATTTTGGGCCTGGAAATAGGTGTTTGTTAAATTGATATCTTCCCAACGCGCGTCCCACGTTTCGGGGGTCGTTCTGCTTTTCCCGCGATTATGTCCCTGGGCGGTAAGGTAACCACTTGTTCCGATATATGGCGTGTTCATACCACTAAGGAAATAACCTTGGAACGGTAAATACAACACCACATTGAACTGTGCACCATTGTTCGGATATGTGGTGCCATCAAAGACCATTTGGCCACCATTCGCATTAAAGGTTATATTCACCGCCTTGTCCGGCGACGATGTCAACGGATTTTGCCCCGACAACATCTGTTCGCTAAGCACGCCACCTTCATTCCTGCGATACACACCGTCGTCATAGCGTGTATATATCGCCGTCTGACCGAAATCACTGTATGTCGCATTTACCAACGACCCATCAATTTCACCCGCATGTTCCCCGGACGCAATGGTCGGAAGATTCGGATTAAGCGTAATCGTTGTTTGAATCGGCTGCCAATCGGGCACAATATCCGAACCAAAACGATTATTCCATTGATATGTGGTCGTCGTATTGGCAATCGTTGCATCATTTGCCAAAATCTTCCAATTGCTAAACGTATGACCTTCCTTGGAACAACTATTCGCCGCCGGCACGTTTATAGTGGCACCATGATTTATGCTATAGCTATAACCAGAAATCGCCGAACCACCTTCTTCACACTTAAATGTCACTGTGAACGGTCCATTATTATCATTCCAGCGCGCATACCAAACCGTTCCATTACTGGTGATAGTATTCGGGCTTGCAATAACCTGACCACTGGCATTTATCACCATGGTGGCATTACTATCCGTCGCACTGGTATAATACCCACCAAAAAGCTTACCCGTTTGCGGTTCCGGCAATGAACTCACAACAAAAGTCGGAGAAAACGCGCCATTGCTATTAGTATGCCAACCAATACCATATTTTTCATACAATGTCATATTGGTATTACCGGACGCCCCACCATTGGCATTATTTGGATTCAACGTCACAGCATACGTATTCGGATTATATTCCATATAGAAATGAACATTCGGTGTTGTGGCACTGGTCAACCAGGTTGGCAATGAACCGCCCGCGACCCAACGATTCGGGGTGCCGGAACAATTATCTGAACCGGTACATTTCCAATATCCTGTGGCGGTGTGATTTGCCGGCGCCGTACAATTCGATGATGCGGGCATCGCGGACAACGTAGAAATCTGATCCATCCATACATTTGCCGGATTTGGTGTTCCCGTTCCACCAACGCCAGACATTGTGCAACTAAACGTCACTTCCGGTGCACAAATCACCTTGTGCGGGTTTTCCCAATACGAACTGAAATTGGTTGTATATTCCGTCAGATTATACGGCGAACATGACGTCGCAAGACCGGTATTTTTAAATATATCAACCATCATGCTATTACTTGCATTATATGTCAGACCACCCGACCCCAGGTTAAAGAGATCTTTCCACACATAACCCGTAAGATTTGCACAGTTCATGAAAGTACTATCAAACAATTTATCTGCAGTTCCCCTTACACCACTAAACAACCCATGCGGCAACCCCGTCAGGTGTGTACAACCCCGGAACGTCCATTGAAACATTGCCGAATCCGCCCCAGAAACCCCAGAGAACAAACTTGATGGAATTTGCGTTATATCCGTACCACCGAACGTGTCCCTAAACATTTCCGGTGCCGCGCCCGAAATACCCGCAAACAGAGTAGATGGTATTTCTGTGATATCCGTATTGTTGAACGTGCTTGCAAACAGTTGTGATGCCGCACCGGTCACACCATAATATTGCCCATTAATAACCTTGGCAAACAAACTGCCCGATGAATTCGACGGTATTTCTGCAAGGTCTGATGCATTAAACGTGGCCGCAAACATCAACTCTGCCGCACCAGAAACACCTTGATATTGCCCACTAACAACACGACCAAACAAATCCGCCGGGACTTTCGTTATATTCGTATTATAGAAAGTATTCATAAACATGCCATTGGCCGCCCCAGAAACGCCATTGAACAAGCCAGACGGAACAACCACGTCACCATTACCATCGGCGGTAAAACTCCGGCATCCCGAAAACGTTCCATAAAACAGATAGTCCGCCGCACCGGAAACACCACTGAATATGGCCGACGGTATTTGCGTTATATTCGTCCCACTAAAAGTTTCGCGGAACAAACCTTCGGCCGCACCGGTTATACCACTAAACAGTTGCGCCTGTTGCGTAGCATTTCCCGATATACCCGTCACAGCGGTATTCTCAAAAGTTTTAAGGAACATGTTTTGACGATTACCGGTCACGCCACTAAACAAATTATATGGTATGGTCCCCGCCAAATTTGTACAGCCAGAAAACGCACCCTGGAACCCGGGAACATTATTCAGGTTTCCACCACCATTAACCGTAGGGAACACCGCGCCCAGTGACCCAGATATTCCGGCAACCAATCCCGGTGTCATCGGGGCATCACCATTAATAACGGTAAGATTCGGGCCTTCAAAGGTTTGTCCAAAAGATATTGCACTTCCCGCCGTTGCCGCATACCAATATGGTTTATAACGCGTCGCAAGACCCCAAATCTTAATAACCCTTGCCTCGGCAGAGGCCGCGGTATAGGTATGTGAATATTTCTGTGGCGCCTGGTCATAACCGGTACGACTAATATTTTCAACGATACCATCACCCCAATCCACATAGAAGTCACCTTCCGCCGACATTCCGAATGTAAACGTTGTATTCGCGGGCATATTTGTCGTTGTTGTCACCCTAAAATAACTATTTTCATCTTGCGGTGGCGTTGGCATATTTTGCCATGCCGCATACAGGGTTATATCGTCGCCGCCCGCAAACAACGCCAATGCATCATCACCCGTCACCAATATTTGACCCGTCGAATCAATGATTGGATAGCCCGAACCATTTTGATTCAAATAATACCCATTAAATATTTTATACGCCTGGGTCGGTATCGTAATTGGCAACGCCGGGGTTGTTGAACCATTACTTGCCACCCAACCATGCGTTATATTATAGAAAATCTTTTGTGTTCCGGTTGATGTGTTCGTGGCCCCGTTTTCGAATTGCGGATCCAACGCCGCTATATACGTCTTGACCGTCCAATTTGCGGTTATTGTGATATTATTCGTATTAATCGCAGAAGTAAGGTTATTGTTATTGGAAATAAAATTACCATTTTCATCAATCGCAAACACATCGGTCCCATCCACTTTATACCCGCGCAATTGATACCCAAGTTTTGTTGGCACCGTATTCATCGCCGATAACGGAACTGTGGCATATTCGTCACTATACCAACTTCCGCCGGCAAAATAGGCAACATTTGGTCCGGCCGCATTATCGGCGCCATTATGATTCAATTGCACACGATAAATTGTACGATATGCCGCCACAAGATCCTTTGGTACCTGATATTCCCAACTGACTTGCTGTCCCGATGTAAAAACACGATTATTATCCAAAAGCCAATGTTCAAACTTTTTACCGGTACTTGAACTTGTTGCCGCGGTCCCCGGGCACAAATCCGGCGTTCCACCCGTCAGGACTGTATATTCCGGACATTTAAAATACGCCTGATCTTTTCGCCCGTTACCGGTATCACAAACATATTGAATACTGGACGGCACGCGTTCCCAAACCGCCCATAAATCTGTTGGTCCGTCATCCGGCCATACACTCAGGGCCGGATTCACACTGCCGGAACCATAGCTATAGTAATACAATGTTCCAGCCTGCGGATACGGTTCACGCGAATTGGAATACCCGATAAACTGCGATTGATTCCTGGTTGGTGCGCAACTTATCGCCGGCAACGGACGCCCAGGCACAGCCTGAATTGATGTCACACTGCATTCTGAACAGGTCCAGTTAGGTTGCATAGGATAGCAGTTAAACTCATCATAACCATCACAATATGCATGCAATGTCACCGTTATCGGATCCGCATAATGCGCATATAACGTTCTGTCCGCGGTAAACCCATTTTGAGTGGTAGTAACCAATATATTTCCGGCATAGTCAACCGCCTTGACACCCTGGCCTTCATCTGGACTTGTAAAATAACCAACAAACCACTTGCCCGATGGTGGGGTTGGGGCGTTCAAACCGCCACCACCTTCGGAAACCGGCCTAAATATGTTTGGCGGCGTCGTGGTTATCTGGGCATCAATATCTTTGGCGCGGAACCACCCAACATTTTCAACCGAATAAAACGCGGATTCGGTACTTCCGGCCCGACCTTCGCCATCATTACCACCGGCATCACGACGATTACTATTCAAAGTAAATTTATGATAGTTATTTCCATCCGGCATCCATAGCGCCGTCAGGGTAATACTGGTTATACCCGCGACCGTTTCAACATTGGTTGCATCACTCAGCGAATCGCCCTCGTGATACACAGCCTGGGCACATGGGGCCGTTGCGGTCCCATTGGGGTTTTGCTGTCCCCCGTCACGATAACCGGACCCATTCACAACACAGGACCAGCCCGCGAATACGTAACCCGTCGGATGGGTCCAACCGCTGCCCGGCGCAATACACGACTGACCATAAGTACAACGAATTGGATTCGTTGGCGCCGAACCACCAATATTGCCATTCCAACCGGACGCATAATTCACATCAAACTGTAACGCGGCCCAAGTGGCGGTGGCGGTTACATCACTCGTCAATTGGTGAAACGATATTGCCCCACCCATGGTCACATACATTTGCCCATTATTGTAATGTCCGCCATATGCATACCCGGTCTTTTTCGGGGTAACTATGCTGTTCACCACCGGATAGGAACAATCCATAACCCTTCTATACCCGGTTGACGAACACGATGACGAATAATACAGCACCTGCGGATTGGACGAAGTCTGCGCGCCATTATCATTCAACGTCAATGTGTACCAAACGGCCGGCGGTTCTTCCCAATACGGATAAATCGTTTGACCATTGGTTGTTATGGCGGTCAACGCCTCAGATGAATAAACAAATGTCTTATTCTGCCTAACAAGTTGGGTCCCGGCACCATTTTGTCCAACATGATAGCCTTTGAATATCTTGTCCCCATTGGACGGTTGTGTGGTCAAACTGGTCAATTTACCAGTATTTCCACCGACCTCGGCATGCGCCTGGGTATCATACCAGCCGCCATCCGTTGCACCATACCGCAAATAAACCACCGATGGACTAACCCCGGCCCCGGCCAGATTCACCCGATACACCGCCGGTTTCCACTTGGCATAAATGGTATTTGTTGAACCCTGGCCAAAAGAACCCGGCATGTTATTCATCACATAATCCGCGCCATGTAATTTCCATGGGGCATAGGTCTCATCCGCGACGATTACACCAAAGCCATTCCCATTCTGATTCTGGTTATATCCATCAAAGACATAATTCGCACGCTGTGGTGTATAACCGGCCGACCCAAAGACACCGGTTGCGAAATAACACCGATCCGACTGGCCGGCGCCACCGAAGCCAAGTTTATGCACACGTACCCAATTGGTGGTCCCGCTGTTATTGGTGGCCAGTAAAAGCCAATCGCCATAATTATCAAAACCAACCAAATCCACACCGCCGACATTTTCCATATAGCATGTACCATTTACACCACTCGTACCGCCACCATACCAACTGTTAGAATTATACGACCAGAAAGAAAGCCCCTCAGCATATTTTCCGCCGGTTCCACCATTCACATCAAGTAACAAAATCGCACGCGGTGTCCATGTTGCCCCGGTACTATATTCCGTCCCAACCGCCGACAATATCGATTTCCAACAGACGTAAAGTGTTGTATCCTCGGTAAAAGTCGTTCCGGCCGGGAAATACGTCGTATTATAGAACAAGTTAGGTTCTATCATACGGGTTCCGGTACAATTCTGTCCCGTCCAGTGTCCACCATAACCATACCCCGGCCTATACGGACGGGTGAAAGAATTTACACTGCCGGATTGAAATGTCGTCACGTTAGTGCCCGTATGAGTAAGCCCGGCACCCTCACTGGGGTACTTCGCAGATGTATCCACCAATGTAACGGTCCATGCATGTGCCGAAAGCGCACTAAATGTGCAAATGGTTGCGACAACAAAAACCTTTAAAAACCGCAAAAAACGTGACATTTAATCCCTTTCCATCCATTCCTATGAAACTCAGTGTAGAAAATCACATGAAATTGCGCAACCAAAAAATATCTTTTTTTTGAATTTTTTATAAAAAGTATTTGCAATTTTTTTTCATTTACGTATTATAATCACGAATAGTTGAATAAAGCATAGCTGTCGCGGTTTCCGCGGCGGAGGAAAGTCCGGACTGCGCGGGACGGCACACCGGTTAACGGCCGGGCAGAGCAATCTGACGATTAGAGCAACAGTGACGAAGCAGGTGAAAACCTGAGTGAAACGGGCAATCTCTGTGTGCAGCAACTTCAAATAGGTTTCCAATGATTTGTCCCGAATCGGAAACGGGTAGAGGGCTTGACGCTTTGTGGCAACACATTGTGCAGATTAATTATGCTTGCCACCCAATTGTTTGGTGTCGCACGCGCCGGAACGACACTGGATTTGGGCGGAACAGAATCCGGCTTATCATTCAGCTATTACGGCAATCCGTCCCCGTCGGGGACGGGTTTTGTTTAGTGCAGGTGGTTAGTGTTAGTGGTTAGTAAAAATCGTCATACCGGCGAAAGCCGGTATCTCCTCGGATTTTCCGCGGGATAACAAAAAAATAAAACGGGCACAAACGCGCCCGCACTAACCACTAATCACTTGCGCTAACCACTTACATCACCGTTCCCTGTGATGGAAAGAAAGTAAGTTGAATTTGTCGCCAGGTTTTATATTCCCCACGCGGCAACATGTCCAAGGGTTGACACGTATTTATTGCGGCACGTATTGTTTCCAACACATAGGCGAACGCCGGATTCGTATCCGCCGCGGACGCGTTTTCGAACCACACATCTGCAACCGTCCCATTCGTCCGCATAGTTAAATGCGCAACCGCACGAATATCCGAAATATCGGGCCGCGACGTGTCAATGACCCAGCAATTCGTCATCTTATGTCGCAACGCATCAATAATAGACACCGAAAGCCCCGTATTAAGCGTCGTTGTGTTCCGATTTACGCGAATAACCGTCTTTTTAATCGGCGCCGGTTTATCATCAGGCCGTTCTTCCCTGGGTTTATTTTCCGCCGCCGGCTTTGGTTTTTCTTCGGGGATAACGGTCGGCGTTTCAATTTTTTCTTCGCTTTTTGCCGCGGCATCTTGTTCCGGTGTTGGCTTCACTTCCGGCTCTTTCACATCTTGCTTTTCATTTTTATCCGGCACATTGGTATTATACAACATGGACTCATCACCGGTCACTTTTACCTGGGCCAAATCTATCATCATAATCTGAACCCGGTCGGGTGCGATGAATCGTTCGCGCGTGCCAATAACAACGCCCGCGACAAACACCAACACACCAATCAGTACCAGGTGCCCCAGCACCGAAAGGCCGATGTTTTCAGACGTAAAATGATTAAAACCCGCCATGTTTTAATTTTCCAGTTTTGTCCGCAGACCGATTTTTTGGAATCCCGCGGTCTTTAATTTGCCCATAACATTCATGACCGCACCATAATCCGCATGCGTATCGCCATTGATAACAATCGTCAGGTTCGGATTTTCACCACGCATCGCCACCGCGCGCGTCACAACTTCGTCCACAGGCAACATTAACGTCCCGATATAATACCGGCCGGCCGAATCGACACTTATTTGCATTGCGTGGTCGGTCCCGGTCAGAACCGTTGTCCCGGCATTCGGCAAATCCAAATCGATTCCATTCGTCATCATCGGCGTCGTCACCATAAACACCGCAAGCAACACCGTCATAACGTCAATCATCGGCGTTAGTGTTATCATTGCGTCCGAAACAAAGCGTCTTTTACGCGGCATCTTTTTTATCCCCCAACGAATCGTATAAATCATCGGCACGTTTAGAGAAAACCTGGTGTGCGATTGCCGCAGGTATCGCCACAATCAAACCCAACGCCGTCGTCCCAAGCGCGATTGCGAGTCCCGGGGCAATAACACCAATGCTTACCGATTGGTTCGCACCAATGGACGAAAAAGAATCCATAACGCCCCAAACCGTTCCAAAAAGCCCAATGAACGGCGAAATATACGCAACCATCGCCAAAAACCAAAGGTTTCTATCAAACGGCCGAATCGCCACATCCGGATTTCCGGTCGGTTTATGCCGGCGCGCCAAATGGAAAAGCCGAATTTTTTCCACAATAACCGCCCAAGACAATATACTAAACACAACCAACAAAATCGACGCAACCGCCGTCACCACATCGGTTGTAAAAAGTTTCCACAACGAAAATGTATTCATATTCCCTTCCTTTTTATTATTTTTTCAACGCCCCCGCCAAAACATCGGGCATGCGCGTCGGCCGACCATTTGCATCCAAATACGCCGCCGTCCCGGTAAGTATAGCACAAATTTCATCGTTTTTCACGAACTTTTGTTCAACCGAAACCGACGCCGCCCCAATCCCGGTCAGCCGCGTTTCCACAACGAATTCATCACACAGAAATAACGGCCGCAGATACCGAACCTGAAGATCACGAATAACCAAACCGACATCGGCCGGATTCGGCCGCGCATTGCGTCCAAGCCAATTCATACGCGCACGTTCGGCAATTTCAATATACCGCCCATGATACATTATGCCCCCGGCATCAGTATCCGCATACGCCACCGAAAATTTGAATTTATGAACGCCCATATCCACCCCTATTATATCCTTGATTTGGTTGCCGCAATCCCGCCAATCGATTTTTTTCAAAAGTCCAATCTTCCTGAACAACCGCCGCCGCGGCCTTGGCTTTTTCTAGATATTCTGGTTTAAAATACGGATTGGTTTTATCACAACAAAACTTGCCAAATTTATTAAAGGCGTTTATTGACCCCTGTTCCATCAAAACAATTGACCGACCCTTTATAATATTATCAAACACAAGCTGTAAATCGTCCATATAATTTGCCCGCGTATATTTATCGTCAAAGAAACCGGCATCATTCCATTTCGCAAGATATTCATTAAAATCTTTCGCCATCAAAATCGATTGAACAACATCATACTTTGGGTTCGATTGTGGCGCGAAACGTTTATAAAAAACCCCTAAATCCACCAAATCTTCATTCCTCGTATTCTTCCATATCTTTTCAAGAATAGGCGAGAATATATAGTCATCTAAATACCAGCCACGATGTCCCATAATAGCGGCGGTCCGATCATCGTCAAGGTTTGCTTTTCTACCCGTAGTATAGCGCAACAACTCTATAGCAGTGCGATAGATGTTCATTAGCCGCTTTGCTTGCGAGAAACTGACCATATCTTCCACAAATTGCGTTTGGGAAATACCAGGATATTGTATAGAAGCATGTTTTATCTGAACCCAATTACGATTATTCAAAATAAAACGAATTATCTCATTCCTCTTACCAGCCTTCAAATCGGCCACTATTTTATTATAAATTTCTTCATCCACACAAACCCCAGGTTGTTTTATGCTTATCGACGTCATACTTTTCCCCTTTGTTATTATTTTTCCAATCCCATATGTTTATAACCCGCGTCGGTAACGATTCGGCCACGCGGTGTTCGTTGTATCAGCCCCAGTTGCATTAAATACGGTTCAATCACATCTTCGATTGTGTCCGCCGGTTCCGAAAGTGCCGCCGCCAAATTATCAATCCCAACCGGTCCGCCGGCATAGTGCATTATAATCGCATTTATGTATTCACGATCAACCTGATCCAAACCATCGGAATCTATATGTAGTTGTTCCAACGTTGTCCGTACCACGTTTTCCGTTATTATACTGTTCCCGGTTGCCGCGGCAAAATCGCGCGCACGCTTTAATAAACGGTTCGCAATACGCGGTGTTCCGCGCGAACTTTTCGCCAATAACAACGCCCCGTCCCCGTCAATTTCCGTTCCCAAAATATTTGCACTGCGCCGAATAATTTTTGCCAAATCATCTGGCGAATAAAAACTTAACCGCAGATCAATTCCGAACCGATCGCGCAACGGATTCGATAGCAGTCCCGTCCGCGTCGTCGCCCCGACCAAGGTAAACGGGGGCAGGTCGATACGCACACTTTTCGCCGACGGCCCTTCGCCCAACATAATGTCCAGTTTGAAATCTTCCATTGCGGAATACAAAACTTCCTCTATCGCCGTCGGCAGGCGGTGAATTTCATCAATAAACAAAACGTCCATCGGTTCCAGTGCCGTAAGTATCGCCGCCAAATCACCTTGCTTGGTCAACATCGGCGCCGAAGTTGCACGAAAATTCGCCCCCAGTTCGTTTGCGACAATATGGGCAAGCGTTGTTTTACCCAATCCCGGCGGTCCATAAAGCAAAACATGGTCCATCGGTTCACCGCGCGCACGCGCACCGGATATAAATACCGACAAATTCTGCTTTAATGATTCATGCCCGATAAAATCCGCCAACGTCTTTGGACGAATCGAACCGGCCATTTCGTCCGGCAAATTTGGATTCATAAAACGGTCATTTATCGCACTTTCCATCGCATTCGCCCATTACAACAATTTAGTATCCGCGTTTTCGCGTCCAACATACGCCTTTAGATCATTATATAACTGACGCAAATCGGCGGGCGCCGCATAGGTTTGATTTGCATTCTTGATACGAATTGTTTCCAAACTTATCTGCGCCTGTTTTTTCAAAACCTGAGTCAGATGTTCCGAGAAATGTTTTGCCTCGTCCGATTCTTCGGCCCCCTGGAGCAATAATCCGCGATTTGGACGCGGCGACAAAAACGCAAAATCCGAAACCGCCATATCGGGCGACACCAACACAAAGCCCGAAATTTCCGGCCGCCGCATTAACATCTGTAATACATACCACGCGCCCAATTGATGTCCGGCAATCCATATTTTATCGCTATCTTCGTTATGATTTTGAATCCAATCAATAACCGTCGCGATATCCAACATATTGTCCGCCGTCGTCCCAAGCGCACCTTCGGAATCACCCACACCGCGATAGTTAAACCGCACCACCGAAAAGCCAATATCCATAAACGCCCGAAACATCGCATATGAAATACGGTCATTCATATGACACTTTTGCCGCGGGTTCCCAGACAACACAACCGCGAGCGGCGCATCATCATCCGCCGCCTTGTGATAAACCGCGTGCAATTTTCCCATTTCCCCAGATATTATAATATCAACCATTGAAAACACCTTTTCTTTCTATCGCCAACATTTATAGAACAAACCTTTATCATTTTTCAATAAAAATTTTTGCTTTGACACGAATATAGATAATGTTTTAGAATAATACAAAAGGAAGGAAGAAATGAATACATCAAAGCTTAATCTGGTGGCGGTTTGTGGCATACTTTCGGCGTCTGCGGCGTTCGCCACGACCCAGTATATTCAGGAAAATTTTCAAACCGTATATACCGAAACACCGGTCCAATCTTACTATGCGTACCCTGACGATCCGAACTTTATCCCGGAAACGGAGTTTATGGACCAAGATTATGATTTTGATTACGATCAAAATATTGTTGACATGCGTACCGCGGAAACCGAAGAACACCCCGGCGTAATGTTCGCGGAACGCCCAATGGTTATCTGTCGTAATTTCGGCTGCACACGTTTAAATGACAAAATTACGCGCAATTTCTTGTTCAATAGCCTTGTTAACATGTTCATGATGAATGCGCATTCGCGTGTTTATATATGTGAAGCGGACCCGTTTTCGCGTGACTGTTTGCAATCTGGCATATCTTTCCCGGTACGGTCGGGCATCGCAAACGCACTTGTTAAAATTCCAAAGGCCACAATATCCCAGGTAAATGTTTCAACCGGCCTTTCGCGCGCCACGATAAATATGACCTATGAATTGCTGGTTAATGGCATTAGTCGTATATGCGAACCAACGATTATGGACCTGGTTATTCCTAATAATTCGTCGGCAATACTATCAAACCGCGAATTTACATGTAATATGACCAGTGACGGTTTCAGTAATGTGTCATTAATGCTGAACTTGGACTATATCGATTTGGATTATGGAATTTTGGGCGGATACTATTCATTGGGAACCCAGGGGACAACCACCGGCGGCGCAACCGGATATGCATTATTCAAAACAGAATTCACGACCGGCGGCATGCAATTTAGGGCGGCCTATGACGATAACAACAACCTTATACAAACAATTCAGCCGGGCGAATATGCGGTCGAACCCCTACTGAAACAGTAAAAATTTTTCATTACTTGAAAAACAAACCAAAAACCGCTATGATTAAGTTGTATAAATCATGGCGGTTTTATGAACAAAACATTATTGATTATTGATGACGACGATGCACTGCGCGACACATTGGCGCGCGGATTGCGTGCGGCGGGTTATTCTGTATTAACCGCGCCCGATACAGACTTAGCCAATCGGATACTTTGTCGCGTGTCTGTTGACGCAATTGTTTTGGACCGAATGATGACCGGAATCGATGGTTTAACTTTCCTAAAGACATTGCGCGCGGCGGGCAATAATACGCCGGTAATAATGCTAACTGCGATGGGCGGCGCCGAAAATGCCATAGACGGACTTAAAAACGGTGCGAACGACTATCTGGACAAACCGTTCCAATTGCAAGAATTAATATTACGTATCGAAAACATGACGCGCTTTGCACCCGAACCACGTCCAACAACCATTGACGGCATTTTGTTCGCGGATAACGAATTCTTTGTTTCTGATTCAAATGGCGGGCAACAAATCCTGTCATTATCCGGCGAAGAAAAAAAGTTATTAAAAAACCTGACCACACCTGTGGGCAATATCGCCCCGGCGAAACCAATGGTCGCAAAACGCTTGCGCGAAAAAATAAATAATGTATCATTAGGCATGGACATCATAACCATACGCGGTCATGGCTATAAATTAGTATGTCCGAACAAAGACCGAACAACACACAGGATCTAACATGCGATTGATTCCACGTAGTTTTTTTTGGCGCACAATTTTATTGATACTTGTTCCACTTATCTTGGCGTTGATTATCGTTGCCAACGCGTTCTTTGGTAATCATTGGGCGCGCGTCCATGCAACACTTGCCCGAACATTATCTGTGGAAATTGCAACCATTATGAACTTTATGGATTCGGGCGACATGAAAACGGCCGAAACATTGGCGCACGACATTGGGATAAATGTGACGGTTGCACCGGAAATTCATCGTGGCGCAAAAAACGATAACCATTCCCACGAAGCGGGTCTGCTTTCCCAAGAACTATCAAAGCGTATTAAACGTCAAAGCGAAATCTATGTCGATAGGGGACATCGTTTAATTACAATCGATATTCCAACCGCAAACGGCACTATCGCCACTTTTGGAACAAGTCTTTATCGCATTTATTCCACCAGTACCGAGGTTTTTATAATCTGGCTAATCGGCGCAATTTTGATTGTATCCGCACTAACCGCACCATTTATAATATTGCATAATCGCAGCATTAGGCGCATCGCACATGCGGCAAATCGTTTCGGGCGTGGGCTGGATGCGCCGGGATTCCAACCGACCGGATCCAAAGAAATACGCGAAGCCGCCACCGCCATGATAACAATGAAAGACAGGCTCGACCGATATAACCGCACACGAACCGATATGCTGAATGCGGTTAGCCATGATTTAAAATCCCCACTTACCCGTATGCGTTTGGCAATCGAAACGGACGACAGTAATAAAGCCGCGTTGCTTGCCGACATCGACCGTATGACATCAATGATAAATGGATATTTATCGTTTGCGCGCGGTGAAATGCCGGAAATAGAGCAAACAACCGAACTTCCACCAATGCTTTTGCGTATTGCGCGTGATGCCGCACCAACCAAGAAAATTGTGACGGATTTCCCCGAAACCCCGGTTCAATTCTATGCGCGCCCAATGGCACTTGCGCGCGCATTTAGCAACATCATAGAAAACGCGGCCCGCTATGCAAAAACAACAATAAAGATGACCGAAACCGACGGTACGGACGAAACGGTTATTACAATCGAAGACGACGGTCCCGGTATCCCGGACGACAAAAAGGCCGACGCAATGCGACCATTTGTCCGTCTTGATGATGCACGTGGCGCGGACACCGGCGGAACGGGACTTGGGCTATCCATTGCACAAACGGCAATTGAAAACCATGGCGGTCGCATATTCTTGGAAGATGGCGACCTTGGTGGGTTGCGTGTTCGTGTGGTTTTACCAATTCAATAAATAAAAGGGCAAGAAAGATGAATCTTTACAAATACGTATCTGAGAAACTAAATGAAAAACTTGGGTTTGACGCAAAGTTGGAAATACCGCGCAATCGTGACTTTGGCGATTTTTCTACGAATGCCGCAATGGTTATGGCAAAATCGGCCGGTAAAAATCCACGCGAAATTGCGACCGAACTTTTACCTAAAATCCGCGAATTAGATTTTGTGTCCGACGCGTCTATTGCGGGGCCGGGATTTATAAATTTGAAAATCCGCGATGACTTTTTATGGAACGCCGTCCAAACCGCCGCGAACATAACGAAATCAGATAAACCTATGACCATAGACATGGACTATGGCGCATATAATGTTGCAAAATCGTTGCATATCGGGCACCTGCGCACATCAATTGTTGGCGACACATTATACCGGCTTGGGCGCGCGATTGGCCACAAAATGATTTCCTATAATCACATGGGCGATTGGGGACGTTCGATGGGCATGGTGATCGCGTGGATTGAAAAATTACACCCCGATTGGCCATTCTTCAGGGATAATTTTGACGCATCTGCGGATTATTCAAAATACGCGATGCCAATCGAAGAATTAGACACATACTATCCATCGGCGGCGGCACTTGCAAAAACAGATGAAAAATTCATGGAACGCGCACAAATCATAACCGCCGAATTGCAAAACGGCCACCCCGGATATAACGCACTTTATAACGTGTTTATACCCATATCGTTGCAATCCATGGATAAAATTATCAGAAAGTTAAACATGCTTTCTTTTGACAATAACCTTGGGGAACGCAACGCGGCCAAATATGCAGAACCTGTTGAAAAAATATTACGCGATAAAAATTTATTGCAACAAAGTGACGGCGCAGAAATTGTTGTTGTAAAACGCAACGACGATAAAAAGCCAATGCCCCCGGTTATGTTCCGCAACTCACGCGAGGCACTGACATACGATGCAACGGATATTATGGCGCTTTATTATCGCAAAATTACTGATAACCCGGACAAAGTTATCTATTTGACCGATAGCCGTCAAAGTCTGCACTTTGAACAACTGTTCCGCGTTGCCGAATTGCTGGGGATGTTTCCGGCCGATTCATTGGAACATATCGGATACGGCACAATAAATGGGACGGACGGCAAGCCATTCAAAACGCGCGATGGCAACGCCGCGGGATTAAATGACATTATCGACATGGTACAATCGGCGGTTCGTGATCGCGTGGCCGAATCGGGCAAGAAACTTGACGACGCAACAATCGATGAAATCGCACTTGCGGCATTAAAGTTCAATGATTTGTCGCACGATTTACGGTCGGATTATATATTTGAACCGTCGCAAATCACTTCATTCGAAGGTCGCACCGGCCCATACATATTATACACCGCCGTCCGGTTAAATTCCGTTTTAAAACGCGCAGGCGATTTTACGGTTCCACAAAACGCAAATATGGGCGCCGACGAACGGAACCTTGTCATGGGATTGTTAGATTTTGATCGCACTGTGCAATCGGCGTTCGATTCACGCGCAACGGATTTGGTCGCGAATTATGCATACGACGTGTGTCAATTGGTAAACACGTTCTATCATAATTGCCCGATTCTGCGTGATGATGTGGATGCGGAAACGCGCAATATGCGCCTTAGCCTCATTAAAACCGCGGTTGATGTGTTGGGCGGGGCATTGGACCTGATGGGACTGCGCATACCGGTGGAAATGTAAAAATCCATAATACGAATATGCGGGGCAGGAGCCCCGCATTTTTATAACATTATTGCAAAATTTCTTTTATTTTCTTAATCAGATAAGCTTTCTCGGTTGCGGCATTTTCAAAATATCCACTTATCGTCCCAATGTTTTGTCCATCTTTAAAGAAAACAAGACATGGCAATTCGGTTGATTCTATATTTAATTCCCGCCGCAAAGAATCACTTGGATTAAAAACCTTGATATGTTTTACATCATAACCCGCAAACAATTCTTTCATGGGTATAGAATTCAACAAACAATGCAACAGTTCTTCATCATTCACCTCTATGGCAAGCAATCCAGTGCTGTTTTTAATTTCCGACGCAACATCGTCCGATTCTGTCAATTTTGTTTCGACAATATCGGCGCCATATCTATCCACAAACAAATCTTCCGAACGCCGCGTATCAGCGTCAATTTCGGATTGAATCTTTAATTCTTCAGCTTTCGTTTTTGCAAGGTGTATCGCCATAATCGGACACGCACCCACACATGCGCCACAGCCGACACATTTAGATTCATCAAATTTAATTCCGTCATCGTAATAAAGCGCACCGGTGGGACATACCTCAACCCCGCCACATGCCGGACTTTTATCACAAATTTTAAAATTAAATATAACCTTTGGCATAATTATATTCCTTTGTTTAATTCATATTTAACTTTACCAATTCCAAGTCGGGCAGGGCAAGTTTTTTCCGCACCCATATTTACGCGTATTGCGCCAGCAATTCCCGCCAAACCTGGGGCGCGTCAACTTCATCAAAATATGTTTGCAAGAAATTGAATATTGTTTCGTGTCTTTTGACTATGCACTTGCGCCCGGGGTCCGTTAATGCCATGTCGCGCAGCCGGAAAAGTTTATCAAAAAAATGATTTACAATCGGGCAATACGTTGTCTGTTTATACTTTGCTGCATCCATTTCAACCGGCAAACAATCGGGGTCAAAAAACGGTTCCCCGCGTTCAGAACGATACGCACGATATTCAATGCACCGGATAATACCAATCAGCCCTGTGGCGTCCGCCATATCTGCATCAGAAACAATTTGGCCTTCGATGGAATTCGGAACAATGCCGTCCAGACGTTTGCTGTATCCAATAGTTTTTACAATTTCAATACATTTATCCACAAATTCATCATCAAACCCAGAACCCGCCAATATATGCCGCGTATTTGTCAGCAACCGCGCAGATTCCGCGCCGAACAATTTATAATCATCGCAATCATGCAACAGCGCGCCCGCGGCAACCAAATCACGATTGGCCGTCGGGATATCATCACAGAACCCCATGGCCATGTTATAAACACGAAAAACATGTTTATCATCATGCCCGCCAAAACCGTTACCCAATAATTCCGAAACAGATTGCTTTATATACTCAATGCCATTCATGTGCGAACCAGATTTGAATTTTATGGTCGGGGCGACAGGAATGTAATTCCCACTCGCCTTGCTCGCGGGCCCCTTTCACTGCGCGCACTTTGTGCGCTTGTTCCGAACCTGGCCTTGCTTCGCAACGCGATGTTCGATCCGTTATACCCACGATAAAATTCAAATCGACACTAGACCGATTTGAATTTTATGGTCGGGGCGACAGGAATCGAACCTGCGACCCCTTGCACCCCATGCAAGTACTCTACCAGGCTGAGCTACGCCCCGACGACAAATACCATGTTAATATAAATTTTAACGATTTGCAATCATATAAAGCATTAAAAAAACCGCCGGGGCGGTTTCTTTTTTACATAAACGCTGATAATAATATGGCCGTCGCAACGATAATATCGCCCGCACGCGTTCTATGATGATGATGGTGGTGATGATGTGGCGTCGCCGGTATCACCACAGGTGTAGGCACAACCTGAACCACTTGATGATGACCACCATGACGCGATGCGGCACCATGTGTATGCGTCACGAACTGCCGCGGCGCATGATGTCCGCCACCGCGATTCGGCGCCGCATTTGCCGCACCAACAAACAACGCCGCCACGAAAGCCACAGAAACAATAAACAAATTGGTTTTTTTCATATTTATCTCCTTTGGTTCAAATTCATTATAATATATAATGATTATAAAAATCAACAATTATTTTATAAACTGTAAATTACAAAAATTTCCACTTGCACGAATCGGTAAAAAGTTTCTATATTCACATGTCAAATTTAACAGATACTAAAAAAAGGGAGGAAAGCCTTATGATCGTTGGTATCGGAATTGATTTGGTCGAATCAGGTCGTTTTCTTGATTGGTCCGCATTTAAAAAACAACGCATATTTACAAAAAAAGAACTTGAATACGCGGACGCGGATAGTGCAAACGCGGAAAAGCATCTTGCCAATTTTTGGGCCGCGCGCGAGGCATGTTTAAAAGCGCTTGGCACCGGGTTTGGTGACGACATCGCGTTTTCTGATATATCCGTTATTCATGACGACAATGGCCATCCCGAAATAATGATTGCGGGTGGCGCGCGTAACGCGTTGAAAGAACTTGCCGGAATAACGGCCGCGGTTCATCTTTCCATTTCTGACCAGGATAATTTTTCTGTGGCAATGGTCGTAATTGAAAAACAATAACATTTTTATGTCAAAGCAAAAAATATCACACAAAACGTGTGATATTTTTTTATATCAAAACCATTTGCTAATTTGCCCGGTATACCACAGTTTCCGTCACACTGTATTGCCCACCGTCGTGTATCGTCAAATTGCGACGCGTTTCTTCCATGGGCTCTTCCACATAATCATAGTTTGATTCAACATATTGCGGCTTTGGAACATACTGGGGTTCCGGGACATACTGACGCGGTTGTTCCACAACGTATGGTTCAGGAACATACGGAACATTTGCCGAATTTTCATATTCAAAATCCACATCTTCATTCATCATCGGCATTGGAACCGAAACAACGTCGTCTTCGAAAATAACATCAGGCGCTGTCACAGTCGTCACATTAATCACCGGTTCTTCAACCACAGTTTCAACAACCGTTTCAATAACCGGCTCTGGTGCCTCTATGAATACAGGCTTATCATCACGCGAAACCCCATACGGCGCCTTGCGTGCCAACACATCTTCTTCTGATTCAACCACCGGGACTTCTGGTTCCGGGCCACGCAAAATGTCATCGTTCGGGAAACGTACCTCTATTGGTTTTTCCACCGGCGCGGGCGCAACAACCGGTACCGGTTCGACCACCGGCGTTGGCAACACAACCGGCTCGTCCGGTTCCTCTTGTACCGCGGGCACCACCGGCACATCCGGTTCAACGTCCGCATCTTTCGACACAGGTTGTTCAACACGCTCACCCATGCCAAGGAAAGGCACCGTTCCACCATGCTTGTTCTGGTACAGCCACAAAGTGAAAACAGACAATGCAATTAACAAAATCAACAAAACATAATACGCAAAACTTGAACGTTTGCCACCAACCGGGCGCGGTCTTTCGTCGGCACTAATTGGCGACATCGGTCTTGTATTATTAACAGGCATTTTTGGAACCTCCACTGGTGTAAAAGGACGCTTTGGCGCTTCATCGACATTATTATGATGTTCTGAATCCGACGGGGTTTCAACGGACGTTGCGGCATTATCTGTTTCTGTATTATCCGCATCGGCGTATTCGTGTATTTTCAAATCATCATGCCTAAAATTATCAGTAAATTCGGTCAAAGACGTTGAATCAGATTCGGGCGCGCCATCATTTTCAGGCTCACTTTCTTCCGCCTGTGGTTCTTCCGATTCAGTTTTTTCTTCAACCGCATAAGAATCGGATTCAGCCACATTGGATTCTGTATCATTATTAACATCAGCGGACTCTGGCGTATCAACCGCCTTATCATCGTCCTTGGCTTCTAACTCTGCACTTGACTCTGTGGTCATTTCTGGGAACCCAAAAGGTTTATCGTTTTTGTCACCCGCATCATCAGCAACCTCTGGCTTTGGTTCGTCGTCCGCGGTGGAATCGTACGGCGACAAAGGACGCGACGGTTCGTCCGCATACGGCGATGGTAAATCGTCAAAATTAACCGGTTTGAAAGCGATTTCTTCGTCCATTATTTCCGGGTCTTTGTCCAACAATGGTTTGACTTCATTTGATTCTTTTGACATTTCTGATTCCTCGGGTTCATTAATTTCTTCTGTTTTATTTTCATTTTCGGGCACAGGCATTTTGGCCACATTATTTTTTTTGGTCCTGGCCTCTATAACTTTGGGTTTTGCGCCCACATCATCAACCGACGGACGCCGCCGCGCAAGCAACGCATTAATGGCATTTATCTCTTCGGTTGCGGCATCAATACGCCGCCGCGCATTTTCCAAACGTTTTTCCGCACGTTCTTTTTTTTCTTCGGTCGATTCAATTTGGGATTCCGTTCGCAGAATTCTTGATGCAGACTGTTTCGCGGGTTCGCGCCCGATACGTTCCTTTTGCCGGGCAAGTTTGCCACGCAAACTGCGCACACGATCCCCAAGTCCCCGAATAGAATTTTGCGCCTTGGTCGCGGTTGCGGTCGCCAAATCCATTTCTTCTTGGGCCGCATTCAACCGCCCCAGGGCCGACCGCCGCACCGCCGCATCACGAAAATCCATTAAATTCGCAAGCGCGCCTTTGATATCGCCATGATTTTCATATTCACGAATTAATTTTTCATAAATTTCTGTACCACCGTATTCGACATCAAGTTTTTGATACTTGTTATCTTTCTTTGGGCGCACCAATTCCAAATCTATATTATATGTGTTCGCCAGCAAATCGTCCCACTTGCGCGAATCCCGCGGCCGCACAACCAACAAAACATTTGGTTTATATTCATCGATGGTTTCATCAACGACAACCGCCAACCCGTCATCATCAAACCACGCACGAAACACGTTTCCGACGATGTCGTATTCACGCAAGGATAGGTCACGAAATTCTGTATTCTCTCCTGACATTCTTATAATCCCCCCGACACACTATTTTTTCTTTGGTGGCGCAAATTGATATGCCTGTTTACAGTGCTCATAACAATACGGTTTGCCAACAAATACCGGATGCCCACAAAAATGAAACCCTTCGGAATCCGGATCCCCAATTGGCCAACGGCACTGATTCGGTTTAAGGTTTGCCATTTCCAACGCATGTTGAACCATACGTTGATGCACCGCGACCCCTTTACCGGCAATCGCATGCCCGCCGGTCTTTTTCGGCGCGGGTTCTTTTGGTTTTTCCGCCGATTTTGTTTCCTTGGCCGGTTTTGCCACCGCCGATTTCTTTACCGCCGCATCACCGGACTTTTTCACGTGCGCCGCCTTTTTTTCAACCTTTGCGGCCGCCCGGGGTGCCGTCTTTTTCGCCGCGACCGGTTTCTTGTCCGCCACCTTGGGTTTTACAACTTCGGCGTCAGACGCCTTGGCGTTCCATCCAAGTCTGTGCAACTTACCCACAACGGCATTTTTCGAAAGACCCAACCTTTTACCAATTTCCGACGTGGACAAACCCTTGCCCACCAAGGTTTTTAGCTTTTTTAATATACTGTTATCCCACGATTTACTCATTTTATTTTGGCCTCAATCCATATATTATGATACTATATAGTATCACATAACCGATTCGAAACGCAAGGAGGAAATGATGTTTTTATACATATTTTGGTCTTTTTTTTCTGTATTAATTCTTATGGCACTGGGGCTTTGCTATAAAATCGCAAGGGCCGACATGCGGCGGCGCATTATTCCGGATGCATACCTGGTTCCGGTCCTTATCATCGGACTTATCATCACGACATTTTTTCCATGGCCAACGAACATCGAATCGGGCGTGGTCGGCATGACGTTTGGATATTTGTTATCAACAATCATCGGTTTGATTTTCGATAAAATCTTGACCAAACGAAACCCAAGGGCCGAAAGCCCAATCGGCATGGGCGACATAAAACTGATCAGTGTGGGCGGACTTTGGTGTGGGCCGACGGGTTTGGCGATTGCGCTGGTGCTGGCCTGCATATTTGGTGCGACATGGGCGTACAGAAAAAAACAGAGATTTATTCCTTTTGCACCTTTTTTCATAATCGGTGGAATTTTGTCTTTGATTACGATTGCGTTTTTGATATAATAAGTCTATAAAATTGGACAGAGAATGAAAAAAACCAATTGTTTGTTGACATTATCGGTCGCGGCGTTGTGCGCCGGGGCGGCACATGCGGTTGGAACGGCACCGGCAATTCTTTCGCAATACGGGGAAATTCAGTCGGTAAAAAATTACTCGTCCAATCCATTTTGGAATAAAAACAGTCCTTATAATCAAAACTTTCCAAAGCCAATTTATGCAAACGGTGCGGATTTGAATACCGGCGATTGCAATCGTGTTGTTGAAAACCTGGTCACATCATATTGCGCCGAACATAATTATTGTGCGGGATTGCGCATTTCTGATGTTCGCCCAACAATTATGGTGCAACTATCGCAATTACCCGGACATAATTTTGCAACATCTTGTGGTGGATATATCGATTCCACGTTTGAAAAATTTCAAAAACAATACGGCAATACGTCCGCGGTCAATACTGTTAAAACCACAAAGCAAACAACAAACATCGAAATTGCCAATCCGTTTAAACAACAACCCACCGCGGACCAGCGCGCCGTTGCCGACCGCGCGGCGGAATTGGAAAGATTACAATCGATGACGACGGCCACGCCAGCACTGCGTGCGGCGGATTTTCCAAAAACAACCGCGGATTTATCATTCACAGACCGGCTTGCTAACACCACCGCAGGGTATGAGCCATATAAAGATTTGAAATCATACAAAAAACCGAATTTCCTTGGCGAAGACGCAAATTTCTTTGAACGCCTAAAAGCACAAAATTTCGACGAATACTGCAACCGTCGCCCGAATGAGGCGGAATGTGTGGAAAAATATTGCAAAGAACACCCGACGGATCCAAAGTGCAAAAAAGAAGAAGCCCCGACCACCAACGGTGGTAACGGCGGTGGTAATGGCGGCGGTTCCACAGGTGGGGGTAATGGCGGTGGTAACAGTGGCGGCAATGGAGGCGGAAACGGCGGTGGCAATGGAGGCGGAAACGGCGGTGGTAACGGTGGTGGAACCCTGCCACCGGATCCTCAAAACATGCCACAATGTTTAAAGGACATATCACAAGATTCTGCATTTAAATCTAAGATTTCGACCGATTTAAATGGTGTTACGGATTTAAACAAATGGATTAACAATAACAAAACCGGCTTTTATTCTTTTATTGCCGATTACGTTGTCCAATATTGTTTAAAAAAGGCTTCGCCTGCCGACATGACAGAATTCAATTCTTTCCTTGATCAATTCAAGGTCATTCCGATTCACATTGAACCAAATGGCTCGTCAACAGATATTAGTATAGATAAAATGGAACTGTTCGACTATGCGAATTATTGGACATACCCACTGGCCATAAGAAACGATGGTGTAAAAAATATTGGAACGACATTATCAAAATCCACCACTTCATTACCAGAAAGGAATCGTCAATGCACAGGTCCTTTTCATACAAACAATGTTATAAGCACGTTTTCTGGTGCCAAGACAGCCATTGAAGCTGCGGCGCGCCCAGTATATCCCAAGCCAAGCGGCTCTGGTGAGGGATTTGCACTTGGCAGAGTCAGTTTCCCAGGAATGTTATATAATTATCATCAAACTTTTACCGGTTTAACCGGAGGAATGCATTTAATAAAAACAAAGAATTATGCATTGGCGCGGGAACAAATAAAGAAATTTGCCGAAGGAATTATCGCAGACGGTGGATGCGCTAGCAACAATATGGTTGTCTATTTAGCAGCGGAGGTTGCACCAGACGAAGATGACGCCACAACCATACGCATTGTTTCCGAACCATTTGTTATAAGATGATATGAAAAGTATATTTCTGTCTTTATTTCTTCTCTTCCCATTTTCTGCGTTTGCGGCGGGCGGAATAGAGCAGACCGGCGATTTACTTGCCGCGAATGCCCCGATGAATACAACATGTGTTCGCGGTGCTTTCTTGAACGCACTGACCGATAATGCCGACAAAATTACTCAGGACGCCCCCGAATCGGATGTTAAACAATGGATATACGATACCTTTCAATCCGCCGAAACATTGGGGACGGTGTTGTCATGTCCGGAAATTATTAATGCCGACGAAAACGAAACCATTCGTTTTTTGCCGATACAATATACCTTTCCAAACGGCCGCGAAATTGTTGTGAATTATGAAACGCAACCCAAAGTTTTGGAACAACACTTTATACTTGCCACCAAGACTGAATTGCCGACCGACGACCCGAATCCCGCGGTTTCGCCCGATGACGCAACCGCAACATGGGTGAATACCGATCCCGCATGGTACGGAATTATGGTTGTGCAATCGGGCGCACTGCGCGACATGGTCGGCCCGGGCAAAAATAATACAGTATCCATGAAATATATTGACGATAACATATCGGATCTTTACCCGCGCGATATGGACGGCATGTGTTCAACGCGTTCCGGTGTGACCGCGAAAATGCGGGGGGCCATGATACACCGGGTTCTGCACGAACACACCGCAAAACATGATAACGACAAAAACAATTACTATATCGCCGGCGACATAAATCTGCATTGGATATCGTTTGCAGAAATCGCATTGGACATCGCCCTTACGGTGGTAAGTTTCGGCGGCTTTGCGGCGGTAAGTGCGGGCGCCAAGGCTGCACGCGCAACGCGAATAATTGGCAAAATCGGCAAAAACATGAAGACGCTAACGCGAATAGAAAACGTTCAAAAATATGTTCGCGAATCGGTAAAAGTTGCGCGGCTAACCAAACAAATCGACAACATGAACGACATGACGAAAACAATCAAGACCATTGATAAACTTGAAAAGGCACTGGCCAAGGCAACCAAAGGTTCAAAAAAATATGAAAAAATTGCAAAACAGCTTGATGCGGCGCGGAAACTAAAGGCCGACAATATGTGGAAACTGGGCAAGGCAGGCGAGGGCGTAGATAAAGTCGAAGACCTTGAAAAATTCACAAAAATGATAGAAGAAAACACCAAGGCCATTTCCGAAACCGAAAAAGAAATGTCCAAAATGGCGCGGGCGGATAAAGATGTCGCCGAATACGCGAAACAATCCAAAGAACTTGAAAACGTAATAAAATATGCGCGGGAACTTAAAGCATACAAAAAGGCGCGCACAGGAAATATGGTAAGCCGCGCATGGCAAGGGCTTAAAAACGTTGGCAAAACTTACAAGGCCGCACACAATGGCACAAAAACTTTGAACAAGGCCGCAAAAGTTGCACGACAAGGGGAAAAATCTGGTTGGTTGCGCGATTGGCTGTTTCATTCCAGCATGCGCAACGCCGGCCGAATCGCACGCGTCGGCGAAGATATTGCCGCGTTGCACTTTGTGCTGGGGCTGCTTGGCGATTTCTATGATTGGACCAACACATCGACGGACGAATTTACAAACGGACTCACCATGAAACCACTTTTATTGCTGTCCGCCGATGATATCGAAGGCCAAGATAACGTCGTGAACTATGGCATGTGGCTGATGTGGGCAGGCGATTCGGCCGACGCCGCGGACGATGACGCCGCGTATTTGCAAGCGATGGATTTCGCGCAAAAGTTTTACCAAGACCTGGTCGAAACCCAAGAGGCCGACAACAGATACGCATGCGATGTCGATATATACGTCGTCCGCCCAATCATTCGCAACCCCGGCCGCGAAAGTCAATCGCTGTATTGGTTGTTCATGAATGACGAACCATGGTCCACCGCCCGATAAAAAACCTGTTGTCTTTTTCGCCGTTTTTCTATAAAATAAAATCCGGAAAGGCAAAGGAGAAAGAAATGAAAAAATTATTCATCGGTTTTGTTTTCGCGCTTTCAACAATAATTTCCGCCCACGCGTACCAGGTTTTATCTTCCCGCGAATTGGGCAAGGGCGACGCAAAAAATCAGAACGTTGTTGTCAAATGCACAACGGACATGGGCAAACTTTCGAACCAGACGTGTTCACTGCGCCGTTATGTTAAATGTACGGGAACGGGTGTCCGCAAGAATTGTGGCGGGTGGCAAGGCTGGCGCGATTTGCGCAACCCAGAAAAACAATTTTCTGATTGGAAAACGGCGGCAAACGAATGCTGTCGCGCAATGGGCTTGCGGTAAATTATTAAACGCCGATTTTATCGGCGTTTTTAAATCGCGTCCATATGCCGCAGATAATTATAAAGCGTGCTTTTATTAACACGCATGATTCGTGCAATTTCATTTTTGCTGACCCCTTTGTCGATTAAAGTATTTATTCGTTTTTTATTCTTGCTAAGTTTTAATATTTTTGAGTGTGCGCCAACGGGTCGTCCAAGTTTTTTACCCGCCGCCTTTAACCGCGCAAGGCTTTCCCGCACACGCTCTTGCAACAACGAACGCGACAATTCAGCCGACAAACCAAATGCAAAGGCCAAAACTTTGGATTGTATATCCGTTCCCAACCGGAAATTTTCTTTCAATGTCCATATTTGACAACCGCGTTCAAGACACGTCTGCAAAATTCCCATAACTTCCAACAAACTGCGCCCCAGTCTTGATATTTCCGTTGTGATTAAAATGTCGCCCGATTGAAGTCGTTTTAACAATGTGCCCAATTTTCTGTCTTGTAATCTTTTTCCGCTTGAAATTTTTTCTTCCACCCAAGAATCGATAATTAATCCATTGCTCTTTGCAAAATTTTCTATGACAAAGTGTTGGTTTTCTTCGTGTTGATGCGCGGTTGAAACGCGACAATAACCATAAATCATAGTTGCTTCCTTTGTTTATATTGTATTAAAAAACAGGGCGCCGAAAAAGATCAGCACCTGTGGTCAAGCCAAGATATAATCATATATCCGATTGTTTCAAGTGGTATAAATTAAACCAAGGAATAAAATCAACCATTTTTTTCAAAAAAATAAAAATCATTTTTTCTTCTAAAAACAATGAACAAGCCTATTTTTGACAGTTTTTATACACAGGGGGTTAAAAAACCTTGGTTTTTATATCATGCGTTTGTGTCTTAAAAGGAGAGGCCTTTTAAGGATTTAACGTTAAACAAAAAAAAGGAAGAAAATCATGATAAGACAATCAAAGACAACTATCAAAGAATTGTCTGCACAATACCGCAGTGTATTGCGTCATGCGTTCTTGGCGGGTGTTGTTGCTTTGACAACTTCGGTTGCCAACGCAAATACAGATGTCACATTTGCCGGTGATTATGTTGCAAGCACCGGTATAGAAAATGTCGCAACCGGAACACCGGCGGCATATAACTTTACCTATACGGGAACAAACCAAGATGGCACCGCAACCGCAGCCATCAATTCAAACACCACAAATGGTGTCGATATGAATGACTTTGCATACACCTTGGCAAACGGAACATCAGAAACATTGGACGCCGGGAATACATATACGGCTTCTGACTATACGGCAAGCACAGTCGCCGGCACGACTGGTTATACCGCCGTTGTGGTTGCCGATGGCTATGGATTGAACGCCGGAACATCGGTCGTTGATTCTGCATATAGTTATGAAAACCCACAATATGATTCAACCGACCCAGAAAGCCAACAATACATCACGTTGGACAGCAATGGCGCCGCACGCGAATTGTCTGCAAGTTATGCCACAAATGCGACATATACAGCCGGTTCAACAGATATTACCAGTGGCACAGTTGCCACAGATTTAATCAGTCTGTATTCATATCAACCAGAAGGCGGCCATACATACGTTCTGTCTAATGATGGCACAGGTATCAAAGACCTTGATAACGATGGCCAGGCGGTCGATTTAACAAACCCGGCAATTGATCCAGATTTGTTGGTTGCACTCCAGGGCATGCTTGATGCATACGCGACCGATAGTGGCACCGCATTAACAGCTGCAACCGACGCGTTGGGCGATTTACAGGCCACAGAAAACGCAAATTATGCGGCGGCTTTGGGTGCTTATAACACAGATACAGCGGCCCAAGAGACACTGGTCACAAATTTTGCGACATATACCGCGGCAAACAATGCCTATACGTCGGCAACGAATGCAGAAAGCAATTATCAACAGGCATTGACCAACTTTGGTGCAGACACAGAAAAGTTCAATGCGGCATCAGATCTTTATAATTCGCCGATTGAAACAACAATCGATACACGCGCACAGTCGGTCGCCGAATCGGTCGTTGCAAATGAAACAACTGCACGCGAAGCTGCAGACACAACATTGCAAAGCAACATCGATGCAGAAGTGACGCGCGCAATGGGCGAAGAAGCCGCTATCCGTTCTGAATTTGCGGCGGCCGATGCCACATTGCAAAGCAATATTGATGCAGAAGTGACACGCGCAACGGGCGAAGAAGCCGCTATCCGTTCTGAATTTGCGGCGGCTGATGCCACATTGCAAAGCAACATCGATGCAGAAGTGACACGCGCAACGGGCGAAGAAGCCGCTATTCGTTCTGAATTTGCGGCGGCCGATGCCACATTGCAAAACGCAATCGACAACGAAGTTGCACGCGCAACCGCCCAAGAAGCGGCCATTCGCAACGACTTTGCGGCGGCTGATGCGGCGACATTGGCACGTGCGAACGCATATACCGACCAAAAAGTAGATTCACTTGAAAAGAACGTTTCGGGTGGCGTTGCAGCGGCAACCGCATTATCTGCTGTGGCGGTATCCAATGTAGGCAAAGGCGAAGTATCCTTTGGTGGCGGCTATGGTTATTACAACAACCAATCCGCCGTTGCACTGGGCGCGGCGATGGGTTTAACCAATCGTTGGTCTGTAAACGTCGGCGCAGGTTTGGCAACGGGCGACAAAACCCAGATGACACTCCGCGCAGGAACGAATTACAAGTTCAAATTGTTTTAACAAGGGTCAAAGCAACTTGTGGTAAAAAAATCCCCGTATTCAATACGGGGATTTTTATATAATAACATGCGCACCCGCATTCGTGTGATTTAAATTGAATAAATATCTGTTTTATGGTATAATAAAAGGCGAATAAAAAAAGGAATTCTTATGGGTAATTTTTTGGGTGAAATCATAGGCTATTTATCTGGGACTTGCACAACGCTTGCATTTTTACCCCAGGCAATAAAGTCAATTAGAACAAAAAATGTATCGGGGCTTTCTTTGTACATGTACATCATATATTGCATAGGCCTGGTGTTTTGGATTCTTTATGGGGTATATTTGCACTCTTTTCAAATAATGTTATTTAACAGCATTACCCTGGTATTCAACGGGATAATATTGTACATGATAATCAAATCATATTTTAAAAAGAAATAATATCGTCCGGTGGCGGAAAGTGAAACGGCACACAAAAGTTTAATCGCGCACTTTCGTGCGCGATTATTAAACAGTACAAAAGATGAGCTTACACCAGGGATAAGAATTCTTTATACGCCTGAAATGTGTATTCGATATCTTTTGCATTTATAATTTCCCATGGGGAATGCATACTCATCACAGAAATACCCATATCGATTGTGTTCATTCCGTATTTAGCAGCATATAGCGCGATTGTTCCGCCACCACCCGCGTCAACTTTTCCCAATTCGGCAACCTGGTACGGTATGTTTTTGGATTCCAGAACGGAACGTATTTTTGCAACATATTCTGGATTGGCATCGTTTGCTTCGTATTTTCCACCATAACCAGTAAATTTTGATAAAACCGGTCCCTGGCCCAAGAAACTTGCATTATCCATATCAAAACGATCGGAATATTTTGAATCATATGCGCTGGTGACATCACATGATAAAATATTGCTGTTCTCTAAACATTTCCTAAGCGAATATTCGTTTTCGGAATAGTGGTTATAAACCAATTCCGACACTGCATTTTCAAGTAAATGGCTGTTCAATCCTGTGGCACCAACACTTCCGATTTCTTCTTTATCAACCAACAATAAACATTGGGTTATTTCGGGGGTATCGTTATCGGCAACAAATGCTTTTAATGCGGAAAAAGCGCAGCATCTATCGTCTTGGCCATATCCAAGAATCATGGATTTATCCAATCCCATATACCGGGCAGGCCCCGCAGGAACAATTTCTAATTCCGAAGAATAAAAATCTTTGTCTTCTATTTGATACTTGTCTTTTATGACTTCCAAGATTTTTTCTTTATATTTCTTGTTGTCTTTCATATCTGGTTCATTACCTATGATAACGTCCAAAGATTCTCCTTCTACAAATTCCGAAACTTTCTTGGTAACCTGTTCTTTGGCCAAATGGGGCAACAAATCAGAAATACAAAAGACCGGATCCGATTCTTTTTCACCTATGACAACACTTTTGGTTTCCCCATTCTTTTTGCAAACAACACCATGTATTGCAAGCGGCAACGTAAGCCATTGATATTTGCGTATTCCGCCATAGTAATGAGTATTTAAATACGCAACACCTGTATTTGTAAAGATTGGATTTTGCTTTATATCTAAACGCGGCGAATCAACATGCGCACAAAGTATGTTCATGCCATGCGATATAGGCTGTTTGCCAAGTTTAAAGGCGATCAAAGCTTTATTCATTTTTATCATATAAAACAAACGCTTGTTTTTATCGTGTTTGTCTGTCAAAGGCACGTAGCCGCAAGAATCCAATTCGCGCTTTACAAATTCGATACATTCACGTTCTGTTTTGCACTTGCTTATAAAAGCTATGTAATCATCCTGTAACATTTTGCAATTCCTTTGGTTGGATAAGTTTGTTGTCGAAATAATATGAATATTGTTTTTGCCCGTCTTCGCGTGCAACAACAAAAATTGGTGGATGAGACTGGACTCGAACCAGCGACCCCCACGATGTGAACGTGATGCTCTAACCAACTGAGCTACTCATCCAAGCGTATTCGTATTATATTCAGATTTTTGTAAAATTCAACTTTTTTATCGTGTTTATCACCCCCGTCTTGCCGGCATGATATTTTTTTGGTATAATATACCGCGAAAAAAAGGAGAACCTTGTGAAACCGGCAATAATAGTGTTAATCATAATAATCCTGGGGCTAATTGGCTATTTCTTTATCCACGCGGCCAAACGGAGTTCCGCAAAAAACATGACCGACCAAGAAATTGTCGCAACATTGGACAATGTGCTAAAACGCGTAGATGATTTTTTCATTTCTGCCGATGTTATACCCGAAAATTACAAACACATGAAAACGCAGGCAGCCAGCGATGACGAGTTCTTTTATCGTAATTTATGGCTGCATGATGCAAAAAACCAAATCAAACCGAATCAAAATATGTTTTCTTTTTCCACCGACGAAATAGATAAATATAAAATCCCGTCATACGTTGTCGGCTGTTCGGGGCGCGCCAATTTATTTGCAAAATACGCAAAAGAGGCGGGCATAAAAGACGTCTATATTGTTGTTAGTGTCTATATTCCTGATATTGGCAATCGGCACATGAACGGACACCAAATCGTTGCGGTAAAAATGTCGCATGGGTTGCAAATGCTGGACCCGGCAAGTGGCGCATATAATTTTAACCGGGCAAAAATAGATGGGAATTGCAAACTGAATGAAATAATTGACGCAACAAACAATGGCAAACGGGAATATCAAATCGCCGCCATCATGACACAAGCGGAACACGAAGAACTCACGTCCGTTGAAAAACTGATGAACGTTTATAGTCGGGTGGCAAAAGACCGGGAAAATAACTAGAATTTTTGTCCGCCTGCGCCACTTCGCTAAAGCTTCGTGGCGCAAGCGCCAAGGCTACGGCGAGACACTCAAATTTTTTAAGCCTGCGCAGAAAGCGCAGGCTTAAAAAATTTGGTGGTGGGGATAGTGGGACTTGAACCCACACGATCGCAATGATCAAAGGATTTTAAGTCCTCAGCGTCTACCATTCCGCCATATCCCCGGACCCTTGACTTTAATCATGCGGCGTCCGGCGCCGCGCGATTAAAGACCCTTTTCTCTAAAATTTTGTGTCCGCCTTCGCCAAAGGCTGCGGCGAGACACTCAATTTTTTTTAATCGTGCGCGATGCGCGCGATAACAAAAATTGGTGGTGGAGCTGATGGGACTCAAACCCACGACCTCTACGATGCGAACGTAGCGCTCTATCAACTGAGCTACAACCCCAAAACTCTTTTACACTGAATTTTTCTAATTGTGCGTTTCATGCCCAATAACAAAAATTCATGGTGGGCATAAGAAGACTCGAACTTCCAAGGGTCGCCCCACTAGTACCTGAAACTAGCGCGTCTACCAGTTCCGCCATATGCCCAGCGCGCAGTCATACTACAACAAATCCACACGCTTTGCAACAAGAAAATTAAGAAAATGGTGTGCGGGGTGTTAGTGATTAGTGTTTACTCTTTCCACTAACGCTTGACCCATTTTGGGATTTTTGATAGAATTAACCACAGAGATGAATAAACTTCTGATTTTATGCACCTTTATCGGTCTATGGTTTGGCACGCCCGCGTATTCCGCGTTGCGCGACGGGGCGGCCGGCACACGTCCGACGGGCAATACTGTGCGCACAAGTGCCACACGCGACACCAACAGGGGCAACCAAACAAACGCACGTGCAACCCGCAACACCACCACACGCGCCGGCGCAATCAAGCTTGATAACACAACACGCACAAATGCCCAAACGGTAAAATCCCGCGCCGGTACGGTCGGCACAACCCAAACACCACGCCGCATTATTCAGGTTGGGCGCGCGGCAACCACCACCGGCATAGAGGTTAGTAATGATATACTTGAAACACGTACCGGTGCCACATATGCACGTTGCAAATCCGCATACTTTCAATGCATGGACCAATTTTGTCAGTTGAAAAATGACGACTATCGCCGCTGTTCATGCAGTGCGCGCGTATATGACCTGAGTGACGTTCGGCAAAACATAATCGATACAAATAATAAATTAACCGAATTCACCGAAAATCTTGATGTTGTCGGCCTTAGTGCGGCCCAGGCGACCGCCATTCACACCGCGTCCGACGGCGAAAGCGCACTTGCCGCAGACACATCTGCGTCCAAGGCCTTACTTACCGCGATAATGAATTCAATCCGCGGCGGCGACACGACCGTTGGCGGGAAAATGTCCGATTTAAATAGCATAAATATATCTTTCGATTCGTCAAACATGTTCGGCCTTAACGATACGGCCGCGGCCATTGCGTCGTACAACGGCACCGAACTTTATAATGCGGTCTATCCGTCATGCCGCAGTGCCGTTTCCGCCGATTGCAATGACGCCTCACTGCAACGTGCGGTGACGGCATACCTTATGGCGATAGAGCAAGATTGTAATACTGTCCAGGCCACACTTGAATCCAAACAAAAGGATTTACGCGCCGCCGTCCGCGAAGGCAGTGCGATGTTAGACCTTGCCCGAATCGAAAATCGCAACAAACATAACTCTGACGATATGGCAACCTGTATCGGTAATGTCGAATCCGCCATACTTAGCGAAGAAGTATGCGGCGCAAATTATCACCGGTGTCTTGATAATGGCGAATTTATAGATGTGACCACCGGCGCACCAATTACCGGCGTGGTACGATTTTACGAATTACAAAACCTGTTGAAATTCGATTCTAGCAAAGACGCCGCACTTCAAAAGTTGGCCCAAAATCCGAACAATAGTAGCTTTGTCAAAAACTTTGAAAGCAAAACGAAAAAGTTCGCCACAGACGCATTGGACAAATGCACAGAAATCGCGGATTCTGTGTGGTCTGAATACCTGGACAAGGCGTTGTTGGACATATATTATGCCCAAAAGTCCAAGGTTCAAACAATTAAAAACGGTTGCTTTGATTTAATCTCGGAATGTTATAATGACCGCGAAACCGCAATAACCGCGGCCATGACAGAACTTATCGACGGGACATCGGAAACGTCCCTTGTTCCGGATAAAATCGTCCTTACGCGGGAAATGTGCCGAAATTATATAGATTCGTGCAACAACATGTTTGACAACGACATTGTCGCAGAATACGTGAACAATCAGACGAACACCGACACAACAACGGCATGTCGCGCGGTTGTCCAACAGTGTTTTGATAGTTTTGGTGGCACAAATTATGAAAACTTTTACTATCCTGCAAGTGGTTTATTCCAATCCGATATTGTTGACCATTTTGTGGCACAAAAAGATTTATCGGCCCTTGATTGGTTCAGCCTTTATGAATACGATGCCGACGGGAACAGATTGGCGGGCTATAAATCCAAATGCGCACAACGTGTCGCCGAAATCGATAGTTGTAAAGACAAAATAGAGCAGGTGTTCGGCGGACTTGACGCCGTAATTGCACAACGCGACACCGATATTCATGGCCAATACATATATGATTATATTAGCGATAGCAATATGGCCGCGTACGCATACGGTTGGGCCAATTTGCACGACGGCGACGATGTAATTCCATGGGGCGACAATAACTATGAAGGCCAGGGCAAACCATACAAATTCAAAAACCGCCGTCTGCGTCCAACAGGCGTCGCGACCGAGGTGTATAACCAAATCATAGACACACTGACCACACAATGCATGAACGTTAATGGCAAATTTGTCGAAGCACAATTTATCGACCACGACAGATACGGGGCCTCTTCAAACGGCACACTTTGTCAAATAACCGGTTCTTTCGCACAATACGGCATAGATAATTCATACCAAGAAAATATGTGCCCACAAAATTATGTCTTTGATGTCGATACGTATGCATGGGGTATATGTTCTTGCTGGGAAAATGGTGGACATCGAAGCAAAAACGGAACCATCGGCAAATGCGCACCCGTTATACCAACAGACGACCCCGATAGCAATGACGCAAATTGCCCCCAAGGCAACCTATCTGGCACCACCAACGGTGTTTCTATCGGTGCATGGTGCAAATCTAATGTTTATTCGCGCACGCACCAGGTTTGCCCATTTGATTATCAAGACACATCAAACGGCGACGCAAGCAACAGTTGCCAACAAAACATACCTGATGATTTACCAATTGGAATAAAACAAGGGTTATAAACTAAACACCAAGCCAGGGCAAGCCCTGGCGCAGTCGCGACGCAGTCGCGTCACCGCTTCGCGGTGACGGACGAAGACGGACGACCACTTGCACTAACACTTTCTGCAATTATCTTACTTGGCATGCCGTCTGGTCGGACCCACATATTATCCGCGGCGCATAATTCAGAGGCAATTTTTTTGCGCGCGCCCAGGCCGTTCATCTGCTTAAATGCGCGCACGATATTTTCCGCCGTTGCCTTTTCGCCCAAAAATTCAGGATAAATTGCACGATTTAGCAATATATTTACCAAAGATACCCACCGAACACGTATCAGCAAATGCCCAATCCATGTTGTCACCCTGTTCATCTTATAGGCAACGATCGCCGGCACATGCAACATGGCAAGTTCCGCCGATACGGTTCCACTTGCCACAACCGCAAGATACGTCCGTCGATACAAATCATACCGCGCCGCGGCCGGAATAATTTCAGGTTTCACCTTCCAATCCGCCACAAACGACCGGACATATTCGGCGGTTGTTTCAACAACCGGTATTGCAAATTTATATCTGCCCACATTTGGAATTTTTTCGACAAAGTCCCGAAATACCGGTAGCAAACGTCTTACTTCGCCGGCACGACTTCCGGGAACCAGGGTTATAATTTTCTCACTTTTCTTAAACGGTTTATCACACCCAATCAAACCTTCGGCAATCGGGTGTCCAACCGCCACAGTATCAAGCCCGTACTTGGTAAAATATGGCACTTCGAAATCAAAAAACGCATACAGTTTGTCAAACACCCGCGCATATTTTTTGGCACGTCCCGGGCGCCAGGCCCAAACCTGGGGCGCAACAACATGATGAAAACGCAGCCCCCGCGCAATCATTTTCTGACCCACCGCACTTTTTCGCAATTTTTTTATGACCGACCGCGCAAAACCCGGCGAATCAATAGTTAAAACGACATCGGGCGCATATTTAATAATCGCATCAACCGTCTGATTTATGCGCGCCGTCAGTGTGCGAACGTGCACCAAAACCTCTATGATTCCCATAACTGCCAAATCAGACATTGGAAATATGGACCGTAATCCCTGGGCCGTCATTTCTGCACCGCCAATACCCGCGAATTCTACGTTTTCCATCTGGCGCATTATACGCGCCCCAAGGGCATCACCCGAAACCTCGCCCGCGATGATAAAGATTTTTTTATTCGGCATTCCCAGACGTCCCAATTCCGCGTTTCGAACGATTTTCTATGAAATCGATTGCGTCCATCGCATATTTATTATTTTTTACTTCTTTTCTAACCCGCGCAAGCCGTTCCGCCACAGTGCCGTCCTTTTCACGAAACACCGCCGCATACACCGAATGAATTGCGTGCATATCTTCATTTGTGAAACCATGCCGCATCAATCCAACGCGATTTATCGTTCGGTATGTTGCGCGCGCGCCATCATATATTGCATAGGGCAAAATATCGTTTGGCACGCCCGTCATTCCACCAATAAACGCATTACGTCCAATACGTGCAAATTGTAAAACCATAACGCCACCGGACAAAATCGCATAGTCTTCGATTTCAACATGACCGGCAACCTGGACCAGGTTAGACATAACCACGCTGTTGCCCACCTTGCAATCATGACCAACGTGCGCATTCACCATAATTTGACAATCATCGCCAATAACCGTTCCGTCCGACGCCGGCGTTCCCGAATGAATCGTCACATATTCACGAATACGACAACGTTTTCCAATGCGCAGTCCCGTCATCGTGGATTCATCTTGCCATTTTAAATCTTGGCTCATAACGCCCAAAACCGCAAACGGATAGATAATAGAATCGTCACCGATACTGGTCTTGCCCCCAAGGACAACATTTGATACCAACTCAACCCTATCACCCAACACAACATCGGGCCCAACAATACAAAACGGTCCAATCTTACAGTCCGCACCTATCTTTGCGCCCGGATGTATAACCGCACTTGGATGTATTTCTGTCATAACTTCACCTTTATATTCTGGGCGAATAATACTACACAAACATAAACTTTGTTATTCAATAAATATAACCAATTATAACAAGAACCGCGCATCCGACCGCGCACCATCGGACTTTATCACCGCAAGCCAAAACAGCCCCAGCGCAGTTATCGTTGGCACATTTACCAAAATTCCAAACATCACAACCGCAATTCCCATCATTTTATGCGCCAAACCGTCCGCGACAGACTTTGCATGCCAAACCGACATCGCAAACAAGACAAACGCCATAAATGTCGTCGCAATGAAAATTGGCACCGCTTCGGTTAACAAAAACAACACCATACACAGCGCCGTTCCAAAACGAACAAGCCATTTTAGTTTCACATACGCGCTATTATGAATACGTCCATGCGCCGGCACAACATCAACCGCAACCATCGCCGCAACCAATATTCCCGTCATCATAACCCCAATTAAATGCACCGGCGTCAGGTTCCCCAACTGTCCAAAGCGGAAATATTCCGGCTGCATCAACAATGCAATCGTCACCGCAAGCATCAACACCGCCATGCAAGATACAGAATGGATATGCCAATCACGCCACCGCCCGATTAAAAGCCCCACACATACGGCGCCAATCTGCAAAATTGGTCCCCACCAGTAAAGGGTGTCACTGAACCCCACCGGCACCAGCAGCAACAAGAATAGGGCGACATTCACAACCCACCGGCGCGCCGACGACGCACACGCATTACCATACCATATCGGCAACGGCACCGCACGTGTCCGCGTTCCCAAAAACAGACAAGACACAAATAAAATACCCGCCGTCACCCAGGGCAGCAACGATACCCCATCACGCAGCACATCATAATTTCCGCCCATAAATACGGTCCAAAGCAATATCATCACGATATTCCAAAACACCACACGCGACGAATTCATAAAACCGTCCAGCCCAAGTTTCTTACCATAAACCCGCCCAAACATGTATATCACAATAAACAATGGCGCGCATAAAATCGCATTCCAGAAAAAAGCCGGCGCAACAATGGCGGCATTGTTAAATGCACTAATTGCACTATTCACAACCATACTATCTTGAAACATAAACTTGCCTTTTGATTTGAAAAGATTATTATACATGTGTGACTAAAAAACAAGGCATTTTTACCATAATGGGCGGTCGGGTCAAAATGATATCCGGCCCATATAATCCAACATCTGACGCGGTGTGGCTTGCCGCATTCGTTGATACGCACCCGAAAACGGTTTTGGACGTTGGCACCGGAACCGGCGCGGTCGCACTGTGCCTTATGGCGCGCCTTGACGGAATAGATATGACCGCAATCGACGTGTCCGACGAAATGTTGGCGGCGGCAAAGGAAAATTTTAAACAGAACGACAAAACCGCCAATTTTATAAATGCGGATATTTTATCTTGGCGAACGAACAAGACATTTGATTTGGTTATAACAAACCCGCCTTACTTTCGCGGCATGCCCGCCGCGCATAACGCCCACCATAACGCCGATTTGACCCTTTGGACACGCAAATGTATCGCGCGCACGCGTCCAAATGGCACATTTGCAACAATTGTTGATGCAGCGGCCGCATCGCCCGTTATTGCCGAAATGTCGGCACACTGTGGTGATATAAAAATTCTGCCACTATTTAGCAATAAAAACACCGCCGAAAGGGTTTTGTTATCTGCCCGGGTTGGTCGCGCACCACACACAACAATATTTTCTGGTTTGCCCATGAATTGCGACACCATTTTACGCGACGGGCTCGCGATCCAAGACATTGTTCAAAGAATGTAAAAACAATGGATTAAACAACCATAAATGTGATTCCTTGACTATTTAAGAATATTGCACTATGCTTGTAGAGTTATGATAAATTTTATAACACGATATTTTACATCACTTTGGGCGTTCATAACCGCACCTTTCCGGGCGATTTGGCGCATAATCACGCGGATTTTTCCACCGCGCGAATTTACCGTAATGGACACGCCCCGCGGGAACGTTTACACTTTTCAACAGAGCAGTTTTTGGCGTTTCACGAAATTCTGTGGCAAAATCGGTCTGTTTGTATGGGCGGCATGGTCAACCTATGTATTTTTATATCATCGCCCAATGTTGCAAAACCGAACGATTCAGTTGGAACAGATGAAACAGAAATACGCGCACCATATGATTGACCTTGGGAACTACCTTGATAAATACAATGAATTAACCAAAAACATCAATGTTATCGATGACAAATTACTAAAAGATCCAAAATTGACCAACGAACAAAAGGAAGCATTGGTCAACGAACGCCTTAAGACATGGGGCGAATTGGACTTTTTGAAAACCCGCGTGACGGAAATGTTCACCGACGAAGATTACGCGCCCGAATACACGAAAGTGTCGGACCTTGCGGTCGAATACGAATTGACACTGGCGGAAAACATTGAAATTAAAAAGCGGGATATCGAATTGCTTGAAACGATATCTAAAATCATAGACGCGGATAATAAAATCGTTGATGCGGTATCCAAACTTGCGGGTGACAAGGTTGCGGAACTGCGCGACGAATTACGCCATATCAACGGAACACTTGTAACACTGGGACTTACCGAAGGAACACTTGTTAAAAATGCGAATCGGTTTTCGAACCAATTTGTCGGCGCGGTTTTTGATCCGCTAGAGGTTGATAAAGATCTGGACGCAAAATACCAGAAATTGGCCGACGACATCACACTTTGGAACGGACTTAATAAACTCAAAAAGGCGTTACCGTTGGGCGCACCAATTAAAAATGTTCGCATAACGTCGAAATACGGCAAACGCAAAGATCCATTTACCGGTGTCAAAAAACAGCACAAGGGTATCGATTTCGCCGGCAAGATTGGTACGGAATTGATGGCCGTTGCACCCGGGCGCGTCATATCTGCGGGCGAACGCGTTGGATACGGCACAACGGTTGAAATTGACCATGGACTGGGCTTTACAACATTATACGCCCATTTGTCAAAGATTACTGTGTCGCGCGGCGATTGGGTGCGACCCGGAACGATTGTTGGACTTGGTGGCTCTTCGGGGCGGTCAACGGGTCCGCACTTGCACTATGAAATACGGTACAAGGGAAATCCATTTGACCCCGAAAAATTCGTAAAGGAATAAAACAAAATGTTGGCATTTACAAACGCAGATGAAAAAACATCACCGACCATAATTGGCGCGGGGTGCAAGTTAACCGGCGACATAAAAACCGACCACAGCGTTCAAATTCATGGGCACGTTGTTGGTGACATCACCGCCGACACCATCGTTATCGGTCGTGGCGGCATCGTCGAAGGCAAAATACAGGCAACAAACCTGTTCCTGCATGGGACATTAAACGGTCCGGCAACGGTTGACATTGCAAATGTGTTTAGTCGCGCGCAAATGATTGGCACACTGTCATACCGAACATTAAATATAACCGCCAATACGGGACTTGAATGCAAATTGGCAAAGCGCAAGGACAAACAACATGAATAAAAGCATAAAAAAAGTATTTATCGCCGCCGATCATCGTGGGGTGGGGCTGAAACTCTATCTTATCGAAATGCTTGGCACATTGGGATATAACATGGTGAATTTGGGGACGGACGATTTAAATACGCCGGTCGATTTTCCGGACGTGGCAAATACGCTTGCCGACGCAATGCGTGACGCGCCGGATACACGTGGAATTTTGGTATGCGGCACCGGCGCGGGCGTGCAAATTGCGGCAAATCGTCACCGGCATATACGGGCCTCGCGCTGTGACCGACCGGACCAGGCCCGCGACGACAGGTTTCATGATGACATAAACGTCTTGGCACTTGGGTCGGACGATATAGATATTGAAATGGCGTTCCTTTGCGCCCGGGCATTTTTGGAAAGCCCATTTGACGATTGCGAAAAACGCCGCCGCCGGATAGAGAAAATTTCATAGTGTAAGTGGTTAGTGAGAGATCATAAAAAACCGCCCATTCGGGCGGTTATATTATTTATTATACGCAACAGGTTGCAATAATTTGGGCTTTTGGGTAGTTTGCACATACAACCTTTGTGCTTCTTCATACGACATTGTATCGGCCGGCAATTCACCATCATCACCACTCATCAACTTAAGTATTAACATATTATGAATATTTATCGCGTCCCGAATTTCAGAAAGTCTTCTATTCCTTTGGGCTCCTTCAACCGCTATGATAATGCCCAATAAAACAAGCCAATAATTCGAACCACCAGACGATTTCGGACTTTTGGTGTTATTATCTTCATCCGATTGTATATCACTCGTTGCTCTCATTTTAGTTCCTTTATCTATTTGCTACCCAAACCATAACAGTCACTCCCCAAAAGACTTTCTTTGCAACTCTGACATTTACGGAACAAATCGTCTGGCAAAGATTTTTCTTCGAACGTATCCAATATCAATTGCGCGTCTTCTGGGTGTTTATTTAAATGTCCTTCCATTATCGCCGCCGCCATATTCATAAACGTTTCTTTATTTCTGATATTAATCTTACCCTTCATCAGCATATCAAAATATACACGTTCCTCCGCGGCCATATTGCTGACGATAAAACGCAGGTCCTTTACCAACTTTTTAACCTGACGCGTATTCAGATTATATTTCTCGCCAAATTTTTTCAACCCCAACATCATATCAACCGTACGAATACGTTTTTTGGAGTCAGCATAACTCGAACCGAATGCATACTGCATACCAAGAACAATGCCAAGCGACGCCAACATAAACGCGATTTGTCGATACCACGTAGCCGTCGGGGCAAACTTACCATCAACGAAAGGATCTACTACAGACCTTATCCATTTCTGGCCCCCAGCTTCTTTACCCTGGAATGTATCAATAAAGCCATTCACATAAAAACTTAAAACAAGCCATACAGCAAACCCAAGACTAAGTCCAAACAAGCCGCCTTTTATCGCCTCTTTTTTATATCCTGCTAAGGAATCCACATGCACATAAGCCGCTTCTTTCAGTAATCTTTCACGTTCTGCGGCATCTTTTGCAGCCTGTTTCTTTTCTTCCGCAGCATTCGCATTGGCAGCCGCGACCCTTTGTTGCTTATCAAGATCCTCTTGAGTCACACCAGGGAACAATCTTTTTTTGTCCATATTTTTACTCCTTTTTACCTGTTGTTGCACACAGTATAGCACAAAAACGATAAATGTCAAGTTTGCTTTAATAAAAAACAAACCGCCCATTCGGGCGGTTCCACTAATCACAATCCGCTAACCACTATCTCACTTTTTCACCACAAAATTCACCAATTTCTTTGGCACGACGATAGTTTTGATGATTTCCGCGCCGGCAAGTTTTGCGGCAACCGTATCACGCGCAATTTGTGTCAAATCCGCATCGGTCGCGTTCAAATCGGCAACGAATTCGCCAACACGCTTGCCATTTATCGTTATTGCAAAAGTCGCGGTTGTCCGTACCAATTTCGACGCGTCGAATGTCGGCCATGGCTCAAAGACCAGCATTTCCTTGTGCCCCAATTTTTCCCACATTTCTTCGGTCAAATGCGGCGCAAACGGGTTTAACACCTGAATCAAAACCTCATATGCCCGCCGCGGCATTTTCCCACCAGGAAATTCATTGATAAATTCCATCATAGCAGAGATTGATGTATTGAATTTCATGTCTTTCAATCTTTCAGTTATATCCGCAACCAAACGATTTACCAAGACATCTTGGTCACCCGTCAATTCATCATCGGTCAAATTATCAGACAGGTTTTCAACGCGCTTTAGGAAACGTTGAACACCGGCCAATGCGCCTTCTGTCCAAACAGTATTGTTTTCCCAAGGGCCCAATGATAACACAGAAACGCGCGCAGCATCCGCACCAACTTTTTCCACTAAATCCAAAGTCATAAATCCATTCCCCCTGGATTTCGACATTTTGTATCCATCGGTACCCAATAACGTCCCAAGCGCAGTACGCTTTTTATATGGTTCGACCCCTGGGACAAACCCCATATCATGCAATGCCTTGTACCAAAAACGCGAATACAGCACATGCCGCGTTGTATGTTCCATACCGCCGTTATAGTGATCAACAGGCATCCAATTGTCTATCTGATCGCGGCTACAAAATTCTTTATCATTTTTGGCATCAAGATAACGCAGGAAATACCACGAAGACCCCGCCCATTGTGGCATAGTATCCGTTTCACGCCGCGCCGCCGCACCACAAACAGGGCAGGTCGTACTAACCCAGTCTGTCGCACGCGCAAGTGGACTTTCGCCGTCTTCGGTCGGTCTATAGTCGGTCATATGCGGCTGCAACAGCGGCAATTCGGATTCGGGTACAGGTTGCCATCCGCACTTTTCACAATGCACCATCGGGATTGGTTCCCCCCAATACATTTGCCGCGAAAATCCCCAATCTTTCAGTTTATATTTCTTGGTTCCACGCGCAAAGCCATGTTCGGTACCATACTTTATCGCGGCGGCGATGGCCGTTTCTTTATCCATTCCATTCAGAAATTGCGAATTTATATGTACCCCGTCACCCTCCCACACTTTGTCGGGTTCACCACCGGCCAAAACAGGAATAATTTCCAAACCAAATTTTTTAGCAAAGTCCCAGTCGCGTGAATCATGCGCCGGCACCGCCATAATCGCACCAAAACCATAGTCCGCCAAAACATAGTCGGATATAAAGATTGGAATTTCGCGACCGTCAAATGGGTTGGTTGCCATAACGCCTTCCAACCTTACGCCTGTCTTGTCTTTCGTAACATCGGTGCGTTCGATTTCAGATTTCGCCCGCGCCGCGGCAATATATTCGCGCGCCGCATCAACGTTTTTAATCCGCCCTTCGTCAATCCATTTCTTTACCAATTTGTGTTCCGGCGCAATAACACAGAACGTCACACCAAATATAGTATCAACACGCGTGGTATAGACCGTCATAATGTCGTCACCAACGCGAAAATCCACATCCGCACCATACGAACGCCCGATCCAGTTTATCTGCATAGTTTTGACTTTTTCAGGATAATCAACCAAAGCCAAATCATCAATTAAACGATCCGCGTATTTCGTTATCGCCAGATTCCATTGTAGTTTCATTCTTTTTTCAACCGGCCCATGACAACGATCACAGCAGCCATCTTCCAATTCTTCATTGGTCAACGTAGTCCGACAATTTGGGCACCAATTCATTGGTAATTCAGACTTATACGCCAACCCAGCCTTAAAAAACTGGATAAACATCCACTGGGTCCACTTAATATAATCCGGATCAGATGTCGCAACGCGCGATTCAGGGTCCACAGACCAACCCGCTTTATCAATTGTTTCAGAATAAGATTTTTTTAATTCTTCTGACACATCCGCAGGGTGCCTACCAATCTTGGTGGCATATTTTTCTGCGGCAATTCCCAAAGAATCGAAACCCATTGGATAAAAAACATCATATCCCAAATGGCGACGAAAACGCGCCATAACATCCATACCGCTGTAATTCAACAAATGACCCGCATGCAATCCAGCACCAGACAAGAAAGGAAATTCCACCAAGTTATAAAAACGTGGCTTAGAACCATCGTTTTTTGGTACAAAAGCCCGTTCATCCGCCCAACGCTTTTGCCATTTGGCTTCACGTTCTACTATTTTTTTCATATCGTCATTTGCCATTTTTATACTCCATGTTTGGGTCTGCCCGCCAAGGCTAGCAAAACCACACCAATTTTTCAAGTTTTTTATAACTGTTTTTGTACACGCCGAAATATTTTGCGGTATAATAATACCATAACGATTTTTCTTGACTTTTCTGCGCACTTGCGACATAATGTGCCACGAACTTTTAACAAAACAAAGGTAAAACAAAAATGGTGGCGACAAAATCGTTAAAAAAGTGCGAATTAGATGCCAAATGGTATCTGATTGACGCAACCGATTGCACGTTGGGTCGTTTGGCGGCGTATGTTGCAAACATCCTGCGGGGCAAGAATAAACCAACATGGACACCGAACATGGATTGCGGCGATCATGTTATCATTATCAACGCCGATAAAGTGGCGCTTTCGGGGACCAAGGCGGATAAGACGAAATTCTATTGGCACACAACGTATCCCGGCGGAATCAAAGAACGCACATTGGGTCAAATGCGCACTGAAAAGCCGACTTTGCTCGTGAAAAATGCCGTAAAGCGCATGATGGGACGTCGCACCGCGGTCGCATTGGCGGACAAACGCCTGACGAAATTGCACGTGTATGCGGGCGCCGAACACAAACATGCCGCGCAAAATCCGATTGTGATTGATTTTGCGGGTTTAAATCGTAAAAACAAAAGGGGCGAATAATGGCAACCGAAACAAAGAAAACAACCGCCAAGGCTACGACAGCAAAGAAAGCGGCCCCGGCAAAGAAAACAACAACCGCGGCAAAAACCACGACCAAGGCCGCGGCGACCAAAAAAGCAACCGCAACCTCGGCAACCCCGAAACTGAATACCGCAATCTATGCAACGGGAAAGCGCAAAGATTCCGTCGCGCGTGTGTACATGGTTCCGGGCAAGGGCAACATCGTTATCAACAACCGTCCGATGGCTGAGTACTTCCGTCGTCCGGTGTTGCAAATGATTTTGAATCAACCGTTTGCCGTTTCCAACCGCGAAGGCGCATATGACGTGTTCGCAATGGTTATGGGCGGCGGCTTGTCGGGCCAGGCGGGCGCCGTAAAACATGGAATTTCCAAGGCATTGGAAAAATCCGAACCGGATTTGCGTGCGGCATTAAAGGCCGCCGGCTTCCTGACACGTGATAGCCGCGTTGTCGAACGTAAACACTATGGTTTCCGCAAGGCACGTCGTTCGACCCAGTTCAGCAAACGTTAATCCGTTATTGTTGGAAACAAACAAAAACCGCCATTCGGCGGTTTTTTAGTCGCCACAACTTGACAACCTGGCGATTTAGTATTATATTGTATGTATATAGAAAAAGGAGCAGATATGAAACACAACAATCTAAAAAACACTCTTAAACTTGGCGCATTGCTTGCACTTGGTCTTGTGTCACGTAACGCAAAGGCTCAAGACGCAACACCAGTTGACACATATTCCGAAACACAACAACACTGTAAATTTATCCGTCACAAAACACAAGTCGTTGTTAATCATCGCGATACTTTACAGGTGTACGGCATAGACACAATATACGAGGACGGCAAGAAAAAATTAGTTTGCGATTTAGGAAATAAAAACCACTTGGTCTTTGATCCCTATTATTATACGTATCGCCTGCCACCAATTCGCCAGGGCGACACAGTAGCATATGACATGGCTCAACGCCATACCCAATTAATGGAATTATATCAAAAATACCAAAACCAAGGTCTAAACGACGACTTGTGCGATTATATAGAACAACTTATAATCGCCAACCTGGCCGCTATGAAGCAACGCGCAACAGCGAATAATTGTAGACAACACTAAAAATCCGATTTCAAAAAACCGCCTTTCGGCGGTTTTTTATTGACAACATACGTTTTTCGCGCACAATGAAATCCAACATGACACTGCGTCCCAAAACCATTTTAACAATCTGTGCAATGTATATCACAATGTCGCGGGCGACCGCCCAGGCAGACAGCGCGACGTATTTGGCAACCCCACAAAATTGCAAGTTTATAAACAACAAAACAGAACTTGTCATAAACAACCACCTTACCGTTCCGGTCTATGGCATAGACACAATATACGACAACCGGCACCAAATGCGAATTATTTGCCATAGCGACAACAACATCAAATACGTTTTCGATCCAAAGTATTACAAAATCCCTTGGCTGCCGGTCGGTGCCAAACAGGACACGCTTATATTCAAATACGACCTGGAAGACCGATGGTGGACAAAACTATATTATATTTACGAAGAAAACGGCGACGAACAAAATCGCAAATATGCGGAAGAACAAATATTAAACGCCCGGCGAAAAGCGTTTGAACGCCTTGACGAACTTGAACAAGAACGCCAAGAAAAGATTCGGCTTTTATTGCGCGCAATTTTTTCACTTGACCGACTTTTATAATTTCTGATAACATATGCGTTGAATCAGATGGGAATCTGGTTCGGGGCTGTAGCAGGCCTAAGGTTTTCCGGTGCGTTGCATCGTAATCTATGAACGTGTTGTTATTCACGATTCTTGTGGTTTCCATGTTTCGCACCGTCATGAATGGACAAACCCCTGACACAAAGTCGGGGTGCCATTGGGATATAGAACAGGGTTAACCCCCAAAACCCAGTGGAATCTATTGAAAACCTGATTTGCTAACACCCCGACCGCGTGATTTCCACCGCGGTAGTTTTTAATGCCGTCATTCCGGCGAAAGCCGGAATCCCGTCGAGAGTTGACTCTCATGAAAGCCCGGGGAGATACCGCCTTTCGGCGGTATGACGAGAAAAGAAAAAGGGGAGAAACATGTTTTTAAAAAAGTTTTTGTTGTTCGGACTAATTGCGGCGGTGTTGCCGGCGGTGGCCGAAGAGGGGGCGGACCGCAAGACGGCAACGTCGTTAAAATACGTCACACACGAATTGGACACGCGTCAGGATAAATTTACCGCGGAACAAAACAAAGCCATGGAATACACAAACGCGGCCGGAACGGTGCAAAAACGCGCGGTCAAATCTGATTTGGGCACCAGCACGTCCGACACATCACTTCCCATGGTTGGTGGTGTGAATACAAAATTAAATCGAAAGCAAGATGACATTGACCCGGTTAACGACCACACCGCGGTCACATACACTGGGCAACCCGGCGGTATCGGACGAAAGGGAATTTATCAAACAACCGAATCGTATGCCGCACAATCCGATAACCTGATTGACGCAAAAACATTTAACGCGGCACTTAAAAAGGGACTTGATAGCGAATTTATCTGTTCAGAATCCGACCCAAACACAAACCTTTGTTGGGTTTATTCGATTCATAATGTAATAACGGATAATACCCTCTTGCCGGACGATTATACCCCGTTGGGATATCTTCAATCCGATGGCACACAATATATTAATACCGGCATCTATCCGGCCGATTTAAATACAAATTCTGAATTTTTTATAGATGTCCAATACGTTGACGGCAATGCGGCACACTATAATTACGCATCTGCTTTCGGTGCCCAGGCCGCCAACTTCTGGCTAAAAACCGATGTTAAATCAGCCACAATGATTGGTATACAGGCCGGCGCTAGCGCTACAGAAACCAAAATAACCGTCGCCAGTATCCTTGACCGGCACCAAATCAAGTGGAATACGGGCCTGCGTAAATGTTATATGGATAATGTCGAATACAACCTGAATGTTACTAACGGTGTTTTTACCAGCATAACCAATCAAATTACTTTATTCAAATCCAACATTGGCATTGGCGGTGGCCCTAACACATACGCAAAGGCAAAAATATATGGCGCATATATAAAATCCAATGATATACTTGTTCGCAATTTCATACCGGCCCAAAATGCCCAAGGCACAATCGGCATGTATGATACAGTATCGGGGAATTTTTTCGAAAACGCAGGAAATGGCGCAGACTTTATCGCCGGACCAATCATTCCGGACAATATTTATATTCCCCAGAACCAATAACGTCATGTCGCATTTCGCTCTCGTCACCCCGGCGAAAATTTGTATGTGAGAACAAGCGTAAGCGAAGTTCAAACAACTACAAATTTGCGCGCAGGCTGCAAGCCGAGCGAAACCGGTATCTCTTTATTACCGTCGCGGTACAGTTCCCCTCCGGAAAATCACCCAATGTTGCACGTTTTTTGCGGGGCCCGATAGCGCGGTATGACGGCGTTTTTTCGTCACCCGATACCCAACCCTGGGATTTTATCCCCGCGAGCATAAAAAAGTTGAATTTGTGAAAAAATGCGCTATACTGGCACGAAACATATGACCCAAAGGAAATTATAATGATAAAAAAAGATAAAATCAAAGATTTACATTATTCTGTGGCCGGCGTTATTACCGCCGATGAACTGCAATCCGCGGCCGATGAAATATTGCAAAAATACGGTGCGGACACAAAAATGCCCGGCTTTCGCAAGGGCCACGTGCCATTAACAGTGTTGCGCCAGAAATATAACGCCACCGCGATGGCCGATGCGATAGATAAACTTATGAACGCGGATTTGGAAAAATACGCGGCCGAAAAGCAAATTCGCCTTGCGGGGGCACCACGTGCGGACGTGTCCAAATGGGAAATTGGGTCGGATGCGGAATACACATTGGAATTCGATATTTTGCCAACACTGCCGGCGATTGATTTGGAAAAATTCACCGTCACGAAAAAGGTGACAACACTGCCGGAGGCTGAGGTTGAAAAAGCAATCGAAAACCTGCGTCGTGCGCGCAGCGTCGCAGAAAAACAGCCCGAAAACTACAAGGCCGAAAATGGCGACACCGCGGTCATTGACTTTACCGGATACATGGACGACAAACCGTTCGAAGGCGGCGCAGCCGAGAAACATCATTTGGTCTTGGGTTCGGGGTCTTTTATCCCGGGATTCGAAGATCAGGTTATTGGGCATCGGGCCGGCGACGAATTCGACGTAAATGTAAATTTCCCGCGGGATTATCATGCCGACAATTTGGCCGGAAAACCGGCGCGTTTCGCGATAAAGTTGCATGAGGTTAGAAAGCATATCTTGCCGGAATTAAACGACGATTTTGCGCGTGAAATCGGCCAAGAGTCGGTTGAAAAACTGCGCGAACATATCCGCGACATTTTGAACGATCAATATATTCAGGCCGCACAATCCGAAATGCGCAATGAATTGTTGGACATTTTGGCGGACAAAGTGAAACTTGAATTGCCGGAAACACTTGTCGAACAAGAATTGCAAATGGCAAAGAACGAACACGAACATCATCACAAACACTGTGATTGCGACGGACACTGTGACGGCGATTGCAAATTCGACGAAAAGAAAGAACGCAAGGACGCCGAACGCCGCGTTAAATTGGGCCTGGTGCTGGCAGAGTGGGGCACACAAAACAAAGTAGAGGTTTCGCGCGACGATTTGCAACAGGCAATTTGGGCCGAGGCATCACGCTATCCGGACCCGAAACAGGTGTTTGAATTCTATAACAAAAATCCAAATGCGCTTACCATGTTGCGCGGCATGCTGTTCGAACGCAAGGCGTTGGACGAAATGCTGACCCGCGTAAAGCAAAAGGAAAAAACGGTCAAGCCCGAAGAATTGTTTCAACAGGCAACCGCAAAATAATAAATCGCCCCAGGGTCCGTACGCCCTGGGGTTTTGCTTAATATAAACAAAGGACACAAATTTATGCAAAATTATTCAATTTATCCGATAAATTGGATTAATCCAAAGTTAATCTTGGCGGGATTTTGGCCATTCTCGGTCATATATGACAGAAGAAAAGAAGCGGAAAAACAAAGAGAACAGGAAGAAAAACTCTTGGAACCGTTTCACTTGCAGTTGTTTCTGGCACTGGCCGATGTATACGAACAAACCAATGACAAGTCATTGGTTTATGCGCCGGACGGGGTCAGGGTCGGAATTAACCCCGGCGAAACAGTGCGCATGTACTATCCGGACGGGGATAATATATTATACGAAATTCATAATCTATATGCCCGCCATTGGTTCAAACTTTACCCAACAAATACATATGCATTAACCGTTAACACATACAACCCGACATTCGGGCAATACTATCAAGAATATTCTGACCCAAAGCAAACAAAATACCTGCACGCTTTGTTCTCTTTGCTTAGGCGCGGCGATAAAATTTTACCAGAAATAAAACAAACGTTATCGGAACTAAAGAATATCTCGACGCCGGCGGACGCCCCCCAACCAAAAGGCGCCCAGAATCTCATTAAAACGATTAAATTCCTGCGCGAATATCCCGCCAAAGTTAATGGCATAAATCCGACCCGATAACAAACGTTCCTGTGGCGTCTTCATACGTTTGGCCCGTTGGCACGCATTGCGATATGCCGGTTGCGCCATCTTCGGTTATGGTCATTCCGCCCGGACAAGACATTTGACACGCCGAAACCGCGGCCGAACCCGACGACAAACCAAAATCTATGACACACCCATCAGCGTAATAGGGCATGGTCACTTGGTCCGAACACATGGCAACACCCCAGGTGCCATTGTTATCGGGACGCGAATAAATTCCATTTGTCCCGGGCGACTGACTGATTGTTGGTAAATAACCTGGGTGACATTTTGCACAAAACAATCGTTCCATGGTGTAAACAATATCAGCCGAAACCCGGGTCGTCACATACCTATTTGCGTCCGACACAATATATTCCGCATTTAAATCATCACACCATACCGGAATACCCCACATTTCATTTCCAAGAACCAGGTGCAAAAGATTACAATAACATCCCTTGGTATCCCAAGCGTTCCTATCAGATTTCCATTGCGCCTGTCCCTGTTGAGAAGATTTGGGACAACTCAAACTATTATTTTCCGTATGATTTGTAAAATCTTTGCAATTTCGTGTATTCACATAACACGTACTGTTTTCAAGGTGGCAATTTTCGGAAACCACGTCCGGCCCCAAAATGCCCGTCTGGGAATCACATGACTGGTACCCCGTACAACCCGACGACGCACCACACATTCCACTTTTAACCTTGCATTTATAATTAGACGCCAATCCAGGGCAGGGGTCCGGAAAACTATCGCAATATTGCCCCGGTTCATCGCCACAATAGTCGCAATCATAACCATAACAAGGGTTATCACAATTTGGCACCCCGTTATTATAGCCACCAAATTCTTTCCCAAACGGACAAGGATCCGTATCGCACCAACAACATTGCGCATATGCACCACGCCCAAACAAAACCGCAACAGTTATGGCAAAAAACCTGATTAAAAATCCCACCCTTTCAAATCCTTTCGCCGAAATTATACCACCGCACCCACCACATGCGCAAGCGTAAAAAGAAGCGTAAGTGTTGGCGGTTAGTGTTAGTGGGGGGGGATTCTCCCCCGACTTCAAAGAATCAATAAAAAACATATTTTTACGTCAAAAATCGCCACAAAGGCGCAGAAATCCGCCACTTTTGCATTTTTTGGCACAGAATAGGGCGGTTTTAGTGCAAGTGACTAGTGTTAGTGGTTAGCGGACCATACACGTGCGCAATACATCATTGAACCACATCACGACAAGTTTCATTATCATGCACCAGCATAAAAATTTTTATCACCAACATTTATCTAACACTTGCAAGTTTCATCAAATCACAACACAAATAATTTAAAATCATTTTTGTATCGAGCCTAAAGCAAATAAAATTATATGAAAAGAATTATTTATTCTGAACCACATTATTATAGTTTTATCATGCGACGGCATATAAAACTATTGTGAAACAATTTATTATTGTGAACTCATATTATGTATAGTTTTATCATGCGTTAGCATATAAACCTTATTGAGAAACATTTCATTATTATGGAACCATATTATGTATAGGTTTGTATGCGTCAGCATATAAAAACAACCGCGAAACAATTTATTATTGTGAACCCATATTATGTATAGGTTTGTATGCGTCAGCATGTAAAAACAACCGCGAAACAATTTATTATTGTGAACCCCATATTATGTATAGGTTTGTATGCGCCCAGCATATCATTATTGTGAACTCATATTATGTATAGTTTTATCATGCGTTAGCATATAAAACTATACATAATATATATTATGCGCCTTTTGTGCGCCCACAAAAAAACCACTGCCCCAACCATATTTTCGCATTTTATAAAAACAAAAATATCCCCGTATAAACAGCATATTATTTTCACACCCAAACACAATTATTCAACTTTCGCACAACAACCCGCACACAAATAAATTTCCTAAACAAAAAAATAGCGCACAATTGTACGCCATTTTTCAAATCACTAACTACTTACATTAATCACTTACACTGAATTAGCCCTATTCCATCGCGGCAAGCCGTTCCAGTTGATCGGCCGCTATCAGGGCGTCAATCATTTCGTCCAACCCTTCGCCGCCGGCCAAAATATCGTCCAATTTATACAGCGTTAGTTTAATACGATGATCTGTCACGCGCTGTTCCGGAAAATTATACGTCCGTATCTTTTCACTGCGGTCGCCGGAACCAACCATGCTACGTCGCGAAGACGTCCGGGCCGCATCTTGTTCAGCGCGCTGTTTTTCATACAACTTGGACCGCAAAACCGCCATCGCCGTCGCCTTGTTTTGAATCTGACTGCGTTCATTTTGGCACGTGACAACAATCCCCGTCGGAAAGTGCGTAATACGCACCGCGCTATCGGTTTTGTTCACGTGTTGACCGCCCGCGCCAGATGCACGAAACACATCGATACGAATGTCTTTTTCTTCGATCGCAACATCGATATCATCTGCCTCGGGCATGACGGCAACAGAAACCGCACTGGTATGGATACGACCGCCCGCCTCTGTTTCCGGAACACGTTGCACACGATGAATCCCCGATTCAAATTTCATGCGCGCATAGACGCCATCGCCATCAATTTTAAAGATAATTTCCTTGTACCCATGCAGCGACGTCGCATTTTCTTCAACAATTTCGATTTTCCACCCATGCCGCAACGCATAAGATTTATATTGATTAAACAAATCGCCGGCAAACAGCGCAGATTCTTCGCCCCCGACACCCGCACGAATTTCCATAATCGCACTGTTGTCGTCCGCACTGTCCCGCGGCAAAAGCGCAATCTGCAACCGTTTTTCAATATCCGGCAACGCATGTTTCAGCGTTTCCAACTGCTCCGCCGCAATGTCGCGCAATTCTGGATCGTGTTGCATTTCGGTCGCGTCGTCAATGCCCTGCTTTACCGTAAAATATTCATCAACCAGCGGCAAAATTTCCGCCACATGCGAATACTCCTTGGACAGGCGCGTCAATTCAGTTCCCGAAACATCACCCGAATTCATTTGGGCCTGAATATCGGCGGCGCGCTTTTTTATATCCAACAACTTTTGGTCAATCACCATTTTTTACCGTCCTTGAATTAATTTTATCGCGTCAGACACAGATACGGTTTGCTGGTCCCCGGTCGCCATATCTTTTAACGCCACAACATTATTTTTCGCTTCATCTTCGCCAATTATCATACTGTATTTAGCCATAATTTTGTCGGCGTATTCGATTTGATTTTTGAACTTTTTGTCCGCATCTAAATACGCCACAGATGGAATTTTCGCATTCCGCAGGGCACTTTCGACCGTCAGCGCATATTGCAAATTGTCATCACCCATAACAAGAATCGCAACATCTATCGGTCGCTCCCATTTTGACAGATTAATCTTGCCCATTTCCATCAATGCAACCAACAAACGCGACACGCCAATCGATGCACCCACGCCAACTATGCGCGTTTTCGAAAATTTAGACACCAAATCTTCGTACCGGCCGCCGCCACCGACCGCCGGTAATTCCGGATAATCGACCGAGAAAAATTCGAACACAATGCCGGTATAATACGCGTGCCCACGCATAATAGAAACGTCAATTTCGGCATTTTTAACACCCATCACACGCAGCAATTCCATAAAATGATCCATTTCATTTATCGCGGCATCAAGGTTCATTGTTTTGTTTAAAAATGACCGATAACCATTCGTGAACACTGAATTAATTTCATTTGCCTTGTCCGCCCCGACGGTATCAACCAGGCCTTCAACAAAGTCCGAAATCTTGTCTTTTTTATCAACCAGAATGAAAACCGCGCGCGCCTGTTCCGGTGTCAGATTCAGGTATTCAAACATTGCGTTCCAAAACCGACGATTGCCAACCTTTACCTTTACCGACCCAACAATATCAGAGATCGATTCATACATTTGCGCAAGCGTCGCAACAATTTCCGCGTCATAATTTGTTGACAAATTTTGAATTCCCAAAACATCAATATCCATTTGCCAAAATTCACGATAGCGTCCGCGCTGTGGTCGTTCGCCACGATAGTTGCGCGCGAATTGATATACGCGAAACGGAAAGGCCAAATCATTCATATGCCCCGCAACAAATCGCGCAAGCCCGACCGTCCCGTCGTAGCGCAAGCCCATTTTCGTATCGCCTTTTTGGAACAAAAATATCTGTGTTTCGATTTCGTCCCAGTTATCTTTATCGGTCAACACCTCGGCCCGCTCTATCGCCGGCAAATCAAGGCGCGAATACCCGGCATAATTTAAAACTTCCTGCATCCGGCGGGCGCATTCGTCAAAGCACCGTTGTTGGGCCGGCAATAATTCTATAAATCCTGACAAAGGTTTTGTTGGTTTCAAATCCATTTTATTTCCCCTATTCTATTATTATATGGTTGATTGGGCATTCGCCCCACTCTGATTTTTTGAAAATATAGCTAGTACCGCACACCCGAACGGGCGTGATGAAACACATGAAAGAAATTTTTTACCTGTACCATGCCCCGATTATACATAAATCCCGCGCATTTTTCAATATATTTTTGTATTTTTACACATCGGTGCACCGCGCGTTTATTTTTCACTTGTTTTTTATTTTCATTTTCTGATAGAATAATCTTGTCGGCGGGTGTTCCGTCGATGGGGTGTAACGACCCTTTTTCAAGCTGCGTCTTATGATTCAAAGGCGAAAAGTACTCCAACCAGAATTGGTTGGAGGGATGTGAATAATGCGGGGCATACCCCACAGAATAAGCACACAATCTCAGCTTGAATTGTCGTTAACCTCCAACCACTAGAAGCGTTTCGGTGGTTTCGTTTATTTGGGGTTAGTGCGGGATTGCGCGAAAACTCCGTCATTCCGGCGAAAGCCGGAATCCCGTCGAAACCGTCGCGGGCCAGTTCTCAGGAAAGCCTGAGGAGATACCGCCTTTCGGCGGTATGACGAGAAGAAAGAAAAAAAGGAGAGCGATATGCATTTAGGAAAATTGTTTGTGTTCGGGTTGATGGCGGCGGCGTTGCCGGCGTTCGCCGAAGAAGCGACGGACCGCAAAACCGCAACATCGTTAAAATACGTCACACACGAATTGGAAACACGACAAAATAAATTCGACGCGGACACGAATAAAGCCATGGAATACACAAACGCGGCCGGCGTGGTGCAAAAACGCGCCGTCACATCGGATTTGGATAATGGCGGAACCGAATCGATCCCCATGGTTGGTGGTGTGAACACAAAGTTAAATCAAAAACAGGACGACATCGACCCGGTCAACGATCATACCGCGGTCACATACACCGGAACGGCCGGAACAATCGGACAAAAAGGAATTTATCAAACAAGCGAATCGTATGCCGCCCAGTCGGATAACCTGATTGACGCGAAAACATTTAACGCCGCACTTAGAAAGGGACTTGATAGTGAATTTATTTGTTCGGAATCCGACCCAAACACAAATCTTTGTTGGGTTTACTCGATACATAATGTAATAACGGATAATGGCGTTTTACCAAATGATTATACGCCACTGGAATGGATTGAATCCGACGGACATCAGTATATTGATACGGAAATATCCCCAAATCAGAATACAAAAGTTAAAGGGAAATTTGCGATAATCGATACTTCCGCCAACAGGAGTTACATAATAGGCGTAACAAATAGAGGAAGTGGCAGATTTCAATTTTCTTATTCGACCGAAGCTTTTTTCGGTTTCGGCCAGGCCTTTATCAAACCCACGCTTACAGTGAATACAGATATACACAGGTTTACTGCAGATAAAAACGCATTTATAATAGATGGCGTCACCGTATATATTCCCACCAATAACGATTTTAGTGGTGATGCCACCATGTATTTATTCGCTAATAACGATTTAACTATAAATGCGTATAGCGTAAAAATATATGAATTAAGTATTTATAACGGCGATACCCTGGTTCGTAATTTTATCCCGGCGCAACATGGCGACGCGGTCGGCATGTATGATACTGTATCGCGGCGGTTCTTTACCAGTTCGGCCCCGAACACGAACTTCTCCGCCGGGCCGGTGGCAAACACAAATATCTATATTCCCCAAGACCAACAATAACCGACGGCAACCAATTACGCCTTCTTGCGCCCTGCCCTTATTTGATGATGCAGGTTTAGAAGTTTAAGAAACATATAAATATCCAGTGCCGCATAGACAAACAGATATGCCGCCAGGCAGCCGACCAACACACCGCCCGCCAACAACGGAAAGAACAACAGCGCCGCGGACAATATCAACATCACAACCGCCGCAATCAAATCAACGCGATAGTATCCAAAGCCTATGCGCAACATATTTATCGCAAAAAACAGCATGCGCAGCGCATTCAGCAAGAACAAAACCACAAACACATAAATCATTCCGATTGCCGCGCCATACGGATAAACACAAAACACCACACCCAATATCAGCGTGACCAGGCCAAAGAACACATCATATGTCCCGATACTAAAACCCAAATTAGAAACAAAAACCATACTAACCCGATACAGCCCAAACACCACCAACGCCGCACCGATTATAAAGGTTATTACCGACAAAAACTCAATCGGTCGCGCCAACATCAACACACCGGCGACGATAAACAGCAATGCTTCGCCCACCAACAGCGGTGCGGTATTGCGATAAATTCTTTTGATTACTTCGCCGATTTTTTGGCGTTTCGTTCCGGGTTCAAAACCTTTTTGCATTTTTACCTCGCTTTTCTTTCATTGCGAATGATAACACATTTGCGCGCCCATGGCAACATGAATAAAAACACAAAACATTTGTTGCATGCGCGGCCGGCGCATACTATATTAACAAACATGAAATACACCGACGCCCATTGTCATATCTTTGCCGCACCGACCGACGCCGAAATCGCCGGTCAGATTTGCAACGCGACGACCGCGGCCGATTGGGAGAAACTTATTCAGATTGCGAACGACCGCACGCACGTATGTATCGGCATTCACCCATGGCACATTGACGGTGCGCCGGTTGGTTGGGACACGCGCATGCGCGAAATCCTGACGTTAAATCCGCAAGTTATGGTTGGCGAAATCGGAATTGATAAATTTCACCCAAACATCGAAATGCAAATCGAACTTTTTACGCACCAAATCGAAATCGCCATTGAATTTGGACGACCGGCGCACCTGCACTGCGTCGGTGCATGGGACAAAGTGTTGCGGATACTAAAGGCACACCGCCCCCGCATTCCGATAATCGCACACGCGTTCGGCGGGAATGCGGAAATCATGGCCGCGCTTGCCGAATACAACGTATATTTCTCATACAAAATGCAAAATGGCCGCATAAGCGATACCGCGCAAGATGCGCCGGCGGACAAAATCTTGGTCGAAAGCGATTGCGACGCACCCGAAAATCAATTACGGGCATTGGCGGACGCCACGCGCGAGATTGCGAAACTGCGCGGGTGCGACGTGGCCGAATTAAACGAACAAATCAACAAGAATTTTAGCGGGGTTATAAACTATGTCTGATCGATTGCACCGGTGCCGTCTGTTATTCGGCGAAGAAAACTTGGCAAAACTGAAACGCGCAACCGTCATGGTCGTCGGGTGCGGCGCGGTCGGTTCTTTCGCCATCGCGGCACTTGCCAGGTCGGGCGTCGGGCACATAATTTTGGTCGATTTCGATAAAATCGAAGAATCAAATATCAACCGCCAACTGTTTGCAACGCAAAACACATTAGATTGGCGAAAAACCGCCGCGGCCCACGAACACATTGCCGCAATATCACCCGACATAGTGGTGACCGAAATTGACACTTTTTTCGATAAAAATACCGCACTCCCCGTCCGTCCGGACTTCGTAATCGACGCCATCGACACAATCGCGTCCAAGGTTGCGCTTTACGAATGGTGCGAACAAAATGATATACCCTTTATATCATCAATGGGCGCGGCGCGCAAAACCGACCCGACCCAGGTTAAAGTCGCGAAACTATCGAAAACGGTCGCCTGCCCACTTGCGCGACAAATCCGAAAATTGGCCCGCGAACATGACATCAAAGATTTCCCGGTTGTGTTTTCGACCGAAACCCCGGCGCCACAAAAAACACCCGATAAAAACATGGGATCGATTATAACCGTCACCGGGACATTCGGTTTATTCGCGGCAAATTATGCAATAAAACATTTAATAAATTCAAACAGTTAATAAAAACAATTAAAGCAAAATATTACTTTTGTTTTTGGTGTGTTTTGACAAAACTCAGTATCTGATTCCATACATTTTGTTTGCCGACTTCATGTAAAACTTCGTGCCTCATTTCTGGATATATCAAATATTTCACATTTGTGTACCCAACCCGACGCATAGCATTTATTGCCTCGTAAAATTTTGATTTTGAAATCATACATGGATCGTTTCCCCCAGAAATAAAAAGTATAGGCATAGTCGGATTTGAAACTTTCCATCCATCCGGGTTATATGTTTCGCACATCATTTTCATCAAATTGTTTGTGCCATTTATAGTAAAATTAAAATTGCATTGGGGCATTTGATTACTTTGTTCCCTGGATTCGGTGTCAGAACATGTCCATGCCCTGTGGCCTTCTGATGCGAATTTTTTGTTATACTTGTTATCCATCATATTTTGCATAATTCCCGGACGACTTTTTCCAAATCCGGCCATACATATTATACCGGTCAAAGCCGCCCCAATGTTTGATTCGGGATTTTTGCTGGGGCTGCCACACAATATTAATCCAGATAATTTGGAATCATCTTGCTTTGCGTATATTCTTGCGGCCATTGACCCCATACTGTGCCCCAAAAGGAACAATGGGGCGTCCGGAAATTTTTGTAAATAAAAATCCGATACAATTCTTACATCATCTACCAGTGCCTTGTATCCACCAGAATAAAAATATCCCCGATCATTCGGACTTTTTACGCTTTGACCATGGCCACGAAGGTCCGACGCGACACACAAACACCCATTGTCGCTCAGGAAATTCATTAACGGCTGATACCTTTCCTTGCAACCGCACATTCCATGTACAATTTGAACAACTGCCGATGGGGTTTCCCTGGGGAAACTCGCCGCGGCATATATATCCAACATGTCATAATTCGAAGTTAATTTTAATATTTCCATACATAACCCGCTTGTTCAAATACCATACGTTGCCTTTGAGCCTAGCACAAAATATCAACACGTCAACAGCAAAGGTTCGAACATCGGCAAATACTTTTGCCGTTCGAATCCGCGGCCCCGAACATAATTTGGAAAAAATGCCACCATTTCGGTGGCATTTTTGCAAACTTTGGTCGGGGCGAAAGGGTTCGAACCTTCGACATCTTGCTCCCAAAGCAAGCACTCTACCAGACTGAGCTACGCCCCGATGTGCCACAAATTATATATTATTTTTTACTTAACGCAAGTTTTATTTGCGTTCAAAAAATCTATTACTTTTGCCCTGCTACTATCAAAAGCTTTTTCTGCATTTGTAAACTCACTCAACAAATTTTTTCCTTCCGTAACCAAAGCGTTCAATTCATCAAATCTCTGTTGGGCATCGACCTTTTTATTTTCTGCAGTTTGTAACCTTGTGTGTAACTTATTGTATTCACTTTCTGCTTCTTCCAATGTGTCCCCAGCCCTTTCTTTCATCTGAATCAATTTTGCTAAATATGCTTCAAACCCTTTGACATCAACCAAATTTATCGGACATTCCGTCACAGGTGCATCTGCCAGTGATTTTGTTTCAACCACTACGGGGACATATTCTTTCTCAACAGGTATAATTTGCCCTGCTCCCTTATTGGATACTTTTTGTGACATTCCATTTGATTTTGACGGACGCCCTTTCTTTTTGGTTGGTTTTAAGATTTCTTTTAATTCAAGCAAATGTTCAACCTTAAAGAATTTACCTTTCCGACCACCCGACCCAACAAACCAATCTTTATCAATAATTCGCCCCTATTTTTTAAGCCATTGAAATTTATTAAAAAGCGCTTTAACATTTGGCAAACCAAGTTCCACCGCCAATTCCGCCATACTCAAAAGACTTTTATCAGCATCAACCTTATTTTCTGGGACCGATATTTGTTCAATTTCTGGCATTTCTTTTACTCCTATTGCTTCCTCGTTTTTTTTTGAAACTGGTTCGTTTATTTTTTCTTGGGCCACAACGACACCATTTTGATAATTATCTATCACCCCCAGCCATTCATCCAACTGTGCAACAACATCAGGCCAAATTTCTGCAACTTTGTACCTAATAAGATCTGAATAGCGTGCGGTGGTATTTTTACTTCTTTGGTCTGGGGGTAAACTCAATTTTTGGTTTTGCGTATGATACTCTTTGGTTAATTTTTTTGCTTCTGACTTATCAGGGCCTGATTCTGGGCACGTGTATCCTTTTACAAATAATATCGCATTTTTTAATTTTTCGATATTTTCATTTGATATTTTCGATAGCATTTCCGAACGATCTTGATATTGCAACACCCAAAGCAACAAATGCAAAATATAATTACACCCTATTGATTTTTCAGGGGCCACATTTAATAACTTTTTATAACCACCCAATGCCAAATTACAAACAATTTCTATATTACGCCCCATCAAAAAACGCATGGCTGATTTGCGCGATATTTTGTCGGTCGCCGCCATATGAACACTACAAAGAATACTATTGATATCATCAATTTTGTCATAGGCCATCACGTAAACCTTCTTTACTCATCGGCTGTATAGCACACAAAAAAGCATTTGTCCATTATTTTATAAATTTCGAAAATAGATTGACAATTTTTAAGTTTGCAATAGCATAAATTTTAATAAAAAGGACAAAAAATGGGCAAAACCACACGTGTTGGAATTGGTTGTTGGATTTTTAATCCGGCGGGGCAAGTGTTGCTTGGGCGGCGACTTTCAACGCATGGTTTTGGCACATGGGCGCCGCCGGGCGGCAAGACCGAATATGATGAAATGCCAACGCATTGCGCCACGCGCGAACTGCGTGAAGAAACCGGAATAATTACCCCCCAAAACGAATTCCGCCTTGTTGGCATCACCAGTGATATTTACCCAGACTCACACTATATCACCCTGCACTATCGCGTGGACGGTATTACGTGTGAACCAAAACTTATGGAACCGGAAAAATGCGCCGAATGGCGATGGTTTTCGCTTGATAATTTACCGAATCCGCTGTTTCTTTCGGCGCAAAATTTACTGAAAACACACCCCCGACTATAATCCTTTTGATTTTCATGCCACGCGCACTATATAATATGTGCATAAAAAAGGAGAAAACATGACAAAGAAAACACTTGTTGCGTATTTCAGTGCAACCGAAACAACGCGTGGCCTGGCCGAGGACCTGGCGGCGGCAACTGGGGCCGATTTATTCGAAATCGTGCCGGCAGAAAAATATACTGAATCCGACCTGGATTGGACAAACAAATTAAGCCGCACGTCAACAGAAATGAACAATCGCGCGTGCCGCCCTAAAATCGCCAAGAAAATCCCGGACATATCAAAATATGAAACCATTTTCGTTGGCTTTCCAATTTGGTGGTATCGCGAACCGTCAATCATCGACACATTTATGGAGTCCTATGATTTTGCGGGCAAAACAATTGTTCCGTTCGCCACATCCGGGGGCAGTCCGATTGGCGACGCCGGCAAAAACATGCAAAAAATCGCGCCCGACGCACACGTTGAACGCGGCGCCCGATTGGACACCGACCTTTCGCCAACGGCACTGCGCGAATGGGCAAAAAAGTGGATGTAAAAAATGTCGCACCTCGCGACATTTTTTTATTGGTTTTGCGGAACATAGACGTTCGTGCTGACTACCGGCCCGGCGGTAAATACACCCTCGCCATCATTGTCAAAGAACTGGCGTGATACGGTATCATATAATCCAATTTCTGTGCCATGTTGGGCGGGCACAAAATTACGAACCAACGCATTGTTCGCATCATATACCTTTAAACCATATAATTTCGCACTGGTGTAATACTGATTATCACCTGTAATGTGAAACACTGCGTATTCCGGGGTGACACCAAAACCCGTAGTGCTATGGGTAATGGTTTGACCGCCAACGCTAAGTTGGATATTGGCAGCATCCAAATTATTATATTCAATGGTTCTCCTAACACTTGAATCCATAGATATATGATAGGGTCCAAGTTCGTATCCATCGACCACCGCGCTACGATTTTGCCCCCAGTACCACCCAGCCCCAGGATTATTCCCCATAAGGTTATAAATAGTTCGTGTAGTAAATGCAATATCATGAACAAAACGTGCCTGGCGAGTTCCCGTATCAATCCATTGTGTGCCGGTTGATTCAATATATTCCAATTCTGTATATCCGGTTGGCAAAGAATTCCCCGCCATACCATTATGTATCGTATAGAGCCAACAAAGTCCGGACACCGGATCGCGGTTGTCTTCCCTACATACGAATTCACTATCAAGCCCATTTTTAATTGCCGCGTTAAATGTTTTGGCGTCGATTAAATTATCCGA
>CAJOGD010000001.1:41695-245047 GCA_905233975.1 uncultured Alphaproteobacteria bacterium | reverse complement strand
ACCAGCTATGGATCATCGCCTTGGTAGGCCATTACCCCACCAACAAGCTAATCCAACGCGGGCACATCCATCACCGATAAATCTTTCCCGTTTCCGGCGTATGCGGTATTAGCGTTCGTTTCCAAACGTTATTCCCCAGTAATGGGCAGTTTCCCACGCGTTACTCACTCGTGCGCCACTAGATCCACAAGGGCAAGCCCCTGCTTCACCCGTTCGACTTGCATGCCTAAGACCTGCCGCCAGCGTTCGTTCTGAGCCAGGATCAAACTCTCAAGTTCTAAAAAACCTGTGGTTTAAGTCCTGTGCATATAAACAAAGCTGACATTTATATCAGTTCGTCTTTACATATATTCGCAAGACAAGTTTTAACGAGGTTTAATCGTAAACCTACTACCTGTCTAGGATATGCACATTTGACTTAGTCAAAGTTTGGATATTTCCAAATTCAACTGTCTGCATATCTCTTCTTGAACAGATTTTTGAATTTTCAAAAATTTCAAAAACCATTTGATGAGCTGCTTTTATTCACAATGTTGCGGATTCTTCCGCGTTCCAGAGGTTAGATTCTTCGTTTCTGAACACGTCCTAACTTAGAAAGCCCGCATAGTATGACCCCATCTTTCAAAAAAGTCAAGCGTTTTTTTGATTTTACTTTTATTTTTTTTCATTTGCGTAAAAAATTTTCAAAAAACCGCAGAAAACCGGCATTTTTTATTTTTGATTTTTTTGATGATTTTTGTGTCGCGGGCAATAAAAATCGTGTTCAACCCCGCAAAAATCCGATTCGCAACCGATTCGAAAGTTGCCAAGGCGGCACTTTTTGGAATCATTACATAAAAACGGGCGCGATTCGCACCCGTTTTTACACTAACCACTTACACTTATATTAATCTAAACTTATTTCCATCACACTGCCATAGGTACCTTTCTTGTCTTGGCCCACATAGCAATCGATTTTACTGGCAACTTCGTCCATAAACGCCTGTTCATCGGCGGAGAACTGTTGACGATTACTTTCTTTCATAAGCCTATTGGACGCGAAATATCCCGCTGTACCAAGCAACCCGCCGGCAAGCACATCCATACCGGCACGTCCCAACATACTGGCACTGCCATCGGAATCGCAAACATCTTTTCTTGCCTTGTCCAATTGCCCTTTTCTGGCGTCCACCTGTGTTTTGGTAATCGCATGACCCGCAGCAACCATCGATGTCATACCAGAAATGGATTTACCACCACCATCTTTCTGAATGCTTTTACCAGAACTTGTCATTGTATAGTTAGCCAAACAGGGTTCACTATTGGTACACTGACCACTATATGTACCACCCTTTGGCGTCCCATTTACACAGCAATCATTGTACGCGATAGAATTCCAGAACGAGATTTCACTATCAAGATCTGTTGAGCAACTATTACGATTTTTGCTGCGTGTATTCAACAAACCACCAAGACCCGTATAACTTTGCAACACTTCCATTGCGGTGACACCGACCGCGGCACTGCCCACAGTTGACAATCCAACCAGCCAGCTTTGCCCCGTACTTAATTTAATTTTATTGATTGTGTTTTTATCTGCGCTATCGCAATTGAACGTCCGTTCTATCTTGCCTTCATCTTGGGCCTTTTTACACGCCTTGGTGACCGCGATTTGTTCCAAATCAGATTCGGTAAGCCATGAACCACATACGGCCACGTCACCAACCGCAAAGTATGCATGTGCCCAATCCGGCGATTCCTTTATCAGGGCCTGGATATACGGGTCCTTGGATTCAATCGTCACACGTGCGCGACAGAACGAACCGTACAAATCGTTACTTGCGGTAAAGTCACTGGCCTTTAATCCCGATGCCGCATAATACGACGGAACCTTTCTGCTTTTCAACTTTGCCCACATATACGTACTGGACGTCATGTCTCTCTTGCCCATCACACTACCTTCGTTGGCGGCAATGCACATATTTTGTTCTTCGGTCATCTTTGCATTATATTCCGCCTGGGCCTGGAGTTCATAGTCGGCCAAAACCTCCTGAACCAAGGTGTCAATATTCATGCTTGTTTGATAGTCTTTGACACTGACGTAATGCGGGGTATTATACACGCAACCGTTTTTAACTGTGCCGCATTCTTGGACGTCGGTCATGTCACATGCCGAACCAGCACCAGACATACTGCCGCCACTTCCACTGCCGGACGCACGATTCGATGTCGGTGTGCAACCGTCTTGGTATCTATCGACTTCTACTTCTTTCGCCTTGTATCCATCAGACACCGCATCAACCCATGCCTGGCGCACACTGGATTTTCCACCCCAACCGGTCGAAGATTTCGACGCCGCCCGGGTTTCGGCAAATTTGATATCAAAGTGCGACTTGCACGATTGATCCGCCTTGATTGTATTCACGCACAGACCGCGCACAATCGTAAAGTCAAGCACGCCACCAACCTTGTTCATACTGTTGTCGAACTTGGTTTGTCCGGTATTATACGTGTCGGTCAAGATATCATTACGATTACGATAGCATCTTGTGAAATCGGGCGCTCCGCACTCGGTCTTTATACAATCCCCAATTACGTTCTTGCATGTCGATTCCAGAGCCGCGATTGCCGCATCATTATAATTTTCTTTCAATGTGGCGTTCAAACGTGTGACAACCCCAATCGGATCCGATTCGTCTTCGGGGAACAAAATGCCAAACGTATCCAAATCAGAATAATTATAGTTATATCCCTTGGCCGTCACAGATGCCGCCGCGTATTGGCAATTTGCGTCGGTATCAACAATCGCCGCACAGCCATATTTAATTTCATTATATGTCGAAGCAGCGTTTATCGAACAAGAACCAGAACTGGACGCGCCCAAGCCCGAACGACCCGACCCGAAACATTTCGAATTATTGTTGCCGAACACCAATTTGAAACATGCCGCACCACTGCCGGCGCCACAGGTACGCATTGCGCAATCTGCAAGTGTATCACTGCATGTATCTTTGGCCTTTTTGTCGAATTTATCCAAAGTTTTTTCCAATTTGTCGGACACACGCGTCATCGTTGACGGTATGATATCGGAATAGACGTTATCACGTTCTTCTTCGTCAATCAAATCTTTGGACGCCGGAATCTTGCCCGCATTAACGGTCATGTGGCAATATTTATTTCCACCAATCGTGTCAAAACATGCCGCCCTGATATATTTCGCAACATCTTGCTTTGTGCGCGCATCCGCAACCGCCGCGGCCTGTTCAGGTGTTAATTGACGGCCTTCGTTGATTGCGTCCATTATGTCAGACAACACAGTGCTTGTGCTTTCCATACACTTGTACGGATTCGCGTTGCACGCGGCAAGGACGCATTGATCCGCAACCTTATAGCATGTAGAAACCGCGTTCACCGCCGCCAAACCCGCGCCTTCGGAAATCATGACCCCAAGGCGACTTGGCGATGTTGGATCACGCGTTGTATCGGTTTGGCCGAACAATTCCATTATGCCGTCTTCTTGGCACCGCGCAAGTGTCGATTCGCAATAAATCTTTTGCTTTTTAAATTCGCTGTTTGTGGTGCAAAGTTCGAAATCCGAACCACAGACATTATCTTTGTGCAAGCATGACGTATAACGCTTTACGCACGACGATGTGTCCAAACGGTTGCTGATTGCGCCGGCCTCTATGAATTGGCCCAGGACACTGCCCGCCGTTGGGTACATGTATTGTTCTTGGTCATTTTTGGTGGCCAAATCCGATATGTTGCCCGTTCCAAAAAGGGTGTTTATGCCCGCCGACGTGCATTGCAACAAGACGCTATTACACTGGGGCTTTTTGGCATAGAACAATTCGGTTGTCGTGCATTCTTCGAAATTGAAATCGCAAACGTCGGACGCCTTGATACATTCGGTATATTTTTCAACACAATCTATTTCGTCCATAAGGGAAGAAGACGATGACGAAGACGTTGTGGTTGTCGTCGAAGTTCCGGTCTTTATCAATGTTGGCAAACGACGCGCCGCCGCAATACCCGACGCACTGGTCACGCCAATCGATGGCGATACGGATACGCGACCCGTTTCGTTCGACGCCTTGGTCGTACCACCACCCGCGCGCAACGCCGCAGATGCAGGCGAAAACATGCACAAAACCGGCAAAATTCCAATAATAGCAGTTAGAAATTTCATTCTCTTTCCCCTTTTGGTATCGATTTATTATATCATAGAAATGGGGGGAAAAAAAGAAAAAAGTGTTGATTTAAACTAACACTTCTCTCAATTCCAACATATCGTCTGGCAAATCGGTTTTAAAACGCATTTTTTCGCCGGTCGTTGGGTGGTCAAATTCTAAAATCTGGGCATGCAGCATTTGCCCATTATGCGTTTTTATAAATTCCAGCAAATCGGGATTCCTAACCGACCCAAGGCGCGACGACGCGCGGCCATATACACCATCGCACAACACCGGGAAACCATGCGACGACAAATGAACCCTGATTTGGTGCGTCCGGCCGGTCATCAGCGTGCAACGAAATTCTGAAACACCGTCACGCGGCCATGCGTCCAAAACATCAACAATTGTGTGTGCCGGTTTGCCGCCGGTCTTTACCATCGTCATCTTTTGCCGATTGCGTGACGACCGCGCGATATTGCCCGTTATGTCCGCGCCCGTCCAATTCGGAACGCCCCAAACGAACGCGATATATTTGCGGGTAAGGTTATGGTTGCTAAAAGTTTTTACCAATTCACGATAAGCCGCATCGGATTTCGCCAAAACGACAACGCCACTGGTATCTTTATCAAGCCGATGAACAACACCCGGACGTGTCACACCACCAAGCGCAGATAGGTGCGTATGCGATAAAACATTTTGAACCAACGTTCCCGTTTTATTTCCGGCCGACGGATACATAACAACGCCGCGCGGTTTATTCACAACGATTATGTCGTCGTCTTCGTATAAAATATCTAAATCGATTTCGTCAGAAATATTGTCGGTCGCGACATCTGTTTGCGCGGGCGGAATTTGCACAGTTATTTTATCGCCCGCCTTTACTTTTTCAGAAAACTTTACATCATGGCCATCACGCGTGACGATGAACCGCTGAATCTCGCTGCGCGAAAAAGTCGGCATTTGCGATACCAAGAATTTATCCAGTCGCATTCCGACCGATTCACTATCAACGATAAATTCGCGCGTGTCCGTCATGATTACTTATACTCCCGCCATTCGGGGCCACGAACGCATTTTGAAAAATCGATATTCAATTCATAATCGCCGGTGACGGGGCATTTTAACAGACCTGTGCTTTGCGCCTGGTCCGCGTCACGTGTGGCATAACGCCATGTGAAACTTATTTCCGTCGGGGCATGCACGCATACAAGGCGCAGCGTGCCGGTCGATTGCCGATTCGGTCCAAGCCAGATACGCACACTGTCCGCTTCGCCATAGCATGGAAACGCGTCAAGGTAATATAAAACTATGCCGCGTTCAACGTCCGAATTTTTCCATGTGAATTTTCCAACATATTGCCGCAAAGGCAATCCGGTTAACGCCGCCCAATCAGTCGTTGTTGAAAAGATACTTATACGCGCCGCCGGTGTTTGCGATGTTGGTGGTGTTTGCGGCGTTGGCGTTTGTGGGTGATCGGTCGCCATCGCATTTAACGATATGGCACATGCAAAAAAACAAACCAGAAGTTTTTTTATCATTTTTTATCCTCCATATTTACCAATTCGACCGCGACACGCTTTACGCCCGCAGTATTTCCAGAAAGCCGATGCGTAAAACCGACCGATTGGCCCACGTCCAAAAATGTTGCCGACGGCATAAAACGTTGACGCGCGATTGGCGAACCATCTTCACCATAAAGGACGATTATTAAATCAGGAAACGCATACATATTGTCCGACCGATTCGTGACGGTCCCCGTCACAACAATTTGCGATGTGCCATCGGTTGTCACCGTTTGAATATCATCGATTACCGCAACCAACGGTCTTTTGTCCGGATCATCACGACGCGATGTCACAATAACCGCGACCGCGAACACCGTCGCCGCCAACAATGCACAAAGCGACGCAAAAAACACCATCAGCCCCGAACGGCGCGTTTTGTTTTTTACCGTCCACACATGACCACATATCGCACACCGCACTTCGCCCGATGTGGCCGCCGGCAAATTATATTCTGTTTTACAAACATCACATTTTATTTTCATGTTTTATCCCCTTGGGCAAAGGTATATCACAAATTATTCCAAATTCAACATTTGATATTTCCCACGCACAGTTTGTTGTATTTGATTTATCGCATTCATAAAATCGCCCATTGTCGCGTTTTTATTTGACGCAACCGCATTAAATATCTTGGTGACGGACGAACCAGAAACAGATTCGCGACGCAGGATTCTTGTCGCCATGTCGGACAATGTCGGCGAATTTATATCACCCATGTTTGCGGTGCGCGCACTGACATTCCAATAATAATTTGGATTAACCGAATCAACTATTTTTTCTTTGACCCCAAGGCGCGGCGTAATTGATCCCGTAAAGCCAACCGTCATAAACATCGCACTTACGCGACCTTCGGTCATATCCAACGCCCCACCGATTCGTATTGTTGACAGCGATCCAGATGGCACCGACAACCCACCCAAGGTCAATGTATTCACCGACAAATTATCGGCCGTAAACGAAGACACCTTGGCATAATCCGCAAGACTTAATATACCGTTCACCGTTATACTTTTTGCATCACCAGAAAGTGTTCCCGAAACCAATGCGGTTTGCGTATTGTATGTCGAATCTATGGTTGTTCGATTTTTGAATATCACATCGGTTGATGTTAATTTGCCAACCGTCAAAGATTCTTCTATTGAAATTCCATCTGCATTCATAAACGCCACTTCGTTTATATCACGATTTCCAAGGCTTAACACCGACGCCATTGTTGCGTCCGATGCATTGTCCGACGGCACGCGCCATAAATACATTGCATTATCACGTGTCATTGCGGTTGTTTGAACAATACCCGCGGCACCTTTTAATCCCATGTCTATGGTATCGGCACGCCACGTTCCAAATCCGCCGTATGCGCGTGTTCCGTCAATAAATCCGATTTTATCGTCACCCATTTTTACAATTTCGCGCGTCCGCATGGCGGTCAAATCCGCATCATTAAAAACTATCACGCCTTGTAAAGTCGCCTGGCCGCCGGCATCGCGCGATTTCAGTATGCGCAATTGATATTTATCGGCCATACTTTTTGCAAAATCTTGGTCCAATCCATATTCAACCAAATCGGTCAGTTTGATTTTTATGATATTGCGCCCCAATGTTTTCAACATCTTTTCACGATTTTGCATGATATAGTGTTCCAACACAGTTTGTATTCTTTGCATTTGTCGCGTGACACGCATATTTTCGGCACGCGCGATTGCACGCGTTTGATAACTGTATATAAACGGCATCAAACTGCCCGCCAATGCGATAGTAAGCAGAAATTCCATCAGCACCGTTCCGCGCGACAGATTTGAATTTGAAAAAATTTTACTTTTTATTTTCATTTTGTTTTCCACCCACCTGTTGTCAAAGGTCCAAATTCATCTGGGTTTGGCATTTTTGGAATCGGCGCGCGCCCCAATGTCAAAGATGCGAATGACGGTGGCGTTCTTGACGGAAATGCCCACGTCCCAAGTTTTATTGGCGCACTGGACGACAGCAATAATTCGCCCGACACAGTTATTCCGTACGAACCGGCAAACATCAATTCGCCCACAGATATATATGGCGCATAAACCGTTCCGGTGGTCATTCCGGCAAAGCCACTTATTGTTTTCAAACTTGTCGATTTAAGAATAAAATTATTGCTGACATTAATACTATCATTTATGGTTGCGCGGTCGGCAATAACGCGCCCATTTAAATCGATTCCCGAACCGCTTAATTTTTTTGCTTCGATATTTCTAAAACCGCTTACGTCACCGGAAACACGCATCGCGCCAATTGTCGCACTATCGCCATTCATGTTTGCGCCAGCCGAAAAATAAACGCTTTTTGTATCTACAAAATCCGCGTTAACAAATGTTGCGTTAATATTGCGCACGCGCAGTGATTTTCCCTCCACGCCACCGATATTGTATATGTCATGATTTCCCATATTTAAATCACGCAACATCTTGTTCAGGTCATCATCACCCGACGTTCCACGATGCAGAAACCGCGTTGTATCAAAGTCGCTTTGGTTGCGCGTTATCCGATACACCAAATCCCCTTCGTTAAAATCAGGCGCCGTCACCGCCCATGTATCACCATACCCAACACCGTCGGCACCAACGACCGCCGCGTCTGTACCGATATTTTTTGCAATGCGCGCAACACGTTTTGCATTTGTGTGCAAATCAAACGCAAGGTAAACGTCGATTTCATTACCACCGGTGACCGCGTATTTATCGATAAATCCCGCCGATATAGATTCCGAAAGCGCCGCGCGTTCTTCGTCAGACAATTTTATTTGCGCCGCATCGGGCCACAAATCTTGATTCAACCGCACAAAATTCAACATATTTTCGCGCAGACTTATAATATCATTCGCAATCGCCATATCATGTATCATGTGCGTCGTATCGTTAATCACAGAATACGTGAACGGCGCCGCCACCGCGATAATGACCATGGCCAATAATACTTCTACCAATCCGCCACCGCGTTGCGCAATGACTTCGGATTTTTTCAAAAATCTAAACCTATTCACAATCACTGCCGCCCCCGATTAAGCATTGTTTTATATCTATGCGTCTTTCAAGCCGTTGCCAAAAAACATACTGGCAAATGATGTATTGCGCCAAAGATTTCGCATTATACGAACTGCCGATTGACGATATTATGGAATTGCAATTCACCGTTGCTCCATCGTCTTGGGTTGGATTTGCCAATATCGCAAAGGCGTTGTTATCAATCGTATCGACCAACGCGTCCGGCAAAATCGATGTCCCGGCCGGCCGAATGTCCAACAATGTCGCACCACTACCACCGCGCGCGAGGCTGTTCGATGTCTGTTCACGCAGCGTTATATTGCTTGCATAAATACTGTTGACATCGATTCCGCTGGCACTGCTGTATGTCAAAGTTTCAGAATCGATAAAAACATCTTGGCCGCGCGACGCATTTATAAAAGACCCGACATCCAATCGTTCAACATTGAATGTTATGCGACTTGCAACCAAACTGCCACCGACAGACCATTTTGCGGGGCCGGCAAAACTTGTCCGACCCGCCGACATATCAAAACTTACGATGTTCGCATCACCAACCGTCATGTTTCCGCCGTCGCCATATTTTGCCACAGTATGCGCCACCAAAGACCCGACCTTTAACGCACCACGCGTTAGTGAAAGCGCCGCTTCGCCGCCCACAGATTGAAACACCGTTTTATTCGTATTCAGTTCTTTTATGGAACTGCGTTCTTTACGCCCAGCCTCGGTCCCGGTTATCGACAAAGTGACGGCTTCGGCGGTATCAAATTTTGCACGCCGCGCGAATACATTTGCAATGTTCGTGATATTATGCCCGTCCATAATCAAATCGGTCAGGAAACCCGACGAAGACAAATTCCCGTCATTACGCCGAACGACATCTGAATAAACTTCGCCCAAATGAATGCCAACATCAATGTTCCCAGACGCGTCTTCGGGATCAAACACCGCATAAAAGCCGATTCGGCGCGCCAATTCTGCACGCTGTATGGTATTTATTTTTCCACCGCTTAAACGGATAAGCGCGGTAATTTCACTATCATCGCGATTGATAACCAAACTTATATCTTGGCCCAGTGCCGTTCGCGTAATAAACCCAATTGGCAACCCATACGGTTCCAACATATCGGAAAGTTTTTCCCCGGAAATTTTTGTTTGGTTATACGGTATGTCTGACACATTTTCTTCGATATAAATCTTTGCCGCGGTCCGAATTGTATCAACCTGGCGCGTGGCGGAATACATCTGCGCGTTAATATCACGCGTGGCAAGGCGTCGCGCAAAAAACGGCATAAACACAAACACCAGTGTTAATGCAAGCAATGCCTGAATCAAAAAACTTCCACGCTGGGATAACATTGACTCTCCTGTCCTTTGGTAAAGCATAGCAATAGAAAAAATATATTGCAATTGGTTTTAAGATGTTTTAAAATCACGAATGTTTAAAAACTTGTTCGGTTTGTCCGAATGAAATTTGACCAAGAATTTATTTCCAAAAAAAAAAGAAATAGAATGCCAATTAAAAAGAATCAAACAAATTCTCGGAATCAATCGCCAGTGGGCGCAATGATTCAACGCTGTCACAAATGGCGTATGAAACGCAAACAATATATGGACCAGGCACGCCTTGCGACCGACGAAATCGAACGCGAACGGTTGCTGCAAACCGCGGAACATTACGGCCGTATTGTTAACGAAGAACAGGCCAAGATTGATTCAAATCGCGATCCGCGCGATAAAACCCCAATTACATATACACCGCCGGCAACCGGAAATACCACCCCGGGTGAAAATACGGAAAATTCCGAAACAGACGAAGAACAGGTTTTCCCAACCTTTTTGACAAGTTTGAATTAGTGGTGAGTGCTAGTGGTTAGTGTAAGTGATTAGTGCGCGGGGCTTTCGCCCCGCGCTTTTGTTCTCGTCATACCGCGGGGTGACGCCACTAACGCTAACCCTTGTCGCGCCGCAGCCCAAAAGGCGTAGGCGGAACTTACACTAACACTACCATTACTGATTCTGTGGGATATAGACATTGTCGTTATATGGTTGATACGGCGTTGCGGTTGAACCTTTTTCTATTTGAATCGTGTTTAACGTGCTATTAAACGTGGAGTTTTGGACCTGAACAATAATCCATTTTGCCGTTGCCGGTGTGGTAAATGTATAGGTGCCAGGATTCGTTGTTGTGCGATATATAAAACTGTATGGTATATTGATTGGGTCGTTATCGGTTGGTAATGTGGCGGTGTCTATTGTTGCAAACCTGTATATGGCGCCGCCATCGGTAAACCCAGAAACAGTATATGTTGTATTTGGTTCGCATGGGCACGCCACAGATGATGAACCGCTATTATTATAACCCCAATATCCTTCATAGTCCACCGCAAGGCTTCTATGTCTAAATATCCAAGAATTGTTATTTTTATCAAACAAATTCGGACTGGTATTATGTATCGTATAGAGCCAACAAAGGTTGGACACCGGATCGAGATTATCTTCCCTACATTTGAATTCACTATCAAGTCCGTTTTTAATTGCCGCATTAAATGTTTTGGCGTCAATCAGGTCGTTTCTTTGTTCGGCATAAGATTCGGTTGTTTGATAAATTCCCTTTCGTCCGATACCGCCGGGTTGCCCAGTGTATGTGACGGCGGCATGGTCGTTAACCGGGTCAATGTCGTCCTGTTTCTGATTTAATTTTGTATTCACCCCACCAACCATGGGAAGTGATGTGTCGGACGTATCGCTGCCCAAATCAGATTTTACAGTGCGTTTTTGAACATCGCCGGCCGTATTAGTGTATTCCATGGCCTTGTTTTGTTCCGCGCCGAATTTATTTTGTCGTGTGTCCAATTCATGTTCGACATATTTTAACGACGTTGCCGTCTTTCGGTCCGCGGCATCTTCCGCCACCGCCGGCATTATGGCCACAACCAACCCGAACATCAAAAACTTTTTCAAACTCATTTTCCTCCCCTTTTTTCTTTTTCCTCGTCATCCCGCGCTTGACGCGGGATCTCCTAAGTGTTGCAGAGACACAATCCGCAACGGTTCCGACGGGATTCCGCTTGGAATCACCCACAAAAAACGCTACGCGTTTTTCGCGGGACCCGATACCGCGGAATGACGGCTTTATGTAAGTCTCACTAACCACTAGCCACTTACACTAGTAAAAAACGACACCGCGGTGAAAACCAAGCGGTCGGGGCGTTCAAAAACCATAATCCTGATGATCCTAGCGAGTTTCGGGGGTTAAACCTGTTGTATAACCTCGCCAGCACCCCGAACCTTACTGTTCGGGGATTCATATCGATGCAAAGAAGCGGGAAATCACGTTTGGATTACGATACTTCTGCACCGAGGATTACGGGTTTTTGAAGACCCTGAACCAAATTCCACCTTGGCTCAATTCAGATTTTAACAACATTCGCAATTTATATCAAGGTGTTTTTTGTGTCATGCATAATTAAAGTGGAATTCTGCCCGCCTTATCTCGCTGTAGCAAAACGAAAGCGGAACGGCGAGGCACTCGATTCCGTTGCTTTTTGCCCGCCTACGCAGGTGCTTAATTTCGAATAATAAATTCTTTGTGTTTGGTGAGTTATTTTCGTTGAACGCACTGGCTACGGCGAGGCACTCGATTTTTTTAAATAAAAAATCCGCCGACCGGCGGTTTTTTATTAACAAAAATCGGTGGTGGGTGTTAAGGGACTCGAACCCCTGACCCTCTGCGTGTAAAGCAGATGCTCTAGCCAACTGAGCTAAACACCCAAGCACGCGCAATCATAATTTATATTTTTATGATTGTCCAGGCTTTTTATTGTGGCATTTGGATTCCGGCCGTCGCGTCCGACATAACGTCGTCAATCAACACGTCTGCCTTGGCCTTGGCATCGCGCATCGCCGAAAGAACCGCCGCTTCGATTGCCGGCGCGCCTTGGGCAACCAGTGCCGGATTAATCGTGACGGAATTTATGTCATATTTTCCCGACATATCAACAATGCACGCGCCGCCCGCGGCAAGCCCTTTGACCCGCATGCCCGCCAATTTTTCCTGGGCCGCGGTCACTTTGGATTGCAATTCGCCCGCCTGGGCCATCAATGTTTCCATATCCATTTTCTATCCTTTTGTTTTTATCGTATTACCATCATTTGTATAGCTTTGGGGTGTATACCAAATTTCTTTGCCAAAAATTCACTTAGTTCTAACGTTGCAATAATATTTCTCGCATCCTGTAACGCATCAAGCAGACCACCATGACGAGATGTGCCACAAACAAATGGCTCCAAGCAATTCTTACCATTTGAATTGACATCAAAGTACTTTATATTCAAAGAGTACTTCCCCGTTTTTGTGTCACGTTCAATACTTGGAACAAATGTTGAATCAACAATCGCCTTGTATGCTAAAACCCGCTCTACCGGCCAGCCAAAATAGTCCGCCCAATTCTCGGGTGTCCATAAACTTCTGCTATTTTTACGATATGTGATGTCGCCCATTTTTTTCCTTTTCTTGGGTTAAAAATCCGGTCGTGTGACCGGATTTTTTTATTTTTCTTCGTCCGATTCTTGCGTGGCTTCTTCTTGGCCGCTTTCTTCGGATTTTTCGGCATAGGAATCGATATTAACCTCTTCCTTTTTCACCTCTTCACCCGTATCTTGGTTGATTCCAACCATTGAAAACCGCGTTTTACCACGTTTATCTATACCGACGTATTTCACATAGACCTGATCACCTTCTTGCAAATTCGCCTCTTCTATCTTTTTAAGGTGCTTGCCGGTGATTTCAGATATGTGAACCATCGCTTCGAACCCGCTTAAAATACGGACAAAAATACCAAAGTCTTTGATACCGGTCACCGTTCCATGGTAAATCATGCCCTCTTCTGGTTCGGCAACGATTTCTTTTATCTTGGCAATCGCGGCGTCCGCATCTTGGCGTGTGACGGCAAGAATCTTGACCGTACCGTCGTCTTCCAAGTCAATCGTCGTATTGGTGTCGCGCGTAATCGCCTGAATCACAACGCCACCCTTGCCGATAACATCGCGAATCTTTTCCGGATTGATTGTTATCGTATAAAGTTGTGGTGCATACTTTGAAACATGGTCGCGCGGTTTGTCGATTGCACCCAATATCTTGCCCAATATGTGCATACGGCCATCTTTTGCCTGGGCCAAGGCGTGTTCCATAATTTCAAATGTGATTGATGTAATTTTAATATCCATTTGCAACGCGGTGATACCACGATCGGTCCCGGTCACCTTGAAATCCATATCGCCAAGGTGGTCTTCGTCACCCAAAATATCGGTCAAAATTGCGTAATCGTCGCCTTCTTTGATAAGCCCCATCGCAATACCCGCAACCGGCCGCTTAATCGGAACACCACCGTCCATCATCGCCAATGTCGCACCGCATGTGGTCGCCATGGACGAAGACCCGTTGGATTCCAAAATATCCGAACACAAACGAATCACATAATCAAAGTCTTTGCGATCCGGCATCATGGGGTGAACCGCACGCCACGCAAGGTTTCCATGCCCAATTTCACGACGGCCCGGCGCACGCAGTCCCTTGGCTTCGCCCACCGAAAAGCCCGGGAAATTATAATTCAACATGAATTCGCGTTCTTCGGAACCATTCAGCGTTTCAAGTGGCAATGCGTCCTTGCCCCCGCCCAGTGTCAGCGACACCAATGCCTGGGTTTCGCCACGTGTGAACAATGCGGACCCATGTGCGCGCGGCAATATGCCAAGTTCGATTTCAATCGGCCGAACGGTTTTCGTGTCGCGGCCATCAATACGCGGTTTGCCCGCCAAGATGTTTGAACGCATGATGCGCGCCGTAATATTTTCAACAATTTCATCGGCAAATGATTCAAGTGTCGATGTCGCAACCGTTGTATCCGGGAACATTTCAGGAATCAACGCCTTGGCCGATGCATGGATATTTCCAAGCGTTTCAAGACGGTTTAACTTTTCCTTGATTCCCAGTGCAGATTCAATTTCCGGCGCAAATTGTTCGAAACGTTTTTCCATTTCGATGTATTCAGGTGTTTTTTCAGGAACCGCCCAACGTTCTTTGCCGGCACGCGCCACCAAATCGTTGATTGCATTGATGACCGCCTGTTGCGCATCGAACCCGAACTTTACGGCACCCAATGTTGTCGCCTCGTCCAATTCGCCGATTTCAGATTCAACCATCAACACGCCATCTTTGGTCGCCGCAACAACCAAATCCATTTCAGAATCTTCCACTTCGTGCGCCGATGGATTCAAAATGTATTTGCCTTTTTTATATCCAACACGCGCCGCGCCAATCGGACCCGCGAACGGAACACCGGACAGCGCCAACGCCGCACTGGACGCAATCATCGCCAAAATATCCGGCTGGTTACGACGGTCATACGAAAACACCTGGGCCACAACCTGGACCTTGTTCTTGAATGTTTCCGGGAATAATGGACGGATTGGGCGGTCAATAAGACGTGCAATCAATGTTTCGCCCATGCTTGCCTTGCCTTCACGACGATCACGCGACCCCGGAATACGACCGGACGACGCAAGTTTTTCTTGGTAATCAACGGTAAGCGGGAAGAAATCTTGGCCTTCGACCGCGGTTTTTTCCGCACACACAGTTGCCAAGACCATTGTTTCACCCATCGTCGCCAAAACGGCACCCGTTGCCTGTTTCGCCAAACGACCCGTTTCAAGTTTTAATGTTTCATTACCATACGGTATTTCAACAACCACAGGGTTGTTTAATTTTACTTCTTTTGAACCAATTGACATAATTTTCCTCCGTTTCTATTGGTCATTAATATTTACGACGAAGAAAAATCATTCGTTATTGCATTCTTGGGCCATTAAAATGCAAAAATGAACAATTTTCTTCCCCGTCTTGTGAAGATTATACGATATTTTTATGCTTTTGCAAATAAATTATAAATTTAAAACGGTCGGCGAAGTGCCGACCGAATTCTTATTTGCGCAATCCCAATTTCTTGATAAGTTCTTCGTACTTTTCAGGATTACGTTTTTTGATATACGCAAGTAATTTCTTACGACGATTCACCATCAAAAGCAAACCACGTTTGGAATGTTCGTCTTTGTGGTTGTTCTTCATGTGTTCGGTCAAATTGCGAATACGTTCGGTAAGAACCGCAACCTGAGATTCCACAGAACCGCCATTATCATTGTCACTTGTTTTAAATGCGTTTATGATTTCAGTTTTTTTTGTTTTGGTTATGGACATTGTGTTTTCCTTTTTATTTTAAATTGTTCGTTTTGGACGCAACAGATTCGATTCAACCGCACCGATTCCGACAAAATCATTACCAGAATAGATACGATATGTCCCGTTCCCTTGCGTCACATCTATAAAGCCGCCATTTTTATATAAACGACAGGCCTTGGACCCAAGATTCAAAACCGGAATGTCCCCCAGTCCAGAATCCACCGGCATCAGATATTGTCCGACGTCGCCCCCATTATTAAACAAATTTTCCAAGAAATCAAGTGAGACCGCGTTTTTTAGTAAGAAACCACTTGTTTGTGTGCGGCGTATCATACTGACCGTCGCAACGGTGCCGCATTCATGCGCAATATCACGTGCGACGCTGCGCACATACGTGCCGGGCGCGCAACGCATGCGAAAGTTCCAATTTTCGCCATCAATATTCATTAATTCTAATTCGTAAATATCAACATTCCGCGCGGGGATTTCGGGCGTCCGGCCCGCACGCGCCAATTCATACGCCCGAACACCGGAAATATGAACCGCACTGTACGCGGGGGGAATCTGGCGGGTATGTCCGACAAATTTATGCAGGACCGAACGAACGGCGTTTTCGTCGGGAATAATATCCGTTCGCGAAACTTCCGCCCCGGTTATATCCAATGTATCCGTTTCAAAACCAAATTGCACAGTGAACAAATATTCCTTGGTCCGGTCACAGAAATCTTCGATAAAAGGAATCATTTTCGTGGCGTTCCCAATCGCCACAGGCAACACGCCCGACGCCATTGGGTCCAATGTGCCGATATGACCGTTTTTCTTTGTGTTAAAAATTTTTGTGGCGCGCACAGCGGCGGCCTTGGAAAACACGCCAGATGGTTTATCTAAAATTATAAAGCCGTCCATCTTTATGTACCTTGTTCAAACAACGACAATTGCGGGTGAGGCGATTCCGGCGAATGTGCCATCGGCGCACCCGATTTTGTTTTTGTTGGTGCGACATGCGATTGTTGCGATGCACCATGTTCCAACCCGCTTAGGACACTTTCCGCACGCGCCACGACCGATTCCGGCATGCCGGCCATTTTTGCAACATGAATACCATACGAACGACTTGCCACGCCCGAAACTATGCGATGCATAAAAATAATATCGTTATTATGTTCGCGCACATCAATGGTAAGGCACGCCACCCGGGCCAAATTCCCGCCCATTGGCGCCGCAAGTGCCGTCAATTCGTGATAATGTGTTGCAAACAATGTTCGCGCGCCAAGCGTATCGATGTATTCCAACACCGCCTGGGCAATGGCCATACCGTCGTACGTTGCGGTACCGCGACCGATTTCATCAAAGATTATAAACGAACGCGGTGTTGCACGACGCAATATGTTTGCGGTTTCACCCATTTCCACCATAAACGTGGATTGCCCCGCCGCCAAATTATCAGACGCGCCAACACGACTAAATAACTGGTCGCAAATGCCAATCTTGGCCGATGTGGCCGGAACGAAAGACCCCATATGCGCCATCACAACCAGTAATGCGTTTTGGCGCAAATATGTTGACTTACCCGCCATATTCGGCCCCGTAAGTAATGCAACCGGCGACACGTCCAAACAGCAATCGTTTTTCACAAAATTATTTCCATGTTCGCGCAACGCACTTTCGATTACCGGGTGACGCCCGCCAACAATATTAAAATCATTTCCGTTTGTGATTTCCGGCCGCGCCCAATCCCAAGTGACCGCACAATTTGCCAATGTGCACCACACGTCAAGGTCCGCAAACGTATCGGCCGCATTTAGAATATCGTTCGAAACGCCGCGAATATCTTCGACAAGTTTTTCGATAATTTCCGCCTCTATGGCCGCGGCTTTATCGGTTGCCGACCGAATATCGTTATCCAATTCCACAAGGCGCGTCGTTGTGAATCGCACATTACCAACCAACGTTTGCCGATGTATAAAACCGGATTCCGGCTGCATCAGCGGTGTTGCGCGGGCGGACGGAACCTCTATGAAATACCCGATAACATTGTTGAATTTTATTTTCAATGTGTTTATACCCGTTTGCGTCGCGTATTCGGCCTGAAGTGCGGCAACGGTTTCTTGGGCCCCATGCGATAATTTTCGCATATTATCAAGTGCCATATCAAACCCGTCGCGCACCACGCCACCGTCGCGAAAGAATGTCGGCAAATCATCGCACAGTGCGGATTTTAGTTTCAACGCCAATTCATCATGTAATTGAATTTGTTCAACCCGCGCGGCAAGCCCGGCGCCAAGGCGCGTTCCAATCATTTTTATATTCGGGATTTCTATTAGAAATTCACACACATGCCGCATATCACGTGGTGTCCCCCGCCCGGCCAGTAATCGCGACAATGCCCGTCCAACGTCCGGCACACGCGAAAGTGCGTCGCCAACCATATTCCGGACGTCCGAATTTAAAACCATGTGTTCAATGTGGTCCTGACGATTTTTGATTTCGACCGCATCCGCCACCGGATTACGCAAATACGCGCGCAACTTTCGTCCACCCGCGGCGGTTTTCGTATTGTCCAACACGTCCAACAAACAACGCCCGCCGTCGTTTAGCGCGGAATCAATTTCCAAACTTTTCCATGTTGCAGAATCAACCAACAATTGCGCCCCGGCATTAAATTTATACGGTGCCCGAAAGGTTAGCGACGCGCCACGTTGCGTATTAAACAAATACGCGGCAAGCAACCCAATCGCAATGTTTTCTTGTCGTTCTTCGGCACGCACGCCGGAAAAGACCGCACCAATTATCGTGTCTATGTCGCCACGACGATAAATCTTGTCAAACACCGGCGTTGCCTTGAACATATCGCGAACATGCAAAATTGTTTCATGTTCCGCGTCCGATGCCGGATAAATTATTTCCGCCGGCGAAATACGAACCATGTCGTCAATAATGTCGTCTGTGCGGCCAACAAAGAATTCACCCGTCGAAATATCACACCCCGCAAAGTCAAAACTTTCGCCGCCCACGCGCACAATCGCCACCAAGAAATTTGAACTTTTTGGCGACAATAAATTTTCATCGGTAAGTGTCCCCGGCGTCAAAACACGCGTGATTTTTCGTTCGATGTATTTATGTCCGCGCTCTTTTGCCTGGGCCGGGGTTTCCATTTGCTCAACCAACGCAAGTTTATATCCAGCCCGCACCAGGCGACCGAAATACCCCTCGGCCGCATGCCATGGAATACCACACATCGGAATATCCGCACCATCGCCGTCCGTCCCGCGCGACGTCAGAACCAAACCCAATTTAGAACTTATTGTTTTTGCGTCTTCAAAGAAAGATTCATAAAAATCACCAAGCCGAAACATAAGCAAAGCATCGGGATTTTCAGCTTTGAAATCCACATACTGTTGCATTACCGGTGTCAATTTACTTTTATCGGCCATCGCCAAATCCGTTATTCGTTCGGGCTTGTAATCTTAAGCGTTTCGATTTTCAATTCGGCCTCTTTCAGCAACTGTTCGCAATAGGCCTTTAACTTTATTCCCTGTTCATACGCGGCGACCGAATCCGCAAGTGGCATTTCACCCGATTCCATTTTTTTGACCAGTTCGGTCAGTTGTTTATACGCCTCTTCAAACGTTAATTTATCGTTATCCATTTAAAACCCCTTGTAGTACGGGTCAAAGATACAAAAAGATTATCCAAAAATCAAATGATAAATCCCGCTAAAATTATTGACAATCGATTATTTTGTGTTAACATAAAATACAAGCCATAACAAAAGGAGCTCTTATATGCAGCCAGCACCAGAATTTTTTCTATTCTGTGAAAACGGCACCATTTCGAACCTTGTCGCGAACCAACCATACGCACTGGTGGTCAAAACCACACATTTTTGCCCTGATAAATGCGCGCACTGTTTTGAAAATTCTGGCCCCGACCAACCCAAAAACTTTATCCCAGAAAAAGTTATTACCGGTTATATAGACCAGGCCTTACAAGATCCTCTTTTTTCAAAAAACTTTATCGTGACCGGTGGCGAACCAACGTCCGCCTATGAATTTCTAGACGCGCCTAATGCACGCAGACATTATTTCACAAATATTATTGAATATGCGCTAAACCGCAAAGTTCTTGTTGCCGCCAACACCAATGCATACTTTGTTGACCAACCATTTTGCGATACAGTTTTTAACGACATTCACAACCTAATGCTGCGACAAAGGCCAAAAGTTATAACATCTAAAAACGCACGTACGCATTATCCTTTTGAAATACAATTATCATTAGATCGTTTTCATAACAATTGCATGGAACGTGATTTCGAAGTCCTTAAAAGGTTATCACAACAAAAAATCAATGGCGCAACGTACGCTGTCCGCGTGTCTTCTTTCGATTTTGATAGACTAATGTTTGACGAATTGTTGAACAAATTACGCAATGCCGGCATATCGGCCGAATGGGGACAACTTATTGACCCCAAAACCCAAGAAGTTAAAAACGACTCTGTGGTCCTCGTGAATGGCCGATTGGCACTGGAATACAGCTCTGCCCCGTATGTTTCCAGTAATGGCCGCGCCACAAACATTCCGTATGCATTTCACAACCCAACGCCGCAATTCACAATTCTCTGTCCGAACAACGAAGTTCTTGTTGCGTTTGATTCGTTTGGAAATGTCACACTTGGTGCCGCCGAAGGTGAAAAGATAACCGTTCCATGGCGTGGTTCAGACGGAAATCCGCGGCCACTTGTCGATATTCGCGCGGATTTGGTCACCGCAACCAAGGCGGCCGAAGCTAAATATTTTACAGCGTTACAAACACAAAACGAATCAACAAAATGTCGCAATGGATTTTTAAGCGGATTGTTTCGTGGGGGAAAACGCAAATAAGACCGCGCCCGCATTAACCACTAACACTTACACTAACCGCTAAAAAATCCGCCAGACGGCGGATTTTTTTACTTTGCCGGTTTTGCCGGCGCAACAATAATTGACTTTGTTCGCTCGTCCGGTTTGGAACGACTTTCCAGTGTTCCATGTTCGCCGATTAATTCGATGACATGTTCGAACAACGCCGGCACAGAATCACGTCCAATGGCCAGCACGCGACGATTTCCCTTGGTCATGACCGATATTTTAACCTTGTCACCGGCATCAAGGAATTCAAGAACCTTGCGCAATTTGATTTGCAAATCGTTTTCTTCGATAAAAGGTTTTATCCAAACCTCTTTCAATTCGGTGATTTTTTGTTTTTTCTTGGCTTCGTTTGCGCGTTTTTTCTGTTCGTATTTGAATTTTCCAAAATCCATTATTTTCGCAACAGGCGGCACAGAATTTGCATTTAATTCCACCAAATCAAGTCCCAAATCCATTGCAATCTGTAATGCGTCCGCCGTTGGCATAACACCCAGATTTTGGCCGTCTGCACCGATAACCTGAACAGACTTTGCGATTATTCTATTGTTTGTGCGTGGTCCCATATCACGCCGATTATCACGATTATTTTGCGGTTTAATTGTAGGCTCCTTTTAAGTGTTTACGCGCGAATTATACACGATTTTACACAGTTTTCAACATTTTTTGCACATTTTGCAGCACCGTCCAAACATCTTGTTTCGCCGCACTTTTAAGAATCAAATAATTCGGATGATAAATCGAAAACACGTGAATGTCGTTCTGCAAAACCGTTTCGGCACCATGCCCCCGCATTAAATCAACGCCCGCGATTTCCGCCGCCGCCAATGTCCCCAGTGTTATAATTATCCGCGGTTCCAGCAGTTCGATTAACCGATTCACAAACGGCCGCCCCAAATCCAGTTCCACCCGCGACGGCGTGCGCCCGCCCGGCGTGCGCCAAAACAGAATCGGAGAAATCGAAACGCTTTCGCGCGACATACCAATTGCACCAATCATTTTATCAAACAATTCGCCCGCCGCGCCCGACAGAATCCTACCATTTGCGTCATCTTCACTGGACGGGATATCGGTAATCACCAAAACGCCATTTGGATTCGGCGCAATATGCGGCACGACAACATTTGATACCGACGCACGCAGCGGGTGATTAAATTCATCTATCATGCGTGCCAAAACGGCGGTTGTTGTCGGCCTTTCGGCCATGGCGCGTGCCGTTTCAATCGAAACAGTTAGCACCGGTGAAATCGGTGGCACAACATTTGGAATCGTTCGCACGCGTGGCTGGGGCTGGGGCGCGGATTGCGCAACAAATCCAACGGTTTCGTCGCCCAGTTCCCATTTTACACCCGCCATGACCAAATCTTTTAACATATCATTATTCATCGAATATATTCCTTTTGTCTTGATTTTATCAAAACTTTAATATACACTATAACATGAGCAACATAAACTCAAGGGAGTATTTTCATGAAAATAAAAAACTTTGCTTTATTGGCTGGCGCGGCCGGTGTTCTGGCGGCGTGCGGTGGTTCAACAATTGTTGAGCCGGAAACAATCGAAAATCAACGCGTTTTCTTTGCGTTTAACTCTTCGGAAATTTCCGATGCGGCGCATGATAACTTGTTGGGTCAGGCGGCATATTTGAAATCACACGACAATGTAAAGGTTCAAATTGCCGGTAACTGCGACGAACGCGGAACCAGGGAATATAACTTGGCTCTGGGTGCACGTCGTGCAAACGCTGCGAAACAGGTTATTGTTAACGAAGGCGTTAACGCGAAACGTATTTCTACCATTTCTTATGGTAAAGAACGCCCGTTGGTCAAGGGCACAGGCGAAAAGGTTTGGAAATTTAACCGTAACGCCACAACGACCGTTAAATAATAAAAACGCCCCGGTCGGGGCGTTTTTTCTTGCACCGGCAACCCGCCGGTGTTTTTTTCCGCCACCCCTTCGCCAGCGAAGGGGACTTTACTCTCTGCAACACTGACAAGATACCGCATTTCGCTCGGCTTACAGCCTGCGCGCAAATTTGTAGTTGTTTGAACTTCGCTTACGCTCGTTCTCACATACAAATTTTCGGCGGTATGACGTTATTGGTTCTGTGGAATGTAAACGCTGCCGTATGGAACGTACGGTGTTGCGGTTGAACCAATTTCAACCTGTAGATTGTTTGCCATGTCGGTATTTTGTGGTTCGTTAACATTGTATTGAACAATTAGCCATTTGTCATTTGGACCAGTAGTGAATGTTATTGGCGTATCGATTGTTGGGTTGTTTTGCCGAATACTGTTAGTGCATGCAACACGCGATCCACCCAATGGTATTTCATCACTGCCTGTGGACGCAAAGGATAATACAACTTGGGAACTATTGCCATTATAACGCGCCGTATATGTTGTGCTTGGCTGACATGGTATTCTTATTGAATATCCTGCGGTTACATACGTCCAATCTGAACCGCTAGATGGGAAATAACCATATATGCGTGTTAAATTATTTTTATCAAACAAATTCGGACTGGTGTTATGTATCGTATAGAGCCAACAAAGTCCGGACACTGGATCGCGGTTATCTTCCCTGCATTTAAATTCGCTATCAAGTCCGTTTTTAAGTGCCGCGTTGAACGTTTTGGCGTCGATAAGGTTATCAGATTGGTTGGCATACGATTCGGTGGCCTGATATATTCCTTTCCGCCCTATTCCGCCGGGCTGCCCGGTATATGTGACGGCGGTATGGTCGTTGACCGCGGCGATGTCGTCCTGTTTTTGGTTTAGTTTTGTATTCACACCACCAACCATGGGCAACGAATCGGTTCCACCATTATCCAGGTCCGACGTGACGGCACGTTTTTGCACCACGCCGGCCGAATCGGTGTATTCCATGGCTTTGTTTTGTTCCGCGGTAAATTTATTCTGACGCGTATCAAGTTCATGTTCGACGTATTTTAATGACGTCGCCGTTTTCCGGTCTGCGGCCTCTTCCGCCACCGCCGGCAACACCGCCGCCATCAACCCGAACATCAAAAACTTTTTCAATTGCATTTTTCTCCCCTTGTTTCCTTTTTTCTCGTCATACCGCGCTTGACGCGGTATCTCCTAAGTGTTGCAGAGACCCAATCCGCGGCGGATTCGCCGGAATGACGGTTCTCTGCTGTTTCGTTTATTTGCACACAAATAAACGAAACCACCGAAAATCTTCTAGTGGTTGGAGGTTCAAGACTATGTTCCGAGAAAATAGTGGGCTTATTCGATATATTCACCGCCCTCCAACCACTTTTTGGTTGGAGGTATTTTATGTCCCCGCGGACACCCGGAACCCAAGGGTCTTGACACCCCGCCGGCGGAACACCCACCGACACCCCTATTCTATCAAAAAACAGAAACAAAAAACAAGTGAAAAAAGTGGTTAGTGTTAGTGATTAGTATTAGTAATTAGTGTAAGTTCTGCCTGAACCGCGTCATACCGCCGAAGGGCGGTATGACGTCACTATCACTAACCACTAACACTTACACTGCACTTCCCGGGTTTTTTGATATTTTTATGCGATTCGGCCGGCAATTTTGTCGATGATTTCGTTCAACTGATTACGCGTGTCAAAGTTTATTGTTATCACGCCAGCGCCGCCGCGTTTTTCGGTAATTTTGACCGTTGCACCCAGGGCGCGCCCCGCACGCGCCGTCAATTCTTTGACGGTTTTTGTGTCCATGGTTTTATTTGCAAACTTGCGGTTTTGGCCGGAACGCGCCACGTTTTTCATGCGTTTTTCGGTGTCCGCGACCGATAATTTTTGCGCTACAATTTCGCGCGCCATTTTTTCCGGGTCTTCGGCGACGGCAATCGCACGCGCGTGCGATGCGGAAAGTGCGCCCTGCTCTACCATTTTTTTGACCGACACCGGCAAACCGTTAAGGCGCACCAAATTCCGGATATAACTTTCGGATTTCCCAATCAAATTAGACACGTCCGCCATGCTGTATTCACATTTGTTCATAAGGTTCACATACGCCGCGGCCTCCTCTATCGGGTTCAGGTTTTCGCGTTGCACGTTTTCGATCAGCGCGATTTCCATCGCATTATTGTCCGCCAAATTCTTTACCAACGCCGGAATTTCGGAGAGGCCCGCCATTTTACTTGCGCGATAGCGGCGTTCGCCCGCGACAATTTCATACATATACGGCCGATTTTTAACCGAACGCAACAGAATCGGCTGCAACACGCCCTTCTCTTTTATAGACGCCGACAAATCCGCCAAATCTTCGGGAGTAAATGTCTTGCGCGGTTGGTCAGGGTTCACACCGATTTGCGCCATCGGGATTTGCCGCACAACAACACGTTCGGCGCCGTTTAATATCGATATTTCCGGCGCCACGCCCATTTCAGTCTGTAAATCCGTTAAATTCCGTCCAAGGCCAAATTTTCCCATATTATTCCCCCTTTTCTATTTTCTGAATAACCTCGGTCGCAAAGCGCAAATACGCCTGGGCGCCGCTTGAATTAAAATCGTAAAACAGTGCCGGTTTGCCATGACTTGGCGCCTCGGCCACGCGGACATTGCGCGGGACAACCGTTTTGAACACCAAATCACCGAACGTTTCGCGAACATTGTCTTCGACATCACGCGTCATGCCATACCGCCGATCGTACATGGTCAGCAAAACGCCCAACACATCTAAATTTGGATTCCACTTTTCCCGAATACCTTTGATTGTATTTATAAGGTGCAAAACCCCCTCCAGAGCAAAGAACTCGCACTGCAGCGGTATAATCACATGATTTGCCGTAGTCAGCGCATTAAGCGTTATATACCCCAAATTTGGTGGGCAATCCAACAAAATATAATCATAGTGTTCCATTATCGGTTGCAACGCATCACGCAGACGATATTCTTTGTTTTCCATGTCCAGCAATTCAACCTCGGCCCCGGCAAGTGCCTGGGTCGATGGCAAGATGTGCATGCCCGGGACCGCGGTCGAAAGTATATTTTCCGCAACGCCCGACACACCCATAATTACATCATAGACACTTTGCGTGTGTGAAGAACGCACAAACCCAAGACCCGTCCCGGCATTACCCTGGGAATCCAAATCTATCAACAAAACCCGTTTTTTTATCGCCGCAAGCGAAGCACCCAAATTTATTGCCGTCGTGGTTTTGCCAACGCCACCTTTTTGATTTGCAAACGCGATTATTTCCGTCATATCCTTTCCTTCGTTCTTTTTGTTGCAGTATATAAACGAACCGCCCCAGAATCAAGAAATAAAAAACAAAATTAAAAAATGCCGTAAAATCAATACGCTAATCGTTATTTCACATGAAATTATAATCCGAATCGCACACTTATTACAAAACCGTCGCCCGTTTTCGATGGCGTCAATTCATAATCAAACCGATATTTCTTTTTTGCGTCAGCAATTTCACTTTCTATTTCCCGGCCTTTTAGCAAAAAAAGCCGGCAATTTATCCCCCGAACATAATCTAAAATCTTTACAAGTGACGCGAAAGCACGTGCGGTTATAACAAAATCCCCGGCTTTTTTTGCATTTTTGTTCAAAAAGCCCGGCAAAAAGTCTTCAACCCGCCCATGATAAATTGTTAGATTTTCAAGTTCAAGTTTCGTTTTTAATTCATTTAGAAAAGATACTTTTTTGCCAATCGATTCGATACATGTCACGTGCCAGCCCAAAATCGCCAAAACCACACCCGGGAACCCGGCCCCAGACCCAAAATCGATAACATGGACGCCCGTTGGCAAAACGTCCGCAAGCTGCGCCGAATCCGCAAAATGCCGGTTTTCAATATCGTCCAACGTGCCGCGCGCAACAAGATTCATTCGCGAATTCCAATCGCGCAGAATTTCCGCATAGCGTATAAATTTTTCTTTACTATTCATATTATTATTGTAGCATATTTTCACAAATGACAAAATTAAAAACGTTATTTTTTTGCGGGTTATTCACAATAGTCGGAGTTTTAATCTACGTCGCGTCCCTGCATATTTTTTCGGCGGAAAAATTACCGGATACAAACGAAACCGAATCTTGCAAATACGGCGATTTCTTGGCCGCCCAGCATGCGGTTTACGCGAATGATTTTGATAAAGCTAAAGAATTTATGGACGGTGTTAACGATGTCGAATATGGCGTTGTCCAAGATACGCGTGCATTGGTCGATTTCCTGTCTGGCGACATTCCAAAGGACGTGAAAAAACTTGCCGACGAAAAGGGCATTGCGGCAAAAATTATATACGACGCGTACCTGGCCAAAAACAATCGTTGGGCCGACCTGTACAAACGGCACCACGCCGACAAGCTTACGATATATGCGCCTTTTCGTATTTGGTCCGGCGTCGGGGCAGGGCACACAAAGGACGTTTTAAAATATATAGAAAAGTTAGAATCTAATCCGTCGTGGAAAATGTTCGTGCGCGGCCAAATATATGCAGAATCTGGCGATTTCGAAAAGGCCGCTGGCGCGTTTGCCAATGTTCGTACGGATTTTATGAACATGAACGATTATATCTATATCATGTCGTTTTATCGCACACATGGCATGAATGAAAACGCAGAGATTTTGAAACAAAGTTTTTCCGCAACACCGGGCGGAATGTTTTTGTCTTACTATGACGATATTCCGGATTGGAAAACGACCTTTGCGGGCACCAAGAACGAATTGGCCTTTAATGTGATTCAAAATGTTTCGCATTCGCAAGTAATGCTTTATTCCGATCTTTCGGTGTTAATGTTGCGTTTTGCGCAAATAATCGGTCAAGATTCGCAATTCTTTCAAGACATGATAAATTACTACACCGGACAGTTTTTTGCGAACACACATGGAAATTATGCACATTATTTTAATTCTATTTCGGCGGATAGTCCGTTCTATCTGTTCGCAAAAATGAAAACCACAGATTCCATTATTGAAATTGAAAAGATTTTGCGGGCGCACCAGTTGTTTATTCCCGCGCTTAACAAAATCGTTGCGGCACATATCAGGGCAGGGGACAAATCACATGCCTTGCGCGTGATAAATCGCACGTTGGATAATGAAAATCTTTCTGAATCGGGGCGTGCATACCTGATGAAGAAACGCGCATTTGTTTATATGATGTTCGGCGATTATGAGCGCGCCCAAAGCGATATTCGAGAAATTGCAAAAGCCCAAATACCGGACCCAGAAATATTGGCTATTCAGGCACGAATCTGGGCCGCCCAGGAACGCGAAATAGAAGAGGCCTATACCTATGCCATGGCAATGGTTAAACTCGACCCTATGGACATATTTGCGTGGGATACCGTTGCGGTTGTTGTATCGGTCCGCGAAGGGAATGACGAGGCATTGGATATACTTGAAAAGATTGCAGGAACCGCAAATTCGTGTTCATCGCTGTTTGAACATTTGGGTGACGCATATGTGGCCGCGGGCAAGCCGGGCCTTGCACGAGAGGCGTATAATCGGGCAATTGAATTGTCCGAAGATGGTTTGGTTGTCGTGCCAAATATACAGAAAAAAATAAGGAAAATAAAATGAAAGTAGGAATCATAGGCGCAGGAGCATGGGGCAGTGCGCTTGCACATACTGTTGCGCGTGGCGGAAACGATGTTGTTTTGTGGTCGTTCGAAGGAAACTATGAACATTTTGATGGTATCGATTTACCACAACGCGTGATTGTGACGATGAATATGGGCGATTTGCAAGACTGTGATACATGGATTGCGGTCACACCGGCGGCTTTCTTTCGTGATACCATGGCAAAGGCCAAAGATTTTTATGCCGGTCAACCGATTATTATTTGCACCAAGGGCGCGGAACCGAAAACCGGTAAATTCATGACCGAGGTTTTGTATGAAACAATCAAACCCGCCAAGCAAAACATTGGTGTTTTATCGGGGCCGCAATTCGCGGGCGAGGTTGCACATGGCGTCCCAACGGGTTCAACACTTGCAGGCAGTGACAAGATTCACAATATCGGCGAAAAGGTGTTTAACCAATTATACCTAAGCTATACTGACGATGTCATTGGAACTATTCTTTGTGGCGTTGGTAAAAATGCGGTTTCTGTGATTAGTGGTTATGTTAAAGTCAAGGGCAGGGGGGAAAACGAATCCGCGCTTTCCATGACGACCACGTGGAACGATGTTGTTCGATTGGGGTTAAAATTGGGCGCCCTGGAGAAAACATTTCTTGATTTTTGTGGGCTTGGTGATTTATTGCTGACCGCCACATCGACAACAAGCCGTAATTTTTCTGCGGGTGTTGCGCTTGCAAAGGGCGAAAAGCCCATTGGCACCGTCGAAGGATTATCAGCACTTGCCGCACTTGTCACCAAGGCGAACGAGGTTAGGGTCGATATTCCATTTCTATCGGCAATGTATGAAAAATTATCAAAATAAATTATTCATATCGCAGACTGTCAATTGGGTTTAGTTTTGCGGCTTTTATTGCCGGGACCACGCCGGACGCAAGGCCAACGACAACCGCGACGGTTATCGAAAGCACTACGGGCCATAAACTAAACGGGACATTATAACCAAGCATAAAACGCCCGACACCTTGGGATAGGCCGACGCCCAGGACAAGACCAATCATTGAACCGATAAAAGATATCATAATGGATTCGGCCAAAAATTGCGTTATTATGTGGCGTTCGCGCGCGCCGATTGCCTTGCGAATACCGATTTCGCGTGTGCGTTCTGCGACCGACACCAACATCATGTTCATAATGCCAATCGCGCCGACGAGCAGAGATACCGCCGCAATCGCTATTAATAACAATTTCAAATAACCCGTAACGGTTGTCATAGTTTCCATTATTTGTCGCATGTCCATAATTTGAAAGTCATCTTCGTCGCCGTCTTTCAATCTGTGGCGATCGCGGAGCAGGGCGGAAATCTGGTCAATCACAACGGAATTATCGGCGTCTTGGAAAAGTTTAAGTGCAATCATACTGACCGAATTTGGAAATTTACTTCCCTGGAGTCGTTTTTTTAATGTTGTAATCGGTATCATGACCATATCATCTTGGGAACCCATCGCGGTATCGCCGCGTTCTTTAGCAACGCCCACAATAACAAATGGCACATTTTGAATACGAATTACTTCGCCCACAGGGTTTTTATCCATGCCGAGTTCAGTGGCCGTCTTGGGACCGATTACCGCGTATGTTGATGCATTACGAACGGCACTGTCGTCAAAGAATGCGCCATATTCAATATCAACACTTTGCACCGTTGTATAATCCGGATACACACCAATCATTGATGTTGCCCAGTTTTTGTTTCCATAAACAACATGTGCGGCCGATGCCTGAACCGGGGTGATTGCCGCAACATCGGGCAACCTTGCAATTATCGCCGCATCATCCGTCGTAAGTGTTTGCAGATTTCCACTGCGCACACCGCCAATTCGTGCCGCGCCCGCGCGTATCACAATTGTATTTGTGCCAAGTGATGAAAACTGATCCGTTATTTCGGTTTGCACCGTTTCGCCAACCGCAACCATTATCACAACCGCCAACACGCCAATAATTATGCCCAGCACCGTTAAAAACGAACGGATTTTATTGGCGCTTATTGAAAGCCACGATTCTTTTATTATGTCATTAAATGTCATTTTGTTTTCCGGTTTAGTGCGTCTTCGCTTTTTGGAACCGCGCCATCATAATTTATCCGTCCGTCATAAATGTGTATAAGACGTTTTGCATATTGCGCTGTATCAAATTCATGCGTTATCATTACTATTGTTATTCCCATTTCATCATTTAGTTTTTTGAAAAATCGCAAAATCTCGTTCCCCATTTTGGAATCCAGTGCACCCGTTGGTTCGTCTGCCAAAATTAATTTTGGGTCACCAGCCAATGCGCGCGCGATCGCAACACGTTGCTTCATTCCACCCGAAAGTTGCGTTGGCAAATATGTTTCAAAATTTTCAAGTCCGACACGTCGCAACATTTCGCGCGAACGGCGGATTCGCTCAGCCGGCGATATTCCACGATACATCAATGGCAACATAACATTGTCCAACACATTTCGCTTTGACAGTAAATTAAAATTTTGAAAAACAAATCCGATATATTCGTTGCGAATTATTGCCAGTTCGTCCGGCGTCATATTCGTTATATTTTTCCCATAAAGTTCGTACACGCCGGATGTCGGCGTATCAAGCGCACCGATGATATTCATGCATGTTGATTTTCCCGACCCCGATGGCCCCATAATCGCAACAAATTCACCCGCGGAAATATCAAAATTTATGTCGAATAAAACCTGTTGCACACCACCGATTTCAAGTGGGAAACTTTTACAAATTTTGTTCATTGAAATTATGTTTTGTGTCTTTTTCATTGGCTTTAAAATGGTCCCCTGCGACGCGCCTGGGTGGCGGCGGAACTTGTTGATTGACCGACACGACCAACGATAATTCGGTCATCGGGTTTTAATTCGTCGGATACAATTTGTGTTTCGGTTGCGGTAATAATGCCTTTGTGATATTTGATAAAAACCGGTTTATCATCACGCAAAACGGCAATGTATTCGGTTGGGCTTACGTTATCAGGCGTATCTGTGATAATGTTTTTAAAATTGCGAACAAGAAACGCGGCATTTTGCGTTTTCAAAACATCATTTGCCGCATCTATCATTATCGTCACAAATGCGGTCATTCCGGGCATAAGGCTTAAATCCGCGTTATCGACATCTATTACAACGGTGTAAACGACGACATTAGATGTTGTTGTCGGCGACAGACGAACCTGTTTCACAATACCGTTGAATGTTTTGCGCGGATATGCGTCAACGGTAAATGTCACATTTTGACCTTCTTTGATAACACCAATATCGGCCTCTGATACCGCGGTTTCAATTTGCATTTTCGATAAATCTTCGGCGATTTCGAATAAATCCGGTGTTTGGAAAGACGCCGCAACTGTTTGACCTTTATCAACCTTGCGCGAAATAACGGTGCCATCAACCGGCGAAGTTATCGTTGCATACGAAAGGTTCGTCACCGCGCGTTCGTATTGCGATTCCATACGTTTTACACTTTGCAACGCCTGTTCGTAATTCGTTTGCGATTGTTCCATTTCTGCGCGCGCAATATATCCGGAATCATAAAGCGTTTTATTCCGTTCGTAATCATTCCGCGCAAGGTTTAATTGTGATTTCGCCGAATCCAATGCGGCGCGTGCTTCGTCAACGGTGGCCTGTAATACAGACGGTTCGATTTCCAACAACAATTGCCCTTTTGTAACATGCGAATTGTAATCGACGTAAATATCCGCGATTGTGCCCGACACTTGCGAACCGACGCTTACCGTATTCACCGGATTTATTTCGCCGGTTGCGGTGACAACATGTCGTATATCGCCACGCGTGACGCCAACGGTCACGTATTCAACTTTGTCGCCGATGCTTGCGATAATCCACCACACACCACCCGCCAACAAAAGAATTACCGCACAAAGCGACCACCATTTATGCCGCCAAACCCAGGCAAAAAATCGACGAATAAAAGAACGCTTTTTTTCTTTCACCGTTATTCTTCCTTTTCAATTTCTGATTTAATATCACCAATGGCCAATGCGACCGCGGCACGTCTTATAAACAAATCGTATTTTGCCGCGTTATTTTGTTTCTGCGCAGACACCAATTCAGATTGTGCCGTTTGCCAATCAAGCATAGTTGCACGTCCAACCCTATACATGCCCGCGGTCACATGTTCTGATTCGGTCGCAGATTTTAATAATGTTTCGGTTTGCATTAAAACTGTCTGTGCGGTTTTATAGTTTTGATATGCGGTAAACACATCAAGCATCGCATTATCATTTGCATTGCGCAGGTTTTCCGCCGCGCCTTCATAAGACGCCTGCGCACTTTTGACACCATACATATTTGCAAAGCCCGCAAATATCGGCATTGACGCGCGGATACCGATACTGCCACCCATATGTGAATTGTCATTATAAAAATATTCGTTTCCATTATCATTCCAAGACAATGTGCCGGTCGCACTTATACTTGGCAAATTTTTCAGGAACATAGAATTGCGCCGATGCCACGCGGCGTCTTTGTTTGCCGCCGCCCGCAACAGGTCAGGGCGTTTTTCACGCGCAACGGATATCAATTCTTCAATACTGCGATTTTCGCGCGGCGAACCGAAATCGCCAGACATATCCGCAATAGTTATTTCGTCGTCCGCCGGAAACGAAAGTTTGGTTAGTAATGTTCCCTTGGCAATTTCACGATTATTTTTTGCGCGTTCCAAATCCAGGTTCCGACTTGCCAATGTTGTTTCGGCCTTTAACACATCGGCACGCGCAACGACACCGGCCCTATATTTTTTGTTTGCGGTATCAAGTGCGGTTTGCGCAACGGTGCGCAGTGACCGCGCGCTTTCAACATCGGCATCTGCATTCAGCAATGCGTAATACGCACCGATTACACCATAGACATAGTTTTGCACACGATCATCATAATCAAATCCCATGGCGCGCCACGTGGACGACAACTGATTCAAATCCGCCAAACGTTTGCCAAAGTCAAAAATCAAATAAGACGCGGAAATCGATGCGCCATATTCCCATGGCCCCCAATTATGATTTTGATAGCCCTTGGTCATATTGGCGTTGCCGTTTACCGCGGGCAAATAACCGGCGTATCCGGCGTTTTTGTTATACCGCGCAGATTCCATCGAATAATACGCCGACATAGTTTCAGGATTGCGACATAATCCAAGTTCAATAACAGTTTGCAAATCAAGAACACCGTCTGGCGCATTTTTGCGCGACAAACAATCATTATTCGCCCCATGCGCGAACAAAGGAACAAAACAAAAGAGTGCAACAATTTGCCAACGTGTCATTTTTCATCTCTTTGGGATAATACTTATTGTATATTTTTTTATGTTGAAAAACAATTTTTTTTTGGTTATTATCCAAACGCTGTTTAATGGCTTGGTGGCAGAGTGGTTATGCAGAGGACTGCAAATCCTTGTATGCCGGTTCGATTCCGACCCAAGCCTCCAAATTCAAAAGGCGACAATTGTCGCTTTTTTCTTTGTTTTTTGGGTTTCTTTTACACTTGCAAAATGGCGAAAAACTCTTTAATCTGAACCTTGAATTATTGGTTAAAATATGATTAAAAACCTTGCGCTTGCGAATTTTAGAAACCATATTTCATGCCGCTTTTCTGTCGGCGATCATAGGAACGTTATCATCACCGGCGCAAACGGAACCGGCAAGACCGCAATTATAGAGGCCGTATCGATGCTTGCCGGCGATCGTGGAATGCGTGGCGCGCCCATGACCGATATTGCGCGATTTGATGGCGACGGCGGTTTTTCGGTAATTGCGGAACTTTGCGACGATACGGAAATTTGCATTTACTTTAACAACGGTGATTCGAATCGACATGCGCGGATTGACGGTGACGTGGCGACACTTTCCGATTTGGCGGGGCGTTTACGCATTGTTTGGATTACACCGCGCGAAGACAGAATCTTTATCGATGCCGCGTCAGAGCGACGCGCGTTCTTTGACCGGCTTGCCGCAAGTTTTGATTCGGCACACGCCGGACGCGTGGCGCGTCATGCAAAACTTTTGTCCGAAAGGGCGGGCGCGTTAAAGGCGGGTGCAAATGCGAAATGGATTGACGCGTTGGACACGCAAATCGCCGCGACCGCCGTTGCAATCGCCGCCGCGCGTATTCAATATGCCGGCGAAATAAATTATTTCTTGGATAACGCGGCGGTTTCTGTGGACGGTATGGTTGAATCAATGATTATGGAATCCGGCGCCGGCGTGGCAGAAAGAAAATATTTGGATTATCTAAAAAACAATCGTGAATTGGTGAATGACAAAATGGTTTTGGACGGCGTGAATAAATCTGACTTTGGCGTGTTTAATCACGAACTAAATTTGCCGGCGAACCTTACCAGCACCGGCCAGCAAAAAACATTATTGTTAAAAATGATATTGGCGCACGCGAAACTTGTTCACACAAAAACGGGCGCGAATCCGATTATATTGCTTGATGAAGCCGCGGCGCATTTGGATAAGAACGCACGCAAAAAATTATTCGACGAACTGCGCGACGCATCGGCCCAGGTTTGGGCAACCGGCATTGACGCCGATGTTTTTGCCGATGTTTCGGACGCCGCATTTGTCACTTGCACAAAAGATAAAGTAAGTAATATAATCTAGGTATCGCAAAGAGGAAGAAATGGCAAGAATCGATTATCAATCATTATTAGACAATGCATTAAAAAACGTTGTGCGCGAAGCATTAATCCATGCCCAGATAAACGGGCTTGGCGATGGCATGCATTTTTTTATCACTTTTCGCACGCATGATTTTGGTGTTGTGTTGCCGGATTTCCTGCGCATACGCTATCCCGACGTGATGACGATTGTGTTGCAATATTCGTATAATAATTTGCACGTGTCGGACAAAGAATTCGGTGTTCAGTTAACATTTGATGGGCGACCGTTCTTTATTCGTGTTCCGTTTTCGGCACTTGTTGAATTCAAAGACCCGTCGGTTGATTTCATGTTGTCTTTCCACAAAGGCCCGGAACGCAACGCGCCGGATAATGACATTGAATTGCCGTTGGACGGGACGGGCGACACAATCCCCGACGACGGCCGGGTTGTTTCACTGGACGAATTTAGAAAGCGCAAAAAAAATGATTAATCAACGGCGCGTATGCGCCGTTTTTTCGTCTTGACGCATTTCCAAGGTTTTTGATATAATGAATGTGAGTCAGATGGGAATCTGGTTCGTGGCTGTCGAAAGCCTGTTTATGTCCGGTGCAAAGCATCGTAATCCACGTAATCTCCATTCGTGTTTTGCACCGTTATAGATTTTACCCCAATGTTGGGGTGCCTATGGCTATAATGCTTTTGCAAAAGGCCATGGGAATCAATGACATAAATGATTTTCGAACACCCCGACCGCTTGGTTTCCATTGCGGCACTTATTTTGGTGTAAGTGTTAGTGGCTAGTGAGACTTACATAAAGCCGTCATTCCGGCGAAAGCCGGAATCCCGTCGGAGCCGTCGAGGGGCAAAACCGCGACAATAACGGGGAGATCCCGCGTCAAGCGCGGGATGACGGGGAAAAAAGAAAAGGAGAGCGATATGCAGTTGAAAAAGTTTTTGTTGTTCGGGTTGATGGCGGCAATATTGCCGGCGGTGGCGGAGGAAGCCGCGGACCGCAAAACAGCAACGTCACTTAACTATGTCGAACATGAACTTGATACACGTCAAAATAAATTTACCGCGGAAGCAAACAAGGCGATGGAATATACTAATGCGGCCGGAACGGTGCAAAAACGTGCGGTCACATCGGATTTAGATAATGGCGGGACAGATTCACTGCCTATGGTTGGTGGCGTGAATACAAAACTTGATACAAAACAGGACGACATCGCCGCGGTGAACGACCATACCGCCGTCACATATACCGGTGATTCCGGCGGAATAGGGCAGAAAGGAATTTATCAGACAACCGGCACATACGCCGAACAATCGGATAATTTAATCGACGCCAAAACCTTTAACGCCGCATTAAAGAAGGGACTTGATAGAGAATTCAAATGTAAGGAATTTAAACCCGGAACAGACCTTTGTTGGGTGTATTCGATACACAACCCAACCGAAGAACACACCAAAAATTTATTTAATAAAAACAATATTGGTTTTAATGATTGGGCTAGCTATGGGGGCGCCACGTATACGACCCAAGCACCTAACGCTGGTAAATTGGCAAACGGTTCACCTATTCCGATTATTGGCGGTGAAACGTATATATTGAGTTATAATGGTTCTACCAATTGTAATATTACAACACAGTTTAATTTATATGTTTATGATGCAAACGGTCGGATAATTTCAGCGCATACCACCAGTGCCAATAACGACCATATATGGCTAGGCAGGCGTTGGACTTTCCAAGATAATGCGGCATATATAAATATTTCAAGTTTCGGTTCATTTTCACAAAACCAGCTTATACAACTTGCGAACGGTTTGCAGTTGGAACAAGGTGACGTTATTACAGAATACGAACCATACAAAAACGTGTATATCCCGCAAAACCAATAATAATTATTTTTTCTTTGGCAAATCGTTATATATCGCGTCGAACAGTTCACGCAACAATGCGCGGTTTTCCGCGTCTTCTATCATAATCATTGGGCGGCCGCCGTCATATGGTATTTCCATTGGCGCATTTGGAACAATTCGTAATACGCCCGGCGTTGGTTTTACCAAAAAACGATTGTCATAGATTCCCGCAACAACTTTGCCGCGATAGTAAATGACATATTCGCCCATCATCGCGCGATATGTTATGTCGGGCAATTCGCATAGCCCGTCCAATACAAATTCCAAAAAATCTTTACTTGATGCCATGCATGCATTCTACGCAAACGCGGCACGTTTGTCCATTGTATTTCGGGGTAGTAAAAAACCGGCGCGGGTGCGCCGGTTTCACTAACACTAAACACTTTCCATTAAAACCCTTTCGGTGTTTCCATTTTTACATTCGAAACCTTTTTATCCAACGCCTTGATAACATCGTTGGTGATATCCAGGTTTTCAATGTTTGGTGCAACACGCGCAAAACGACCATCAATTACCAAAGACAAATTCTTTTTCGCAATAACCGCTTCGATAATCGGATCAAGGTGCTTTTCTTGGATTTCGACCAACGCCTTTTGGAACGCGGCGTCCACAGCCTGGGCACGTTCGGTCAAATCACGTTGCAATTTTGTCACCTTGCCTTGGTATTCAACAACGCGACGTTGCAATGCTTCCTGGGACAAGACGTCTTGGGATTTTTCGATTTCTTCTTTTTCTTTTTCCAATTCTTTTTGTTCCTTGGTCAATTCATCACGCAGTTTGCTTTCATAGTTTTCACGTTGTTTGCGCAAATCCTGCAGGGCCTTGGCCTCGGACTGAATCGCGTCCATACGCACAACCGCAACACGCAAATCGCCACCAGATACCGCGTCAGGTGTAATGCCGTCAATCGCCGTTTCGGCGCTAACCGTTCTGCCCGAAAAAGCCCTGACAGCGAACAGGCCAATAACCGCAACCGCGATTACGATAGCCGCCACGATACCAAATTTAACATATTTTTTTGTTGCCGTCTCCCCGGCTTGAGTTTTTGTTTTTACCATTTTTCTTCCTTTTGTTTTGTTGACGGTGTGACTATAACAACAAAAAATAAAAAATAAAAGACAATTTTATTATTTTTTTATCGAACGGGCGATATTCTTAATTCAACGCGCCGATTGGTAAGGCGGCCCCATTCATCTTGGGCGGCAATCGGGCGTGCGGACCCGCGACCAACGATAAACATGCGTGCGGTCTTTACACCATAACGCGACAAATAAACACCGACGCGTTCCGCCATGTCCAATGAAAATGCACGCGCCGCATTTGTGTCACGCATAGAATCGGTATAGCCCGCAATTTCAACAAACGTCGCGTCATATTTCTTTAAAATTTTTGCAATAGTGCCAAGGTTGTCGTCGCCGTCCGCCGATATTTCCGGGGCGTTCAATTCCATAATCGCATCGCGAACCAATATGACCACGACGTCTGTGCCGGCACGTTGGACCGAAAGGCCGGGACGGCGCAACGCGTCATATAACGCGCTTTCCAATTCAGACATATATTCAACATACATCGCCGATTCGTTTTGATTTTTATCGCCATATTCCATGCCCGGGTTTTGGTCAGAAACTTCGGCCACCGTTTTTCCGCCCCGGCCTTGGTAAATCGGTTTTTTCGCAATTCGTGCGGTTTCGGTCATGTCGGTAAAACTTGCACCATACAAATAGGTTGACCATGTGGAACGGTCCGGGCTTCTGTACGACATACAGCCGGACACAAATAACAATGCAAAAGTCGCAACCATTAACCGATGCATACTACATACCCGTAAAAGAAATATTGTTTTCGGTACCGTCAAAACAATTCACAACTTCTTCGGCCCGGTATCCATTGATATACATGCCTGTTGCCCATGCCGGTGCCGCAGACGCAAAGAATTCACATTCGCCGCGCGACATGCCGTATATATTTATCACAAATGTTGTTTTATCAATCCCAACATCAATGGTCCATGTTTTGCCAATCGGCGCGTTGGGGTTTTGTAATGCGCCCGCCTTGACCAAATAATCGACAGATATGCCGGTGTAATCACCACGCATTCCCATCAGCATGTTTATATCCTTGGCAAGTTGACGCAATTCGGCGGCGGCAATAGTATTCCGTTGATTATGTCGTATTGAATTATATATCGCAATCGCGCCCGCCGTCATTACCCCGGTGACGGCCACAACCCCAATGATTTCAATCAAAGAACGTCCTGATTCGGTTTTCATATTTCCCCCCATATAACAATTATTGTTTTGCAATACCGACGATTTCCGCACCTTCGAACAATGACATCGCATCCGCAACCATCGGATCAGATTCGGCCGCGGCCTTTTCTTGTTCACCGACAGTTTGGTTAAGTGCGGATTTTTCAATTTTTTCCACGACCCAATTTGCGCCGGTCTTACTGTTTAACCACGCGACCAATTTCTTTTGGAAATCAGAATCATTGCCGCGGTCAAAGTAAGATATATGCGTGCCGGAAAAATCTGAAACCTCTATATTTTTCGTGAAATATGAATAGAGCAACATTTCGCGCGCACGTTCCAATGCGTCCGCCAATTCTGACGCAGAACGAATTTCTAATTTTTTCGGTTCTTCGATTTTTGGTGCCGGCCGCGGTGCGTCGGTTTTTTCCTGTTTCAATATTTCCGGCAAAGACGGCATATCCGCAACATGCATTAACCGAATTACCAACATATCAAAACATTGCTTTTGATTCGTCGCCGCCGCCATTTCGGACACAGACGCGACCAAAACCTGCCATATTCGTGATAGGGTATTCAACGACACATGTTTATTTATTTCATTTATACGTTCGCGCTGGTCCGCGGTATATGGGACATGATTGCTATCGCCCGCGCGCAGAACGGGATGCATACGCGTTGCCCAATGAACCCATTCCATCATGTCGGTCAGCAACATCGTCAGGTCCGCGCCATTCGTATAAATCTCGTCCGTTTTGGCAAGTGCCGCCGCGACATTCCCAGATAAAATCGTTTGCATAAAGTCAACGACAACACCGCGATCCGCGCGCTTTAACATATCCATAACGGATTTTTCATCAACGTGTCCGCCGGTTTGCGCAATCGCCTGGTCAAGCAACGAAAGCCCGTCACGCACAGAACCGTCCGCCGCCCGCGCGAGTAATTCATTTGCCGCGTCACTTAATTCGACCTTTTCTTGGTCCGCAATCCATGCGAAATGTTTTTTCAATGTATCAACCGGAACGCGCACCAGGTCAAAACGTTGACACCGCGAAAGAATCGTGACGGGAACCTTGCGTATTTCGGTGGTGGCAAGTATGAATATCACATGTGCCGGCGGTTCTTCCAATGTTTTAAGCAACGCGTTAAACGCACTGGACGAAAGCATATGAACTTCGTCGATAATATAAACCTTGTACCGGCCATTGGTTGGACGATACTGTGCCGCGTCCAAAATTTCGCGCATGTTATCAACGCCCGTATGCGACGCCGCGTCGATTTCCAACACGTCGATATGTTGCCCCGCGGCAATTGCACGACAATTTTCACACGTTCCACATGGCGTTGCCGTCGGTCCATCAGACGACAGGCAATTTAACGCCTTGGCCAGAATACGTGCAGTACTGGTTTTTCCGGTTCCACGAATTCCGGTGAAAATATATGCGTGTGCAATGCGGCCGGTTTTAATTGCGGTCGTTAGTGTTTTAACCAAAACATCTTGGCCAATAAGAGATTGAAAATCCTGACTGCGATACTTTCGCGCCAAAACAGTGTAATTGGTATCCATACCGTCTTCCTTTTGCACATCAGCATAGCAGACCATTATTAAAATTCAAGGATTTAGTCAAACGGGTTTTCTGATTTTTTATATTCGATAACTATCGGCAAATGTTCCCAATGCAACGCGTTCGCAATTCCGCGGCGCAGGTATCGCGTATATGATTCCGGTATGTCCGACGCGCCACCAACATTTATCGTAATGCGCATTGGGTGCCGGCCGGTCTGTGACGCGAACTTTATCTTCATCGGGCGTTTAAGGCGCGACATAGGCGGTTGCCGCTTTTCAACCAATTCCGCGATGATTTTATTTATCAAACTTGTTGGTGCGGTTGCAGTCGAAATGTCCCATTGTTCGTAAATGCGTTTAAACATATTTTGAACGCCGGTTCCGGTTTCCGCAGAAATCGCCAACATCATCGGCTTTATTATCTGATGATACGAATTCGCAAAATGGTGTTTAAGTTTCAACAGTTTTTCATCGCGTTCTTCCGCCGGCACCAGGTCCCATTTATTCAACGCAACGCACAGAATTTTTCCGGCGTCGTAAACACGCGCGGCAATGCCCAACGCCTGGTTTTCAATATCGCGCGTGGCGTCAACGACCAAGATAACGACGTTCGCCTTGTCTATGGCGTCAATCGATTTTAGCGCAGATAGCGTTTCAACATCGTCGCGCACATTGGATTTACGCCGCAATCCCGCCGTATCCATCAATAATATTTCGCGTCCATAAAACCGCGCCGGGATTTTAACCGTATCACGTGTCACACCGGGTTCGTCCTTTACAATTTGGCGGTTTTCACCCAACACACGATTAACCAGGGTTGATTTTCCGACATTCGGTTGTCCCAAAATTGCAATCTTTATGCGACTTTCTTCAGGTTTTGCCGCCATGGAATCCGTTTCCGGCGCAACACGATTTATAAATTCGAAAATTTCATCAAATCCGCGTTTATGTTCCGCCGAAATCAAAACCGGTTCGCCAAAGCCCAACTTATAAAACTCATGCACATCGCCCAGTCGCCGCACTGATTCCGATTTATTCACCAACAACAATATTGGCGATTTAGTTTTGCGACGAACGGCGCGCGCCCAGTTCATATCTTCGGGCAATAATCCGGCGCGCCCATCAACGACAAACAGAATCGCATCGGCCCCAGAAATCGCATCAATCGCCATGTTTGTTGAATCGGCGGCAATACCCGCGCGCGCGTTTTCCAACCCCGCCGTATCGCACAATGTGCAATCCGCCCGAAACGTCATTGTTCCACAAATTGTGTCGCGCGTGACCCCGGGGCGGTCGTGCACCAACGCGTCCCGCGTCCCCGTCAGGGCGTTAAACAGTGTCGATTTGCCGGTGTTTGGCCGTCCGGCGATGGCAATTTTCTTCATGCGTTTTTCCATTGATTTTTTGTAATTATAAAGCAAAAATATAAATAATCAAATAAAGGAAGCAAAAGGGGCGCATTATGAAAAAAATAAAAAATTGGTTTCGGTCTATCAAAGATATTATTGTGAACCCGCGCAGATTCTTTTCAAAAATTGTTGCCGACGGCGATATCGAAGAATCTATGTTAAAGGCGTTTATATATGGATTGTTGGGCGGCCTGCTGGTTTTAGGAATGAAATTGCTGGGGGGCGCGACGATAACAATAAATTCTGTCTTTACGGCGGTTATAATCGTTCCGGTCGTTGCGGTCGCATTGTTGTTTGTCGGCGGGGGCCTGTTGATGTTGGTTTCCGAAATAACGGGTGGCGAACGCGATTGGGAAATTGCGATAAAGGGTTTGGCGTCGATATTTTTTATATATCCCGTAATATTGGCGTTGAATGCGGCCGCGTTTAATTGCCTTTCCATGTGGATAATCAGTATCGTTGGCGATTTATATGTGCTGTTTTTGTTTTACAATATCGCACTGTATTGCATGCGCGGCCGGCGTGCGGCGGTGACGGTTGTTGTTGGTATCTTTGCGATATTTATGATAACGGTGTATTTAACAAATTATCATATCGGATGGTTTTTATTAAAGAACACCAGCGCCGCATTGTCTTGTTTGATATAGGATAGTGAAAAGTGTTAGTGTAAGTGATTAGTGCGGGCGCATTTGCGCCCGTTTCTTTTACACCAAGCCGGGGCGAAACCCTGGCGCAGTCGCGGCGCAGCGACAGCGAAGGCGGAACACAAACCACTTACACTAATCACTAACACTAACCACTTTTTTCTCTTGTTTTTTATTTCCGTTTTTTGATAGAATAGGTCTGTCGGTGGGTGTTCCGCCGATGTGGTGTAACGACCCTTTATAATGTTCGGTGTCCGCGGGGACATAAAACACCTCCAACCTAATTTGGTTGGAGGGCGGTGAATATATCGAATAAGCCCACTATTTTCCGAACATTATAGTCGTTAACCTCCAACCACACGTTTTCTGTGGTTTTTTACTTAGTGTTAGTGCAAAGAACAAAGGGGAGGAAAATGTTTTTGAAAAAGTTTTTGTTGTTCGGATTAATTGCGGCGGTGTTGCCGGCGGTGGCGGAAGAAGCCGCGGACCGCAAGACGGCGACGTCATTAAAATATGTCGAACATGAACTTAGTACACGACAAAATAAATTTACCGCGGAAGCGGACAAGGCCATGGAATACACTAATTCGGCCGGCGATGTGCAGAAACGCACAGTTAAATCCGATTTGGGTAGCGATACGTCCGACACATCACTGCCCATGGTTGGTGGTGTGAATACAAAATTAAATCAAAAGCAAGATGACATTGGCCCGGTTAACGATCACACCGCCGTCACATATACAGGCCAACCGGGTGGAATAGGGCGGAAAGGAATTTATCAAACAAGCGAATCGTATGCCACCCAATCCGACAACCTGATTGACGCCAAAACGTTCAACGCGGCATTAAAGAATGGTCTTGATAGTGAATTTGTATGTAGGGAAGATAACCGCGATCCGGTGTCCAACCTTTGTTGGCTCTATACGATACATAATAACACCGAATACGTTTCGGCGACCGGCACCGTCACACAAGACGGCACACCGACGCCAGAAAATCCGATTTATCCCGTTTTTTATCAACAAGATAACCTAATTCTGCGTCGCGTTGGCGACTATGCCGATTCATACGACGCCACAACCCACAAAATCACACGACGCGTTGGGGTAAAGGTTTTGGACGGAACAGAAGAGTGGTTAAATTGGGCAACTAGTGGTTATTATTCAAACTTTCCAAGACAGGGAAATTACCAGTATAACGCAGATGCAATAACGTCGGCTTTGCGCTATGCCCGTATAGATGGTGTTGGTTCATTTACGGTGAATGTGTCGCGTGTTAATTATCCAACAATTGCCGATTTTGAAGCCTATCTTGCCGGGCAATACGCCGCAGGAACACCGGTGACGGTGTATTATCCACTTGCCACGCCGGTGGAAGAAGATTGGAACGGAGAAACAATTTATATCCCCCAGAATCAATAATTAGTGGGAAGTATTAGTGACGTCACCCCGCGGTATCGGCCCCCGCAAAAAACGCATAGCGTTTTTTGTGGGTGATTTCAAGCCGTCATACCGCGCCTGACGCGGTATCTCCTTAGGCTTTTCTGAGAATTACCCCGCGACGGTTCCGACGAGATACCGCTTTACAGCGGTATGACGGCATTTTTTGCGGGGCCCGATAGCGCGATATGACGGAAATAAAAAAGCGGGGCTTTGTTGCCCCGCGCACCAATCACTAGCACTAACACTCGCCACTCACTTCTTCTTATTTTCTTTCTTTAGATAACCTTCCAACCAATGGTTATCAAAGTTCAATGTGCGGACGTCGCGATTATTAAGCAATTTCTTTTGCAACGGAATGGTTGTTTTTACGCCTTCGATAACAAATTCGTCCAGTGCGCGTTCCGCACGCATTATACACGCAGACCGCGTTTGCGCATGCACGATTAACTTTGCAATCATCGAATCATACGTTGGTGGAATTGTGTATCCGGTATAGACCGCACTGTCCACGCGAACGCCAAGGCCGCCCGACGGCGCATAAAGCGTGATTTTGCCGGGGCAGGGCACAAAGTCCGTTGGGTCTTCGGCATTGATTCGAAATTCAATCGCGTGACCATGCGGGATAACGTTTGCCTGGGTATAGCCCAATTTTTCGCCCGCCGCAACGCGAATTTGTTCGCGCACCAAATCGACACCGTAAACCATTTCCGTTACGGGGTGTTCAACCTGAAGCCGCGTGTTCATTTCCAAGAAATAAAACTTGCCATCTTCGTACATAAATTCAAACGTGCCGGCGTTCGTATAGCCCATTTTCTTTGCCGCATTTTTGCAAATTTCAATCATATCGTCGCGCTGTTTTTGTGTCAGTGCGGCGGCGGGGCATTCCTCCATAACCTTTTGATTCTTGCGTTGCAACGAACAATCGCGTTCGCCAAAGATTACAACGTCGCCATGTTTGTCGCCCAAGACCTGGAACTCAATATGCCGCGGGTGCAATAATAATTTTTCCATATAAAGCGTATCGTCGCCGAAACCACTGCGGGCCTCGTTCTTGGTAATCTCAAACGCCTCGGTCATTTCGTCGGCCGACATAACGGGACGCATACCACGACCACCGCCACCGGCCGCGGCCTTTAACATTACGGGGTATCCGATTTTTTCCGCCCATTTTAATGCATCTTCGACCGTATCGACCGCACCATCGGATCCCGGCACAACCGGCAGACCGCATTCAATCGCGGTTTTTTTGGCGTTAACCTTGTCCCCCATTTTATTTATCATCGCCGCGTCGGGTCCAATCCATATAAGGCCATGCTGTTCAACCTTTTGCACAAAGTCCGCACGTTCGGATAAAAACCCGTATCCGGGGTGAATTGCGTCCGCATTGGTCAACAACGCCGCCGTCAATATCGCGGATTCGTTAAGGTAAGAATCCTTTGATGGTCCCGGCCCAATGCACACAGATTCGTCCGCCAATTGCACATGCATGGCGTTCCTATCGACCGTAGAATACACCGCGACCGTTCGAATGCCCATATCGCGGCACGCGCGAATTATTCGCAACGCAATTTCGCCACGATTGGCAATTAAAACTTTTTTTATTTTTGGCATGATTTTTCTTATTCAATAATTATTAATGGTTGGTCAAATTCAACGGCCGCACCGTCCGCCACCAAGATTTCTTTGACAACACCGTCTTTATCAGATTTAATCGGGTTGAATGTCTTCATTGCCTCTACCAAAATCACCGTATCGCCGGCCTTGATCGACGCACCAACCTTGGTAAATGGCTTTGCCCCCGGTTCCGGTGCAAGGTATGCAACACCGACCATTGGCGATTTCAACGCATAGCCAGACGTGGTTTCATCGGCCGGTTCACTGGTTGTATGCTTTGCCACATCGGACGTTGGCAACGCAGGCATTGCGACCGTCGCGCCCGATTGCTTTGAAAGATGAATATGTTTGCGATAAACGCCAAATAAAAACTGACGTTCCAAATCAAGTTCTGTTATCCCCATATCGTCCATAATTTTTGACATGGATTCTACGGTTGAACGAAATGACATTTCTTTATCCTTTTTTAAAAATTCTTTTATGTCCCATAAATTTTAATCTTAAAACCATTGATTGTCAAGGCACAGGGTCAAACCCGAACCCGCCACCGGGGCGACAGCGCGAAATTCTGCGCATTCCCATTATGCAACCGCGAATAAGTCCGTATCGCAAAATTGCCGTTTTTGTATATTCACTGCACGTGGGGGTAAAGCGACACGCGGCGCGGCCGCCAAAGGCCGGCGATATAAAATGTTGGTACACCCAAATCAGGCCAAGGCCGATATAGGTTGGAATCTTACGAATTTTTTCCATTTTTCTTTGCTTTTTTGGGAAGATATTTCGGAAGGTATTTGTGCGCAATGTGCGTCAGGGCCTTTTCCATCGCAATGCGGCCCGCCGGTCGCGTCGCGTCCAAAATCATATGGCGTGCGATGAAAATATAATCAAATTCAGGCGCCATTAACCGATGGTGATATTGCACCCAATCACGCAAAAGCCTCTTTGCACGATTGCGTTCAACCGCCAATTTGAACGTATGCTTGGTCGCCATAAACCCAATGCGCGGATTTTGCGGGAAACGCGCCGGCTTTGCCCGAATGAAAAAGAACAATGCCTTGGCCGACGGGTCATTGTCGGTCGTATGGAAATCTGCATGTGATTTTATTGTATCTCGCATGGTGCTAATAATAGCAAAATATAATCAAAGTCAAATAAAAAACGTTTTTTAATCGGGCGGCCTTGATTTTTCGTTTTACCGCGTTTATAGTATTGAAAAATTATCTCGAAAGGGGCGATATATGTATAACTGGCTAATGAAATTTTTCTCTGCGGATATGGCGATTGATTTGGGAACCGCAAACACATTAATCTATGTCAAGGGACGCGGAATTGTGTTAAACGAACCGTCGGTTGTGGCCGTTGCGGAAAACCGTTTGTTGGGGCGCAAGGAAATACTTGCCGTTGGAACCGAAGCGAAACAGATGTTCGGTCGAACACCCGGGTCTATTACCGCCGTCCGTCCGCTGCGCGATGGGGTTATCGCGGACTTTGAAGTCGCCGAAGAAATGATAAAATATTTCATTCGCAAGGTGCATCACCGCAGTCCACTGACCGCGCCACTTATTATTATATGCGTTCCGTCATGTGCGACCCAGGTTGAACGCCGCGCAATTCAAGAAGCGGCCGACGCCGCCGGCGCACGCAAGGTCTATATTGTCGAAGAATCAACCGCCGCCGCAATTGGTGCGGGGTTGCCGGTTGAAAAGCCGTTGGGGTCTATGGTGTTGGACATTGGTGGCGGCACAAGCGAGGTTGCGGTTATGTCACTTGGTGGAATCGTGTATTCTAATGCGGTTCGGACCGCCGGCGACCAGATGGATTTGGATATTATCGAATTCGTGCGCAAGAATAAAAATTTACTTATTGGTGAAAATACCGCCGAAGAAATCAAAAAGAAAATCGGAACGGCGATTTCACCAAAGGACAAGGCGAACGAACTCTCTATGAAAATCAAAGGGCGCGATTTGCTTTCGGGAACGCCACGCGAAACGGTGATAACCGAATCACAAATTGCGTCTGCGTTGGCGCAAACGGTGACCAAGATTGTCGATACGGTGCGGCACGCGTTGGAATTAACACCACCCGAACTGTCTTCTGATATTGCCGATTTGGGTATTGCAATGACCGGCGGTGGTGCGTTGTTGCGCGGGTTGGATGCGGCGATTCGTGCCGCAACGGGATTGCCGGCGTTCTTGGTTGACGACCCGTTGGCGTGTGTTGCACGTGGCAGCGGTCGCATGTTGTCGAACCTTGATAAGAACAAGCATATTTTGCAAACGATGTATTAATTTAGTGGTTAGTGTAAGTGGTTAGTGAGAGTTGTTTTCCCACTTATTTAATCAACTTTCCACTTTCGGCGTCGAATTTTTCGTTGGCGACGATAATCGTTTTATTTTTGTATTGTGGCGCGGCGGATTTTTTAACCGGTGTACGCCAATAAAACGCGCCGTCGCGCAAACGAACCGCATTTAAATTATTATCCGTATCCAAAACATACGCGGTATCATTTGTAATTATAAAGGCATGTTCCACACCAATATCGGCGCACCATGCGGTCGCACCGGTCGCATCAGAAATCTTGCAGAACGCGCCCCCCAGGCCGCCCGCATACACATATTTTTTATAAATTTGAATCGGCGCAATAATGTCCAAAACGGACGCGCCACCGGTCATATTGCTTTGGCGATACACATCTGCAATCCATGCAATTTGGCGATTTTGTGGATTCACCTTTATCAATTCACCGGTGGACAGCCCCGCATAAACGAATCCACCATCGCACACCGGATTTTTTTGCCCACGAACATAATTATTGGTTGGGAATCCGGCAAATATTTTCTTATCGCCGTCCCAGATTGTATTTTGCGTGTCCAACCGATACGGACAATCATTGACCGCACTTTCTTCGATATTTTCCGCCACATCTGGAACCGCTGTATTTAAAACGCGCACTTTTTCAGTTGCAAAAATATTGGTTCGTTCGCCCGGCAAAATCGGGTCATGTTTATCACACGCGCACAGTGCAACAAAACCAATCATAAAAAGCGCGGTTTTCTTCATTTGCGTTTATTCCTATCTTAATGTTTCCGCGTCCGCACGAATTACCGCCGGTGCATCGGCATCGTCAAGTATTTTATCAAGCCACTTATTGGCCGCTGTCCTATTTTCCGACGCAATATATTTACGGGCAACCGTCAACGCCGCGGTGTAATAGAACGGCGATTTTTTTGTATCCAATGGCGCCAAATATTCCGCAACCGCGTCCGCATCCATTTCATCACCACGCAGCGCAATTATATGCAACCGCGCAAGGTCACGAAATTCCGCCGTTTTACCATTGGCAACCAATTCTTCAAGTTTTTTTACATCTTTATCCAAAACATATGCTTGGAATAATGCCAAATCAGATGTTGCGCCCGATGTGTTTTGTGATATGCCGACCAACGCATTCGCATCAGAATTTTCAATTGCCGTTTCATAATTTGCGGCAACCGCCATACGCGCGGCATTATGCGAACGAATACCAATTTGAATACCCGTCACAACAATCATAATGGCAATTGCGCCCGCAATCAAATAACGCCCATATTTTTTAAGGAACTGTTGAGTTTTTTCATTATTCACATCTTCCCATACTTCGCGATAAAGTGCGTCTTCGGCGTGTTCTTGCATTGTTTTTTGTGGGGCTTTGACTTTTTTATTTCTTTCCAACATATTTGCCATTTAAATCTCCTGTATTTTTATGACACCTTGATAAATTCTATTTTATTGCTATACTATAAACATAATGACGGAACAAATCAAGGAAGCTTTACCAATAAAATCAGGCACCAATATCGCGACGATTGGCGCCGGCGATGACGCGGGTTTTGCGAACTATATTCGAACGATTGCTAAATTTCCGATTTTATCCGCCGAACAAGAATATGACTATGCCACGCGGTGGGTGCAAAATCATGATAATGACGCCGCAGAAAAATTGTTGGTAAGTCATTTACGACTTGTTGTGTCCGTTGCGTATGATTTTCGAAACTATGGCATTCCGGTTCAAGAATTGGTGGCAAGTGGTAACATGGGCCTTATGCAGGCGTTGCAAAAATTCGACCCTGAAAAAGGTTTTCGGTTTTCGACATATGCCATGTTTTGGATTCGCGCCGAAATTTATGAAACCATTTTGAATAATTGGTCCATTGTGAAAATCGGAACTTCGGCGAATCAAAAGCGCGTGTTCTTTAACCTGGCCCGCGCAAAACGGGCGTTGGGGATTATGGACGGCAATTTGTCTGAAACCCAGGCGGAAAAAATTGCAAATTACCTGAATGTGCCCGCCGAAGATGTTAAACGCATGTCCACACGAATTGTTGCGCGCGATTTATCGCTTAATGCGCCGGCACGCAGTGCCGAACAAGACGGCGCCGACATGTTATCAAATATGGCCGACGCGAAAACAGATATTGTAGAAAATGTCGAACGGTCTGAATTTATGCGACGGGGTGGGGCGTTGCTTAAAAAACATTTGGCGGCACTCCCGGAACGCGACCGCGAAATCTTGCGCGCGCGGCGACTGAGTGAACCGGCACTCACATTGGACGCGTTGGCAAAAAAGTATAACGTTTCCCGCGAACGCGTGCGTCAAATCGAAGAACGCGCATATAACAAATTACGCGAAGCAATCATTAACGATACGGAAAACCCAGATGACAAACAAAATTAAAACAATTTCAATACTTGCGATTTTGACCGTCGCCGCGGCACCGTCGTGCGCAAACGCAATATCTTATCGTGCCGGCGATTTTAATTTCGCACTTACCGGTTATGGCACCGCCGGAATTATAGAACCGGATTTTAACAAGCCGGATTTTCTTGGCGATTTTCGCGTTCGCACACAGATTACGTACGAAGGTGTTAAAGACCACACTTTTGGCGCGGTGTATATGATTGATGAAATCGCAATCAATGAAGATAAATATTGGCATGAAGCATTCGGTTTTTGGCAATGGCGCGGTGTTGGGCGCGTGGAATTTGGTCTTACGGATTCGGTTGCGCACAAATTGGGATTGGGGTTGCCGGACGTTGGTGGGTTGCGATTAAATCATGATTCTTTGCTTTATCGCAAGGTCGGAACCGACGGGCCCGTTATCGCAAACCCCGAAATAACAGTTGGATCCGAAGCGCTGCGCATGAATATCGTTGCGGCACATAATCCAAATTTGCAATATGGTGTTTCGGTTGCCGGTATTACCGGTGACTATAAAATGAATATCGATACGGGAATAAAAATAAAACATTCTGCATCAAAAACGAAATATGCGTTTTCACTGGGAGCGTCGTTTATTGATTCGCCCGACGGATATGAAACCGATACATTTAGTCCAATCGTCACCGCAGATTGGCGGGCACAGGTTGGAATCGGCGCGAATGTGCAATACAACAGTTGGATTTTCGCACTGACCGGGCGCGCGGTGTATGATAAAAACCCAATCGGCACAGTGTCCGATGGTATTGTTGCCGGCGCGGGTATCAGTTATGATATTTTGAATTATACCCTATCGCTTTCGTATTTATTTTCAGAAACGGGTATATGGCACGAATGGGCGCCGGATTATGCCGACCACACAACCGTTGCGTCATTTCGGTATAAATACAATCGCTATATCGACGCATGGACATCGATTGGTATGTCGCGCCGCGAACCATTTGTCGCTGCGGGTCTGCGCGCAACGTTCTAAAGAAAAAACCACCGAAACGGTGGTCTTTTATGTTTTGGACAAAACTTACTTTTCTAATTCTTCCAATAATCTTTGGAATCTTTCGACGGTTTCTGGGTCATTCAATGACGTTGCGATTTGATATGCCGATTCCAAATCAGACCGCGCAGATACAGAATTACCCAAACTTAAATTCAACGCCGCGGATTTTTCAAAATAATTCATCGCACGCATAGAAAGATCTTCTTTCTGTTCTATGGTCGTTGCACCCTGAATCTGTTCAGAAATCACGCGAATCGCCGCCGTATAATCATTAACCGCTTCGGCATAATTTCCAACCGCGGTATATGCTTCGGCACGTTCGGCATAAACCGACGGACTTATTATACCTTCGGGCCGCGCAAGCGAATTGGTATAATCCGCAATCGCGCCTTCCCAATTTTTTTGCCAAAGGTTTAATTGACCGCGTTTCGCATACAAATCACGCAACTGTAAAAATTCATTCGGATTCGCCGCATATGTGGCAAGTGCGTTGTTAATATCGTTCATCGCGGCATTAAAATCTTCCAACCGCGTGTTCAACAAGGAACGGTCATAATACGCCACAGAATTTTGTGAATCCATTTCGATTGCCGCATCAAAATCATTTAATGCCGCGCTGTAATCGCCGGCCTGCATATATGCCTCGCCCCGCAGGATATATGCGTCCGTCATATCTTTATCGGTTGTTATTGCGGACGTTAAATCGGCGATGGCACCTTCCAAATTACCGGCCAAGATTTCTTCTTTGCCGCGATTATAGTAATCATTTGCGCGCATCAAAACTTCTTCGGAGATTCCGTTCTTTAATCCACCGCGTGGCGTGGCCGAAAACTGACTGCGCCCCAGTATGAAAAACGTTGCGGCGATAAAGAACAAGATTATAAACCAATAAACATAAATCGACATCGACCACGACGAAACATTATTCGTGCGACGTGCGACCTTTACATTAACCTTGCGCGAAGCGGCGGCTTTGGGTTTGGATTGTTTTGTAGTTTTCTTTTTCATGCAAAATCTCCCTTCCTTATGTCGTGATTATAGATAAGTTTTTATAAAGTCGTCAATTGTTTTTTCATCTAATTTAACAATTTTTCCCGTCGGGATATCTTTTATGCTTATCGGGCCATACATAACGCGGTGCAGTGTTCGCACTGGCAACCCACAATGCTTTAACACAATGCGGATTTCATTCTTTTTACCTTCGGTGACGGTGACGCGTAATTTTTTATCGCGCAATATTTCAATTTTCATCGGGCGATATTTTATTCCGTCAATGGTGATACCTTTGCGTGCCTTGTCCAATTTCGACATGTTGTTTCCCGCGACATCAACAATATAGACACGTGGAATATTCGCGTTCGGCGCGGTCAGTTTCCGCGCAAGCAATCCGTCGTTCGTCATAAGCAACAATCCGGTTGTTTTAAAATCCAACCGCCCGACATAACGCAAATGGCGATATTCACGCGGCAAAATATCATAGATAGTGTTGCGGCCGCGCGGGTCACGCGTAGTTGTCATTGTGCCGATTGGTTTGTGAAACGCGTAAAGTTCCGTATCTGTGCGCGGTTCGATTTTTTTACCGTTCACCACTATTTCGTCCGCGTCATCAACAAACATTACCGGCGTTGTCGCGGGCACACCGTTCACAATGACTTTGCCGTCGGCAATCATTTGTTCCGCACCGCGGCGCGATGTTATACCACTGTCGGCAATAAATTTTGCAATTCGTATTTTCATTTTCGTATCTTTTCTATGGCTATGACCGCGGCAACTTCGGCACGCAGAATTGTTTTTCCAAGTGACATCGGAATCGCGCCCGCCGCGTCCAATGCCGCAAATTCAGATTCAGAAAAACCACCTTCGGGTCCGACCAAAATCGCATTCGCGTCCGTTGGGTTTTCCGGTGCGGGTTTGTCGCCATATGCAAAACGTTCGTCCGCAAAGCAAAGCGACGACAGGTTTAATTTATCAAACTTTATCGGCGCGGCAATTTCAGGGACACTGTTGCAATTTGATTGTTCGGCGGATTCAATCGCAATCTTGCGCATACGTTCCCAATTAACATGATGATTTACGGTGTGTTCGGTTATCACCGGCACGAATTTTTTTATCCCCATCTGGGTCGCCATCGCAATCAAATCATCGGTGCGCTTTATCGGCGCGAAATAAAGTGTTATATCGGAAACGACGTCCGCGTGTCCGGTATCCGCCCCAACCGTCATAGTTTTTCCATCCGTCGCAAGTTCGGCGTTAAATTCGTGGCCGCGCCCAAAAACAATACATTTATTGGTACGCATAACGTGCGACAAATAGTGCGACACCGATTTATCCACCGGGAAACTGTCACCGGTTTTGATTTCATGGTCGATAAAAATGCGCGGAATATTTTTCATATAAAATTCGTTTCCATGCTTTATTGTTTTTCTTTTTTCTGATATAATCATAACACGATGGTTCAAAAGTTCAAGATTTTATCTGCGGGCAAAGATAGCAAGGGTTTGAATATTTTCAAATCCAGCGCATATAAAGAACACGAACAAACCCCCATGGCCCAGGTTTTTTGGGCTCTGCGTTGGTCGATTGGCGTGTGGTTGATATGCGCGTTGGTGTTTTGCTTTTCGTTTTTGTTTGAACATTTGTGGCGATATGGTTGGTCGCCGGCAACCGCGAATTGGATGAAAATCTATTTAACCAACATGTTTCAAAGCGCGGGCCTATCGGTCGTTGCGGAAATTCCATATTGGGTTGTAAGGTGTCTTATGCACCCGGATTTTGCGTGCATTGTGCCACTGATTCCGGTGTTGGCGTATTACCTTTTGGTCGATGATACGTTAAAGAAAGAATTCAATCCGAACGGAAAGGACGAATTCGACAAAAAATCTGGGCGTGAAGCGAACGAGAAAGACGTCAAAGAAATGGGCCTGTTTGATGGTTTCATGATGGTACTTGGGTATTTTAAGAAAAAGCCATTGAAACTACCAAAAACATTATCTGTTTTGTGCTTGGCGCCCCCGGGAACCGGTAAAACCCAGGCTATTGCGTTGCCTACGATTTTTGAATGCCAAAATGTGTCGATGATTATAAACGACCCAAAACCGGAAATCGACGAAAAGTCCAGTGGCTTTCGTTCGGAACGGGTTGGTCCGGTATTCATTATGAATTGGGCGGGCCAAGACGAACCAGAAAAGGGTATTTATTATCCGTCGTGGAATCCGCTTTCGCCGGGGCATATACCGTTTAGCATTGAACAACGCGAATTGTATGTCGATTATATTTGCGATGTACTTGTCCCCGATGCAACGGGCAGCAGTGCCGACCCACACTGGACACAATCTGGGCGGGCGGGGCTTGCCGGGTTTATTCAATTCATCGTTTCGAAAATCGAACGTGCCAAGGCGGACGATTATTTCTATGGCCGACTTCAATCCGGAACATTTGATGCCGAAGACGCGGCGGTGCTTTCCGATTACTATTTTTCAATGGTAAATGACCCAAATGCCTTTGCAGCGATGGGCCTGTTGAAGAATGGCGAATTAAACGCGATGAATTACGTGCATATCGGAACGTGGGCAAACATACCGCAAATGTGGCTTGGAAAAGAGGCGTCATTTTCCATGATGCTTGATTGGATTACCGAAGCGCAAATTGCCGTTGCGGCAAATTTAGCAGAACGACAAAAGCAGGGTGATCAAACGGTTATGATGGCGGACCCAATGAAAGATTGGTTGGAAGGTGCGGTGGCCGAATGTCGCGCGTTCGCGTATTCAAATCGTGCGGTGGCGGAACTTACTAAATTGGCCAACACACCGGCAACCGAACGCGGGTCAATTATTTCAACAATATTGACCGGACTTGCCATATTCCGCAACGCCGCCGTTCGTAATCGGACGTCGCATTCGGACTTTCATTTTGCCGATATGCGCGGAATGGTTGACCCACGCGACGGAAAAATGAAGCCGGTGACGGTGTATCTGTCCATCAACATGGTTGATGCCAAGGCGTTAAATCCAATTACCGCAATGTTTATTGAAACGATGTCGAATTTCTTGCTTGCCAATCCACCGGATCACGTCGGGCGCAGTGGCGAAAAAATGGGACCGTATCCGGTGTTATTCTTGCTTGATGAAATGCCAAAAATGCAAAAGATGCAGGCCGTTATCCAAGGGCCCGATGTCGGTCGTAGTCAGCAGATATCGTATCTGTTCATCGGTCAGGACATTCACCAGATTCAAGAGAGATACGGTGCGGATGCGGCGGCAACGATTATGTCAACAACGGCGGCAAAGATTGTGTTCCGCCAAAACGATATCGATACCGCTGTGCGATTTGCAAAAATGATGCCAATGAAGATAACAACCGAAAAGAAAAAGGTCAAAGGCCCGGACGGCAAGGAAACAGAACAGAAAGAAAAGAAGGAAGAACCGGTGTTTAGTGAGTTCGACCTTATGAAACTGAAAGTCACTGTTGGTGGAAAACCGGCCGAAGCGGTTATATTGTACGAAGGTTGGTATCAACGTCCAATCAAGGCAGAAATGCGCATGGCGTTTAGCGACCCGAAGATGTCAGAATACATGAAAATGGGGCGGTCATCGCCGTTGCCGGAATTTCTGATTCCTATGCATCATGCGATTTTGGAATATAATGGAAATCCGCGCTATTACAACCCGCAAACAAATGAGTTGAAAGATTTGGCACCTGTTGTAAGATAGGAATATGTTAAAACTATCACGTTTCTTGGCGATATTGGTTTTGTTGTCGGGGTGCAGTGCGGCGGTCGAATCGCGCCTGGATTTAGTGCGCGGAACATATATGACCGCGGGCGAATCACAATTTGCGGGCGACGGCAACCTTGGTCTGTTAATCAATGCCGACAAAAAGTTTCACGACGGCGACATTGCCGGTGCGGACGCAATGTACGAAGAATTCAATCGGAAAAATACGGACGTCACATCTGGCGATTTTTGGCGCGAAGCGACGAACTTTGCATTCGGCGCAAACGCAAATGATTATCGGCCGTTTATGATGGACACATTATTTGTGTCTTATTATCAGTTATGGGCGGCGATTGCGGACGGGCGATGGAACGACGCACGTGTGATTATCAATCAATCTTATGCGCGACAACAAAACATGTCGGTCGCGTATAAAAAACTTGTTGAATCCAACCAGAAAGAAATCGCAGAACACACAGAAACCGCGGACAAAATAGAACGGTGGGCCGCGTATCGCGATATTATGAATCCGGCGCTGATGTATTTGTCGGGTATTTACTTTCTAACAGCGGGCGATTTTAATGATGCGGTGACATACCTTGGGCGTGCGCATGGCATGGTGCCGGAAAACGGGTTCGTTGTGGACGATTTAAATTTGGCGCAATCAAAAAAGAAACCCAAAAACACCATTTGGATTTTTATCGAAGATGGGTTCGCGCCGAAACTGACCGAACGACGCACCAGTTTGCCATTGGTGGTGGACAAGGGGTTGTCGTTGGTGACGGTCGCAGTATCGCAGCCGATTTTGTTGAATGGAAACGTCACGATTGACGGCGCGGAACAAATCGCGAATGTTGACGCAATGTTTATGACGGAATATAACGAATATCACACAAATGAAGTTCTGCGTGCGGTGGCCGCGGCGGCGGGACGTGCGGCATTACAGGCAACGATGTTTAATTCTGATTCCGATGCGGCGCAAATCTTGGGGTTGTTGTCACTGATTTATTCTGAATCGACAACGAATGCAGAGGTGCGGACGTGGGCGACACTGCCGAAAACTATTTCGGTGCTGCGCGTGAAGAACAATGGCTTGATTGATTTAAAATCGCATGGTAATGTTATTGCAAAGGTTAATATTGAAACGCCCGGAAATTATTTGGTCTATGTTCGGTTGGCGGACGGCCGGCAAGATATAAAAATAATGAAAACAAAATAAAAAGGAGAAAACATGAAAAAACTTTTACCGTTTGCGCTATGTGCCGCATTGGTTGGCTGTGGCGAAGTGCGCGTTGTTGATTTGAACGACGAAAAGGAAGTTGCCGATATGCAACATGTAATGGAATTGGAATATCGCGATTGGACACAAACCGCAGAAGCCATGACTAAATCTATGCTGGCCAGTGGCGCGTTTGCACGCGTAAAAAATCCGGTGATTGGAATCGGTGAAATAAAAAACGATACTATGCAGCGGTTCGATACGGATATTTTGGTTAAAAAAATTCGCATGACGCTTATCAATTCTGGTCGGGCGCAGGTTTCAACCGCGTTTGAAAATAACGATTACTCCGAAGACACATCAACATATGCGGTGCGTGCGGCGCGCGGTGATGACGAATATGACCAATCAACAATCGCACAAAAGGGAACGTTGGTTGCGCCGAACATGTCGCTTTCAGGAAAGATGATTCAGCGTAATATGAAATTGCAATCTGGTTGGTTTTCATCGATTGATACGCGCGTAGAATATTATTTGCAAATGACACTTACCGATATTAAAACCGGTCTTTCGGTGTGGGAAGACGAACGCCCGATTGTAAAGGAAGGCGACCATGCGCCAACATGGTAAAATATGAATTTAATCTTGTATATTTGCCCCATGAAAATGGGGTAAATTTTTTACATGACTTCGCAAGATTCTTTTTGGTCATCATTGGTTTTGGGCATGCACGATGCGTTGGTTTCGACGCTGGGGCTGGTTGTGGGACTTGCATTCGCAGACGCAACGCAATATGTCATCGTGCTGACCGGGACAATCGCCGCAATGTCGGCGGGGCTTTCAATGACGGCGTCGGAATACCTGTCGCAAAAGGCGGGTGGCAACGTGCGCATTGCGGCCGCGCGCGGGTTTATGACGGGCGGCGCATATGTTGCAACGGCCGGCATGCTGCTGGTTCCGTTTGTTTTCACGTCGAATACAATTATCGCAACAATCATGACCTATGTTGTGGCGGTCGCGATAATATTCTTTTTCAATTTTCTTAAATCAAAACTAAACGCCCAGAGATTCTGGCCGGCATTTATTGAAATGCTTTCGGTATGCTTTCTTGTCACATTCGCCGCGTTTCTAATCGGCGAAGGCGCAAAAGTGTTTTTGGGAATAACGATTTAAGAATCACCGTCATACCGCAGTACCGAGCCCCACAAAAATGTGTAACATTTTTGTGGGTGGTTTCATCCGTATAGCAAATTCACAGAAAGTTCGACACGATACCGCGTTTCCGCGGTATGACGGTGTTCAAAAACGCAACCAAAATTATATATTTTTCATTGTCCATTTTTTGTGATACAATAACGTTGAATCCATGAAATCTGGTTCGGGGCTGTTTTATGTCCTGTTTACCTAGCACGAAGGCAAGGAGAAAAAATGAAGGCCAAAACACTTTTCACCACGACAGCACTTGTCACAATAACAACCGCGGCGTTTGGTGCGGCATCGGTGCGGGTGCCCAAAACAGGAAACAATACAAATTCAACACCCCAAGCAATCACATCGGCGCGCGCCGGAACACTGCGCGCCCCAACATTAAAAACAACGCCTGTGTCCAATGCAACATCTGTTGCCACACCCGTTAAAAACGAATCAACCGAAGCGCGTATGGCAATAGCCAAACTTTTCAAAAGTTCGAAATCCAAGCCAATAAAAGACCAAGAAGCCGCCAAACAAGACCTTGCCGAAATCAATTCACAAATTGAAGAATTACAAGCTAAACTCGTCGATGCCAAGGCAGAACAAAGCACAGTCATAACAGAATCAAATATTGATAATAAAATCACATCTAGCGTCGAATCCAAAACATACACAAAGGAAGAAATAGATAATTTACTATCGAGTGTAATCAAAAAATTGCCCCAACTTGACGATAGGGGAAATATGACCTGGACCGACCCGAACGGTAATTTGGTCGTTGTTCATGTTGGTGACGTTGTAATTGGTGGCGACGATGTTATTGTCGTTGACGGAAACCTATCCACAACCAGTACACACCCCGTACAAAATAAAATCGTAACAAACGCCCTGAATGAAAAACAAGACCAATCAACAACGTTAAGTCTTGGTGCCCCAAATGGTGGGTGGACCCCTATTGCCATCGGTAGCGATTATATAGAATTGCACACCAATTCATCTAATGCAAAAGAAGTTCGTATAAGACCAACAATGATAGCAACAAGTTTAGAAAACATGGAGGACGAAGACCAATTGATTACTGCGGGCGCTGTTCAAGAAGCCATTGCCTCTCTCGCAACAAATCCGGGGGGTGGCACACAACAAGAACCATATTTTAACCTTATTAACTTAAATTCTCGGTATGGTGAACTTGTAAAATATTATACATATGAAACGGATGCATCAGATAGCGAAATTGTAGATTTTGCCTTGAATTTCTGTGGTGGAACTTTTTCGGATAAATGGTGCTCTTTATGTGAAAAAGGTAACAACAGGTTCAGTATACTCAAACGGCAAGCGGGACATAGTGTCACAAACATTAATACTCAGTCAGGTTTTATTAACACAGAGTATGCTGTTAATATGCCAGATGGTATTTCCCCCCAGGCATACGTAAACGAACATTTATGTGCGAATATAAGTAATTGCGCTATGTATTATGCAGAGTATACTGCAAATATATCTGAAGGAGGGACTATTAATTGTTCAGATTTGCCGGTTCACTTTATACAAACAATATCATCCAATGCTCAATAAAACGCAGGCGCGTCCGTCTTCGCTTACGCTTCGCCGCATTTCTAATCGGTGAAGGCGCAAAAGTATTTTTGGGAATAACGATTTAAATCTGTGGGTCGTTGTCCAACATGGCGGAAAAGGTTGCCGTTGCGACACGTTTGCCATTTACAAACGCGTTTCCAACGAATTTGTGCAGCTTCATTTTTGCGCCAACTTCTTCTATCTTTAATTCCAACACATCGCCCGGCACGACCATATGTGTGAACTTTGCGTTTTCGATTGTGACGAAATAGCCCAATGCTTTGCCGCCGTTGTTTCCGATTGCATTCAGTATCGTAAAGCACGCGGTTTGGGCCAATGCCTCTACTATCAACACGCCGGGCATGATTGATTTTGCCGGGAAATGACCCGCGCACCAAAATTCGTCGTCGCGCACATACTTTATGCCCGTCGCGGTTTTATCCGTAAATTCGCGAATTTCATCAACCAGTCGCATGTGGCCGCGATGTGGAATAACACGTTCTATACCCGTTGCATCAATCATTTTGTTCCCTTTTGATTAATCGTTCATATGTTTTTTTACCCACGCATAGTGGCGCAAGAATTCCGTCCCGGGCATCGCCGGATAGCCCATATGGCGACCGCCGTCCGGAATATCGCGGAAAACGCCGCTGTTCGCGCCAACCTCGGTATCATTACCTATCTTGACCCCGTTGGCAACGCCGACATGCCCGGCAAGCAATGCGCGGTCGCCGATTTTAACACCGCCCGCGATTCCGACGCCCGCCGCCAAAAAGCATTCGCGACCAATCACAACACCATGCGCGATTTGGCAAAGGTTATCCACCTTGGTCCCGTCGCCAATCATTGTATCAGTAAGCGCACCCCTATCGACACAGGAATTTGCACCGATTGACACGCGGTTGCCGATAACAACGCGACCAACGTGCGGAATAAAGACATTGTGGCCGTCTTGGCGGGTATAGCCGAATCCGTCCTTGCCAATTGATGCGCCATTGTGAATTACGCAATCCGCGCCGATTGTTGCGTTTTCAATATGTGCGCCCGAATGAACGACCGTTCCGCGACCAATCGTGACGTTACGACCGATATATACATTCGGGTAAATTTTCACATCCGGTTCGATAACCGCGCCGGATTCGATTGTTGCGAATTGACCGACATAAACACTGCGCCGATTGCGAAAGAACACGCCACGTTCGATAACCGCGTCGGAAGATATTCCGCGCCGCGGCGGTTCGCGATAGACCACACCCAAAATTTTTACGATTTCGCCGCGCGGGCTGTTGCACACCAACAGCGTCGCACCATTTGGCGCATGCGACACCATTTCCGGTTGCAATAAAATCACACTTGCGCGCGTATTTTCCAAAACAGATACGGGTAAAATCTTGAACGCATTGCTGTTCTGTTCCGTCGAATAGAACGCAATTTGACCCGCACGCGCGTCCGCGATCGGCGCAACGCCCGATATAACGGTGTTCGGATTTCCGCGCAGTTCCAAACCGAACATTTCCGCCAATTCGCCCGCGGTCACTTTCGTTGCGCGTGGCATCATCAAAGATTTTATCATTTTTAACATGCCCGCATTATAATAGTAAAAAATATAAAAGAAAAGTGAAAAGTAAGCCGGTCCCGACGGCCCGTTTGCAAAATACCACTAAAAAATCCTTGACCCGTTTTGGTGTGTTCTGATAGAATAGCGTTGAACTAGATGGGAATCTGGTTCGGGGCATTAGCGTGCTCTATCAAACCCGGTGCAGAATTATTAGAATACATCGTAATCCGACAATTTTCTGTAATTTTGCATCGTTATGTTTTCCCCGAATAAAAAGGTTCGGGGTGCGTCGGTTATACAACAGGCTTTGCCAAAAGTCGACAATCATTTGGTTTTGAGTGATACGCTAACACCCCGACCGCTTGGTTTCCATTGCGGTGTTTGTTTTAGTGGTTATTAAAACGAAAAAGGGAGAGCGATATGCATTTAAAAAAGTTTTTATTGTTCGGGTTGATTGCGGCGGTACTGCCAGCGTTTGCCGAAGAAGCGGCGGACCGGAAAACCGCGACGTCATTAAAATATGTCGAACATGAACTTAGTACGCGACAAAACAAATTTGGCGTGGACACGAATAAAGCCATGGAATACACCGATTCGGCCGGAACGGTGCAGAAACGCACAGTTAAATCCGATTTGGGCAGCGACACAACCGACACATCACTTCCCATGGTTGGTGGCGTTAATACAAAATTAAATCAGAAACAAGACGACATCGCCGCCGTCAACGACCACACCGCCGTCACATATACCGGACAGCCGGGCGGAATAGGGCAAAAGGGGATTTATCAGGCCACCGGCACATACACCGAACAAGCGGACAACCTTATCGATGCGAAAACATTTAATGCGGCATTAAAGACCGGACTTGATAACGAATTTAAATGTAAGGAATTTAAACCCGATACAGACCTTTGTTGGGTTTATTCGATACATAATCCAACGACGGATAACACACTTTTACCGACCGGTTACACACCATTGGAATGGATTGAATCCGACGGCACACAATGGATTGATACAGAAATAAAACTTGCCGGGACAGATGTCGTTGAAACGGAATTTAAAAATTCTTCTGCGACAGGATATGGTGCCATATATGGGGTGTACGAAACCGGGGAAAGCAGCGCGTTTTATGCATATCAAACATATTACGCCTATGATTCAACAAACACCAAAGTCAACACCAATATACCTGTGGATACAAATTGGCATAAAATTGTTCACGATTTTGTATCGGGACGTCTTAGCATAGATAATAACACCGTTAATTTCACACCGTTTTCATTTACAAATACAGCAAACAATTATTTGTTTGCGCGGTATTATGGCGGATCTTACGGGTATTATTTTAACGGCAGCATTAAAAGTTATAAGGTGTACAGAAATGGGGAACTTATTCAAAACCTTGTGCCGGCAAGACATGGGAACGATGTTGGAATGTATGACACAATCGGCCGCGATTTCAAAGCGTCTGGATCGGGAACGTTTCGGGCGGGGCCGGAAATAAACGCAAATCTTTACATCCCCCAGGAACAATAATACTAAATCCTTGCATTTGAGAAATTGTCTGTTATAATGCCCCTTGCTTTGGGTGGTTAGCTCAGTTGGTTAGAGCGTTACGTTGACATCGTAAAGGTCGTTGGTTCGAGTCCAATACCACCCACCATCTTTCGCGTCTATGACGCTTCGGGTGGCAGTCCACGAGTTTTTGGCGAGATTCCGGAGAGTTAAAAATGAAACGAATGCAGATATAATTTTGTGAAAAACATAAACGGGTTTCGGATGGACGCCCCGTTTGGCGTCATTTTTTACGAAAAGGAATAACAAAATGGGCAAAAAATATCTTATAACATCTGCGCTACCTTACGTTAATAATAACCTGCACATTGGGCATTTGGTTGGTTGCCTGCTGCCGTCCGATGTGTATGCGCGGTTTTGTCGCGCGATGGGGCGTGATGTGCTCTATATCGGCGGGTCTGACGAACATGGCACAACGAGTGAGATTGGCGCGGCGCGCGAAAATATGTCTGTCGAAGATTATGTTGAAAAATATCGTGCAAATCATTTGGCCGCCGTTCGTGATTTTAATTTGTCTTTTGATTTGTATGGCCGCACACATACCCCCCAACATGAAAAACTTATTCACGAATTATTCAATCGGTTGGAAGAACAAAACATGATAGAAGAAAAATCTTCGCGCCAGCCGTATTCGGTAAATGAAAAAAAGTTCTTGGCCGACCGGTATGTTATTGGGACATGTCCGCGGTGCGGTTATGAACGCGCGTATGGAAACGAATGCGAAAAATGCGGCGCATCGTTGGACCCGGACGAACTGATTAATCCGCATAGCGCGATTGACCCTTCGTCGCCCGTTGAAATGCGCGAAACAAAACATTTGTATTTTAAATTAAGCAAAATGCAAGATAAACTGCGCGCATGGATAAATTCGCGTGTGGGTTGGCCAAAGACGGCGATTACCATTGCGAACAAATGGTTGGACGAAGGTTTGCACGACAACCCAATTACGCGCGATTTGAAATGGGGAATTCCGGTGAACAAACCGGGATACGAAGACAAGGTTTTCTATGTATGGTTTGACGCGCCATGGGGCTATGTTTCAATTTCACAGATTGCAAATCCGGATTGGGCGTCGTGGTGGAAAAATCCCGATTGCCACTATACACAATTTATGGCCAAAGATAACGTGTCTTTCCATTCTGTGTTTTTCCCGGCCCAAGAATTGGCGATGGACGACAATTGGAAAACCGTCGATGTGTTAAAGGGTCAAAACTTTTTGAACTTTAACGGCGCAAAAATTTCAAAGTCAACCGGCAACGGAATTTTCCTTGATGCGGCGCTTTCCATCGCACCGTCTGATTGTTGGCGTTATGCGTTGTTGGCGTCCGCACCCGAAAGCGACGATACTGACTTTACAATGACGCGGTTTGCGGAAATTGTGAATAAAGATTTGAACGGTTTGCTTGGCAACTTTGTGTCGCGCGTGTGCAAACTGTCGCAGAAAAATTTTGGCGACACTGTGCCGGCGGCGGACGCGGCGGACGCGGAATTGGCGGGCCGGGTTAATGCAAAGATTGCGGAACTGACCGCGGCATTGGACGCGTGCGAATTTCGGAAATCCATTGTCGCACTGCGTGATATTTACGGAATCGCAAACGAATATATGACGGCGCGGGAACCATGGGCGTTGGTAAAAAACGGCGATATGGCGGGCGCGGCGGCGGTTTTGAATGAATGTTTCGGGTTGATTGATTTGTTCGCGCGTGTGTCGGCGCCGATTATCCCGGACGCGGCGGAAAAAATTCAAAATATTTTTGCCGGCGAACATGATTTGTCTTGGCCGACCGAATATGAACACCGCATTGGCGCGGGCGAAAAGTTTACTGTGCCAGAAAACCTTTTTAACAGAATCGAACTAAAAGATGAATAAGGAGTAAAAAAATGACAGAAGAAAAATATTACACAATTATCGATGGTGAAAGACGACAAATTTCGTTGAAAGAATTACCAAAAGTTATCGAAAAACGAAAAAACAACTTGCAGGCCCCTACGGGATTCTTCGTATTGGAAAAAGAAGAAACAGAAGATGGCAAACCCAAAAACAAAAAATCGATAATCATTAGTTATCCGTATGTTTTGACCCAAAAAGAGGCAAACATTTGGCGGCAAGAACATAATCTACCGAAATTAAATCTCGAACCAAGATTTGAAAATTCCGGGGTTATTCTGCAACCTTCTGGGGTATATGCTCTCCTCAACAAAGATAGACACGTCGTTGTTGATGTAGTAGACGGCCATATACGGCTTGTCTGGCCCCAATCAACAATAAATCTTGATTCGAAAAAAGCATCCAAAGGCAAAAAACAAGATTTTGTGACAGTTGACTCACCTGCCTTACACAATTTTTTCGGTCCGGAATTCAGAGCAAAAACACGTATCGGGTAATATCAAGAGAACAAAGGCGCACAGTTGAACGATAAAATTAAACTTGTTTTGATGTCTTGCTGTGCGCCATGTTCGGCCGGTGCCATTCAACAACTTGTCCGCGGCGAAATCCAACGCATAGACGATTTTATCGTCCTTTTTTTCAATCCAAATATTTGGCCGGAAAGCGAATACACAAAACGCATGCAAGAGCAGGTTAAATACTGTGAAAAATTGGGCGTAAAATATAAAATCTGTGAATATGACCATGACGCATGGCGCGCGGCGGTACGGGGGTTAGAGGCCGAGCCTGAACGCGGCGCGCGGTGCAGCGTTTGTTTTGCATACCGGTTTGAATATGCGAAAAAGTTCGCACGCGAAAATGGGTACAATGCAATTGCGTCCGTATTCGGTGTATCGCGCCACAAAGACCAGGCCCAGGTTGACGCGGCGGCAGAATCCGCGCCGGGGAAAATTACATATTTGCCGATTAAATGGGACGAAACTTTGCGGCAAAAAATCAATCGTGAATCCGATTTTTACCGCCAAAATTATTGCGGTTGCGAATTTAGTATTCGTAAAGTATAATCAGCATATGATTTATCAAAGGAGTGACGATATGTCATCGATATTTGTTTTTCCGGGTCAGGGTTCCCAGGCCGTCGGCATGGGGCGCGAACTGTACGAAAATAATGCGGCCGCGCGCGCGGTGTTTGACGAGGTTGACGACGCATTGGGTCAAAAACTGTCCGATATTATTTTTAACGGGCCGATGGAAGATTTAACATTAACCACAAATGTTCAGCCGGCAATTATGGCGACATCTATTGCGATGTTGCGTGCGGCGAACGTGCCACTCACGCAATACGTTGCGGGACATTCACTGGGCGAATATACGGCGCTTTGTGCGGCGGGCGCGTTGTCGGTTGCGGATACGGCGAAATTATTGCGCCTGCGTGGGGACGCGATGCAGCGCGCGGTGCCGGTGGGGCGGGGCCTTACCGCCGTTATTTTGGGTTTGGATATTGACGCGGTGCGCGACATTTGTGCAAAGAACGATTGTGATGTTGCGAACGATAATTCCCCGGGCCAGGTTGTGATTTCGGGCGCACGCGAAATTGTTGAAAAAACGTTAGAAGACGCGCGGGCGGCCGGTGCAAAACGCGCCATGCCACTTGCGCTTTCGGTACCGGTGCATTGTCGGATTCAATCGCCCGCCGCAGAAGAGATGCGCGCGGCATTGGCGCAGACGGAAATAAAAAAACCGGCGGCCGCGCTGATTTCAAATAAAACATGCACGCCGATAAGCGAACCCGATGAAATTCGTGAAGCTTTGGTTTACCAAATCACACATGGCGTTCGTTGGCGCGAAAGCGTTTTGGCCATGCACGATTTGGGAATTACAGAAACGATAGAGGTCGGGCCGGGTGCGGTCTTGACCGGTTTAACAAAAAGAATCTGTCCAGACATGGAAGGAAAAAAAATGGAGATATAAAATGAAAAAAGGAATAGAATTAACATATTCTTCAAGTGAAGGACCATCGAAACTTTATGATTTTGTGATGGGGATTATGAGTGTTGTGGAAAAAAGCGGCAAATCTACAACGGTGAAAATTAACGGCAAAAATGTGACGATTACGCCCGCCATGGTGTCGGCTGGCACACAAAAAGTAGTTCAGGTCGTGAAATCACACTAGGCGATAAAGGAATTTATGATGTTCGATTTGAAAGACAAAGTTGTTTTAATAACTGGCGCGACCGGCGGAATCGGCGGGGCAATCGCGCGCAAAATGAAAGAGGCGGGTGCAACGGTTGTTGTGTCGGGGCGTAATATCGCGAAACTTAATTCTGAATTCGACGATTCTTATGTAAAGATTCCGGCGGACTTGGCGGGCGATGGCGCGGCGGTTGAATTGGTTATGGACGCAATCGAAAAATGCGGACGGTTAGATGTTTTAATCAACAACGCGGGAATTACGGCGGATACGTTGCTTATGCGCATGACGGACGAACAGTTCGATAATGTTATCAATACGAATTTGCGGTCTTGTTTCAAAATGTGTCGTGCGGCGATTATGCCGATGATGAAGCAACGCTTTGGCCGCATTATAAATATGGCGTCGATTATCGGTGCAATCGGTGGCGCGGGCCAGGCGAACTATGCGGCCAGCAAGGGCGGCATGATTGCGATGACAAAATCGATTGCGGCAGAGGTTGCATCGCGCGGCATTACCGCGAATGCGATTGCGCCAGGCTTTATCAAAACACCGATGACTGATGTTTTGCCCGACGAATTGAAAAAGAATTATTTGGCGCAAATTCCGGCGGGCCGCTTTGGCGAACCCGAAGATATTGCGAACGCGTGCGTGTTCTTGGCAAGTGACGCGGCGTCATATATCAATGGCCAAACATTGCATATCAATGGTGGGCTTGGGCGGTTTTAATGCAAAATTTTGATGTCATTGTTATTGGTGGTGGACATGCCGGAACCGAAGCGGCCGCGGCCGCGGCGCGGCGTGGTGCAAGGACACTGCTGATTACAATGCGCGAATCTGATTTGGGTGCGATGTCGTGCAATCCGTCGATTGGCGGCCCGGGCAAATCGCAAATGGTTGCGGAAATGGACGCACTGGGTGGTGTTATGCCGCGCGCCGCGGATATGGCGGGCATTCATTTTCGAACCCTTAATGCGTCGCATGGCCCGGCGACGCAGGCCTTGCGCGCGCAGATTGACCGCGAACTGTATCATTCCGCGATTGTGGAAATTTTGCGTGAATATACAAACCTGACCATTAAATTTGAACAGGTTGAATCTATCGATTTAGAAAACAAAATTATAAACGGCGTCTATACGGCGAAATCCGTCGTATTCACGACCGGGACTTTTTTGTGCGGTCTTGTGACGATGGGCGGCGATAAAATTCCGTCCGGACGAATTATGGATAGCGGTGAATATCAATTGCCCGATACGGTGATTTCCGCCGCATTGCGCGATTTTGGTTTTGATATAATTCGACTTAAAACCGGAACGCCGGCGCGGATTTATCGCGATTCTATCGATTTTTCCGTATGCGAAGAACAATTGCCCGACACACCGCACGATTGGTTTTCCGATGGTTGCGATGTGGATAATAATACGGCGGTTTGCTTTATCACGCACACAACGGGCGAAACACATGAAATAATTCGGCAAAATATAAAAAACGCGCCGATGTATAACGGTGACATAACCGGCATTGGGCCGCGATATTGTCCATCGATAGAAGATAAAGTTATGCGGTTTCCCGATCATACTTCGCACCATGTATTTTTGGAACCCGAAGGATTACACAGCGATTTGATTTATCCAAATGGTATTTCAACAAGTTTCGGTGCCGATATCCAAGACCAATGGATTCGCACAATTCCGGGCTTACAAAATGCACGCTTTGCGCGGTATGGATATGCGATTGAATACGATGCGATTGATGCACGCGCGATTGATAAACATTTGATGGCGCGTGGCGCGCCGGGGTTATTCTTTGCCGGGCAAATAAACGGAACATCGGGTTATGAAGAGGCCGCGGCCCAGGGCTTGGTTGCGGGTGCAAATGCCGCCGCTTTCGCGCTTGACCTTTCCACATTGGATATTGACCGAACAAATTCTATGATTGGTGTTATGATTGATGACATAACGACACTTGGTGTGGACGAACCGTATCGTATGTTCACATCGCGGTCGGAGTATCGTTTGAACCTGCGTGCCGATAATGCGATTGCGCGTTTGGGGCAAATTGGTGTCGATTTGGGTTTAATCGATTTGCCGGCCTTTTTGAACAAAATGAACAAAAAAGCCGGGAAAATTTCCGAAAATGATAAATTCTATGCCGGGTATATTATGCGAAACAACCGGGAAATTGAATCGTATCGGCGCGACAAGGAAATAAAAATCCCGGCCGATTTTGACTATGATAATATGCCGGGGCTGACAAACGAACTTTGCGAAAAATTGAAACATGTTCGCCCGGCAAATATTGCAGAATTGCAAAAAATCCCCGGCATGACACCCGCGGGGATTATGGTGGTGCTGCGAAAGTTAAAGTGTTAGTGGGCGGTCCCCACTTCGCCAAGGTTTCGTGGAACAGGGGTTATTCGTATTGTGACGGATTTTGAAAACGTTTGGCGAATTCATTTATCATCAATTGCAAAGCCGCCACAAAACTTATCGGGTCAATTTTATATTTTGGGTTTTTATCAAAGAAATTCATCAAACAACCCTGTAATGATTTTTCAGCAACATCTTTTAACCAATCTTTTTCGTGTGTCATTTTTACCCCTTTGCTTATTTAAAAAACCATCTTTCAAAAAAGATGGCAGGAGGTAAGAACTACTATAGACAACAATAGCCCGACTTATTGATTATTCGGTCGGCCTCCTGCACATAGCGCAGAAGGCTTTATCGTCTTTCTAAGGCGCGTCTATAGAGGGTTCTTAGGCCTCTGTCATGGTATGGTGGTTGCCATACGATTTCATTATATATGTAAAAAGGCAACTTGCAAGATTATTTATTATGGTAATCGCAAATTTTTGCAAGGGGACAGGTTGCGCATTTGGGACGCAGGGCGGTGCAAGTATATCGGCCGAACAGCACCATTACATGATTTGTTATCGCGTGGTATTTCTTTGGAATTTTTTTCAGCAATTCCGCCTCTACCTTTTCGGGCGTATTTGCGGAATCCGTCACCCAACCATAACGATGCGAAAGGCGGAAAACATGCGTATCAACCCCGATATTCGGCGCATTCCATAAAACATTTGTGATGACGTTTGCGGTCTTTTGCCCGATGCCCGGCAGTTTGATAAGTTCATCGCGATTATGATATTTTTTGGGGAAAACAAAATTATCCTTATCGGTTGGAATGTCTTTTAACCTTTCTGCGAGGGCGATTATATTTTTTGCCTTGTTATTAAAAAAAGAAATTACTTTGATGTGTTCTTTTAAACCATCAATTCCCAATTCCAACATTTTTTGCGGGGTTGGCGCAACGCGGAATAGGGCGGGCGTGACCTCGTTCACCTTTTTATCCGTCGCCTGGGCCGACAAAATCACCGCGACCGCAAATGTAAATTCGTTCGTCGAATATAATTCCGAACGAATTTCCATATTCAGATTCTTTGGAACAATTTCGAAAAAATCCCGCGGCGTTATCATATTATTCGGCGCAAATTTCCGGGCACAGTTCGTTGCAATCGGTTTCTATCGTGTCCGATTCAGAGAAATATTGATATTCTTGGGTCCTGTCGCCCGACGCGCAATTGCACGTTATTGTATTTGTTGCGTAATAGCGTTCGGTTGACTGGCCATTTGTTTCTTGGGCCCAACTTTGCAATTCAAATTGCGATGAACATCCGGTAAATTCACCGTCCGCAAACGGTTTAAAATCCGGATTATCATCAAGGAACATTTTAAAACCCGTTTCGCATACCGTTTGACAATTGTCATTACAACGCGCGGTTGTTTCATCGGCGGTTTTTGATTCAAACATTGTTGAATCAACATACTTTAAATCAAACCACACCGGCTTTTGATTTCCAATCGACACCATGCATAAACACTGGGCATTATAAGTATCGTATTCGTCGGTAATAATATTCCCGCGTTCGTATATGATGTGATGAATCTTGCGCGGTGTTTCACATTTATGCGAAACGGTGTATTTCGGTTCTTCCGGTGACAGCCCATCAGATTCCATTGAATCCAAAGATTCAATGGTTTCTGATTCATAGGCAAATTCTATATCGTCCGACATAAAGAAATGCAACCACATCGCGCACGCAATCGTGACCACAATCGAACCGTAAAACAAAAATTTGTTTTCTTTCATTTTTTACGCCTTTTGTATAGAGATTCCAAAGTTGTACCCTTCGATTTCCGTAAAGTGTTCAGCCGCACCCGGCGACATTTCACGAACCAGTGCATTGGACATTATCATCTTTTTATGTTGTTCCAATGCCCCGGACAACGCCAAATCCGCCGTATAGGTAAGATTTATCCGGTCGGAAACATCGAGTCCCAATGCCTTGCGCGTGTCTTGGATAAAGCGCAGTGCGTCGTTCGCCAAACCTTCGGCAATCAGTTCGGAATTTAATTCTGTATCCAAAATGACAACCGCGGTATTATCCGGCAACGGCATGCCGGTTATACCATCGCGAATATTCAAACGGTTTTCGAATTCGTCCGCGTTCAACGTATATTCGCCCACAACCAATTTATCACCCGACAATTCATAGTCGCCACGTTTTACGGCCGGCGCAATTTCACGCAGTGCCCCACCAAGGCGCGCACCGATTTTCGGCGTGATCAGGTATATGAAACTGTCCGCGACCTTTGACGTGTTGTCAACCCATTCGACCGACTTTACATTCAATTCATCACGTATGATGTTTGTGTATTCGGTCATTGGCGCACCGCCCGCAACCGTCAATTTATTCAGTGGCAAACGATTGTGAACTTTGTACCGTTCGCGCAATTGCTTTCCGACCGAAACAATTTCTTGGACGCGGCGCATATCGGCGACGATTTTCATATCCACAGAATTTGCCACCGGCCAATCGGTCAAATGCACAGATTCATCGCCAGTTAAATTCTTGTAGATGTATTCCGATATAAACGGCGCAAACGGTGCCAAACAGCGACATACGATACAAAGCACCGTATAGAGCGTATTAAACGCCGTTGTGTCTTCGTCCCAGAAACGTGTGCGTGACCGACGGATATACCAATTGTTCAAAACATCCAAGAATCGAACAAATTCTTTGACCGCGATATCAGGTTTATATTCGTTCAAAGCGTTGCCAACCGTATCAACCAACACACTTGTTTCCGACAAGATATATTTATCCAGAACATTTCGTGCGGGAGTATCCCATACGTCGCGCGCGGTTATGTTCGCCGGGTTTGCATAAAGCGTAAAGAAATGATAGGCGTTCCAAAGCGGTGTTAAAATCGTCTTTATCGGTTCGGCGAAAACCTTGCCTTCTTTATCAACCGGTACGGGTTCGGCCTTCATAAAATTACTGCCCAATATAAACAAACGAACCGCGTCCGCGCCGTATGTTTCAAGTTGTTCAGCCGGATTTACAAAATTGCCAAGCGATTTTGAAAACTTTCTTTTGTTTTCATCAACAACCATACCATTTGCCGAAACAACACGAAACGCCGGTTTATCAAACAGTGCAACCGCCATTATCATCAAATGATAAAACCAACCACGTGTTTGATCTTGGCCTTCGATAATATAATCCGCCGGGAAAGTTTTTTCGAACAGATCTTTGTTTTCAAACGGATAGTGCAGTGCCGCAAACGGCATAGAACCCGATTCAAACCAACAATCCAAAACATCTGGTATGCGTTTCCACCCGTCCTTGGTCAATGCATCCAGTGTTGGACGATGCAGGTCTTCGATTTTTACACCAAAGAATTCTTCCATTTCTGCGATTGAACCAAAGATTTTATATTCGCCGTCACGTTCCCAGATTGGTAATGGCACACCCCAGAAACGGTTGCGCGAAATTCCCCACGGGCGCGCGTTTTCGATCCACGAAAGGAATCGATTGCCCGCCGATGTCCATGTTGTATCGTTCTTGGTTATTTCAATTAAACGCTCACGAATCTTTGGCACATCAACATACCATGCGTCCGTTGCGCGATATATAAGTTTTTCTTTACTGCGCGGGCCGAACGGATAACTGTGTTTATGCTGGTCTTTTTTAACCAGGATTCCATTCGAACGCAACCAATCGATAACCTTTGGATTGGCAACGAATATATTTTCACCCGCCCAATCTGTCACCGTATTATCAAAGTTGCCGAAATCATCAACATTTAATATAACCGGAAATTGCGGGTCGATCGCCTTGGCCACGATATAGTCGTCTTCACCATACGCCGGCGCGATATGCACAATACCGGTTCCGTCACTGTCTGACACATAATCGCCGGAAATTACGGTGTACAGGCCATGACCGTCTTTTGCCAAATCCATATAGTATGGGAAAATCGGTTTATAATGCAATCCGACCAGGTCGGCCCCCATAACCGTCCCAAGGTTTTCGGAAGTTGCAAATATCTTGTCATATGCCGAAAGTCTCGATTCCGCCAAGATATAAACATGACCATCGTTATGTTTCATACGAACATATTTCATGTTATTATTAACCGCCAAAGCCGAATTCGCAGGCAGCGTCCATGGCGTTGTTGTCCATGCCATAGCACGATCGCCATTTTCAAGTTCGAACCAAACGGTCACAGTATCATCTACAATATCTTGATATTCAGACGACGCCTCGGAATTTGATAACACCGTTCCCAATTTCCAATCATACGGATTCACTTTGAAATCTTTATAGAGCAATCCTTTTTCATACAATGCTTTCATTGCCCATATCACAGATTCCATAAAGTTTTTATCCATTGTGCGATATCCGTATTCATCGCCACCATCAACCCAACGTCCAACACGTTCAATAAACCGCAACCATTCGTTTGAATATGTCATAACATCGGTGCGACACAAATCACAAAACGCCGCAATTCCGTCGCTTGCAACAATATCTTTGGCGGTGCGATGTTGTTTTTTTTCAACCGACGCCTCTGCCGGCAACCCATGGCAATCCCATCCCAACGCACGTTCTACATATTTTCCATTCATTGTTTGAAAGCGCGCAACCATATCTTTGACCGCGGAAACCCCAAGGTGCCCCCAATGTGGCAAACCATTGGCAAACGGTGGCCCGTCATAGAATGTGAAAGGGTGCCCCATTTTGGTTTTATTCAGACTTTTATGAAAAGTATCATCGCCGCGCCAAAATTCCATTATTTCATGTTCCAGCTTTGGAAAATCGACTTTTGTATCTGTTTTTGGGTATGCCATTTTATTTGCTCCTGTTTGCGATTATCATAAAAAAACGGGCGCACCTGCGCCCGGGCCATCGCCAAAGCGCATAGCCTGTTTATCTTATAATAATGATTGTTTCTTTGTTCATCATGCGCGATAGTTTATTATACAAAAAACAATATTTCAAGTATTTTTTTGACAATGTGCGTATTTGATATAAAATAGAACGAAAGGTTTAATGTATGAAACGCGATATATTGCCAAGGGCATTGTTTATTACAGGCTATTGTTTAAAGCCGGCCGTTCTTGTTCTTGCACCGTTTTTGGTGTCGTTATATGTCGTTCATGAAAGGCATACCGATAAAAGGCAAGACAGGAAACCGGAACCATTTGGCAAAGCACTGGATAAGAACCTAACGATATTTTGTGATAGTTATGTTAGTTATTTGCCGATGCACCTTTACAACAAGGGATTGAAGTTCGTTGAATGTATGCAGACTGTCCGGCGACAAAAGTTTCATAAAAAAAGATAGTTGCCCGTCTCCACTGCGTTCCGCCGCGACTTCGCTAAATTTTCTTAAATAAAAAATTCGCCGAATGGCGATTTTTTATTAACGAAAATTTGTGGTGCCGGTGATAGGACTTGAACCTACGACCCCCTCATTACGAATGAGATGCTCTACCAACTGAGCTACACCGGCATCGTGACATATACTTTACATGACAATATTTCATTTTTCAAGTGTTTTCCGCGTTTATTTTTACGTGTTATATTTTATAAATCCGAACCGTCAATTCATCAAAGCGAATTTCTTTTATCGGTTGCGGCAAGTTTCCATGGAACGGGTTTTTATATCTGTCCGTTGATTCAATCGGTGTTTGCATGGTGTTGATTATTATCATGTCAACCACGCCCGCATCATAGGCCGCCTTTAAAAATGTTGGCCCCCCGATTAAATATGCATTTGGATATATAACATTTAGGGATTGCAACGATTTATCGCCCGTCCTTTCCGCAATAATAAATTGGCGCGCCGGGTCATTTAACATTTTTTGCGGCAACACCCCATAGGTATATTTTGAACAAACGCACACACCGCCAACGGTGGTTAGCATGTTGAATATTTTCTTGTCCAGTGATGGCGACCAATCCACAGGGTCGGTTGCATTTTTGGCCATATAACCGTTAGAAGATTCAACCAATATTGCTTTCATATTCTCTCCTTTGTTAGATAAGTATAATCAGTTCTGATTTTTTTTGAAAACAATATTTTTGTGATTATATTTCCCACGATTTTAATTTTGTTTGGTTGATTTTTTGCCACACTGCGCCAATTTGCCCAACGATAACACCGGTATAAACAGGCGTTTCATCGTTCATGTTAAACACCGCGCGCAAATCTGCGATGTATGTTTGCACTGTTTTTTTGCCGGCCGCGGTCAGTTCCCATTTCGCACCTGGCGTCATATCGTATCCCATATAGACGCAAAGTTCGCCATTCATAAAATAACCGCGCGGATTTAAAGACAAGAATTTTATAACATCAGACGCATTCAGACCGATGTTTTTTAACATCTGTTCGTGCGATATATCAATTTGTTGTGGCGCAACCAATAATCCAACATCGGGCATTATTATAAACGCCCGACGTTTCGTATGAAAATCTGTTGCTTTTTTCATATTTATATTTGTCTTTCGGTAAAAAAGCCCTTGAGCTTAGCATCGACGATACTGCGTCCGCAACAGCGCGCGCCTTCGGGGCAATGCCCGCGTGACAAACATGGCGGCGTCATATACTGCATAAGTTGTGCGTTTTGGCCGATATATTGTCCCAAATCGCGCCGCAAATCGCACGAAATATGATATATTGCTTCTTGGGCGCACCAACATGTACGTTTACCCTGTTCATGCATCAGCGCGTTTAAATCCGCACGTTTTTCATATTGCACCATCGCACCGTATGGCGCAATAGACATCATCATACCCCGCGGAACCGTTGGATTTGACAATATATTATAGTAATCACGCATAAATTTATCCGCAGAATCTTTCAACCCCGCCGCATTCAACAATGGTGGCAAATAGAAATATCCTGTGAACACTGGTTCCGAACGTCTGATACTGCGGTGGCGTTGGTCTTGTCCCATTGTTGCACCCGCATCAACATGAATGCGCGAATGCACATAGCCCATTGAATTATTCATGGTTTCCGGTCGAAACTGTAATGTATCAACCATATCGCGCGAATTATCAGAAACAAAGGCTTTGTCATCGTATTTGTAATCCAGCAATTCAAAGCCCGGCTTTGTTTTTACACCGGCATAATCTTCTGGAAATTTCGGGTTCCAATCATTGTTATTTCTTTCCACATCAAATATATACGAAATATCAGGGTGCTTTTCCGTTATTCCATTTGCGATTTTATCCATGGTATCACGCATAAACGGTGTCCATGCCGTCCGATAAAGCGCCGCGATTGTCACAAGGTCCGCCGTCCAATCAAGTGCCGTTGGTGCAATCATTGATATAAACATGCGTAATTGTTCTTGGGCCAATTTCGGTGCCTGTTTTTCAACATATTCATCATTTGCGTTTGGCCGTTCGCGATGTATCGCATCACGTGCAAGTTCGGTTATGCGCGCATTGTTATCCGCATACAGATTTAAACCCTGGGCAATCCAACTGCACGCCTGGTCTATATTATACGGTGAAACATTTGGATAATATGTTTCCAACATACGCTTTATTTCTTTCGTGTTGGCATTTTCATACATTTTGGAAAAACGCCCGGAACGTTGGTCTGTATCATAAAACGGCGCGGTCAGATGAAGTCCAAAAACAAGACTGGACACCGGGATACCTTCGATATTAAATGTGAAATAATTATGTTCCAATGTTGTGTGGTGTCCGGTGTTAAACAAAGTATTTTTAACAAACGATGTGTTTTTTTCATTAACATCTGCGTCCAATTCCGGAACGTCGGCCGAATAACATGTGCGCGCCGCGTGTTTTCCAAGTATCGTTGGGGGAACATTTGTTTCGGCAATCGGTGTAACCGTTATAATGTCTTTTGTGTCCATGTGGTTTCTCCTTTTGTTTCACACGCACACCTTAAACAAAAAAAAAAAACGTCAAGGCATTTTTCCAACCTTTTTCTAACAAGGAAAATGGGGTCCGGTGGGTATATTTCCCGGGGTTTTTAACATTTTTTGCAAAAAAGGCCGGCAATGCCGGCCCAAACGATAAAAACATTCAAAAACGTCGACTTTACTTGTCCCGAACGTGCGCGGGGCATTTCTTTTCAACCGCCGCGATTATATCGGCATGCAGTTTTGCCAAGTCGGATTCCGACATTTTTTCGCGTGGCGTGAACGTAATCGTGAACGCAACGGACTTTTTACCATCACCCATTTCAAACGAATCGAACACAACCGCACCCGATATCGGATTCGTGGCATAGCGCGCCGCCGCAACCAACCGGTCCGCCGGAAAATCAGACGGCACAACGAATGCAAAGTCGCGCGTTATTGGTTGAAAATCACTCATCGCGATTGGGCCACGTGGCAAAACCCGACGGGGCAGGTTATTTATATTGCCAACGATGCCGATAACCACCTTGGTTTTTATCTTTAATTTACGCGCAACCGACGGATGCAATTCGCCAAATTCGCCAAGTTTTTTATTACCCTGGGTAATCGCACCATAGCGATACGGGTGCGCCCAAAGCGGCGGATTTTCCGTTGATATTGTAAAATTCTGGCCGTTTAACAGCGAAACAATATCCGCCTTAACATCATATATATCGACGTCGCGGTTGCGTTTCTGCCAATGTTTCGGCGATGTTGCGCCGGTGCGAACAATTGTGATTTCGGTATGCTGTTCGCCGGGCATGTCGCCATCAAACACCGTTCCCATTTCAAATAGATTCAAATCGGGATATCCGCGCTTTTCATTGTTCGCGACGGCAACCAAAAGATTCCCAAGCAATCCGTTGCGCGCCGTATCCATATCCACGACAATCGGATTTGCAACCATGATACTTGGTTTATCGGTCAAAATCTTTTCAATTTCGGAATTGCCAAAACCGAAAGTAATCGCCTCGTTCAATCCGCGGGCCGCCAATTTTTCTTTTAACGGAATATCCAAATCGTTATGTTCCGCCGGAACTATTTTTTCAGGCGTATAATTCAAACCGACCTTGTCATATCCATAGATACGAATTAAATCCGCGACAATCGTTTCCGGAATTTGGACATCAACGCGCATACTTGGCGCGGTCACTTTCCATGGCACACCGCCGAAATCCCCCGTATAGCCAAGTTTTGTTAAAATAGTCTTCATCTCGTCCGCCGGCATTTCAACACCCGTTTTTTGCACAAAAACCGCCGGTGAAAATTCGATTTCCGGATTTATCGGTGCGTCCGTTCCCGCCGCCGCAAAGCCAGCGATTTTACCACCACACGCGTCGGTAATAATCTTTACGGTCGCCATTAATGCCCGTCCGGTTATTGTTGGGTCAATTCCGCGTTCATAGCGATACGAAGCATCGGTTGATATACCAAGACGCTTTGATGTTTTACGAATGCACACCGGATCAAAATACGCACTTTCCAGTATGATATTTTTTGTGTTATCACTTGTCATACCGCGCGCGCCACCAACCACACCGGCCAGCGCAAGAACACCCGCGTCATCGGCAACAACAATATCGTTTTCTTTTAGTTCATGTTTATTTCCGAACAGGTCGGTAAATTCTTCGCCATTGTTCGCCATGCGCACAGTAATATCGCCAACGATTTCGTCCGCGTCAAAACAGTGCATCGGTTGCGCCATGTCATAGCAAATATAATTTGTTGCGTCGATTGGCGCGTTCTTTGGGTTTATGCCGATTGCGTGCAGACGCGACGCGATTTTTGCCGAACTTGGCGCCATTTTTATGTCATGAATTTCCGCAAGTTTATACGCGCGACATTTATCTGTATTTAGTTTTACACCGCGCACCGCGCCAGATACCATGAATTTGTCATCGTTCGGTTCAATATATTCGCCCGCGCCCGCCGCCGACAAATCACGTGCAACACCACGCACCGCCAAATAATCCGGTCTGTTCGGTGTGATACCCGCGTCAAAGACCGTTGGGCAATCGACAACGGGCGTGCCTATTTGTGTGTCATCGGGCAATTCAATAATGCCGGTGTCGTCGTCATTTATGCCCAATTCTTCACCACTGCACATCATACCGTCGGAAACAACGCCACGCAGTTTGCCACTTTGTATTTCGTGCCCTTGGATAACGCAACCCGGCCGCGCAAGCGCAGAAATCATGCCAACACGAACGTTGGGGGCACCGCATACAACCTGGCGCAAATCGGCGCCGCCGTCATCGACCTTTAAAACATGCAGGTGGTCGCTGTTTTCATGGGGCCGGCATTCAACGATTTTTGCCGCGATCGGGGGCACCGGCGCAGATAAATCTTCGACCTCTAACCCAATGTGCGTTAGTTTATCCGCAATTTCCGCGGCGGATAAATCTGTTTTCAAATAATCTTTTAACCAATCAAATGTCCATTTCATCTTTCACACCTTTTTATTAGAAACCACATGTTTTAAGCCAACGAACGTCACTATCCGTAAAGGCACGAATATCACCCAGTCCATATTTTAACATTACCAATCTGTCCCAACCAAAGCCGAACGCAAAACCTTGGTATTTATCGGGGTCAATGCCGCAATTGCGCAAGACATTTGGATGGACCATGCCACCACACAGCAATTCAAGCCATTTGTCGCCCCATTTCATATCTACTTCGATTGATGGGTCTGTAAACGGAAAGTAAGACGGACGGATTCGCAATTCCACATCATCGCGTTCAAAAAACTTTGATGCAAAAACACGCATTGTCCCCAACAAATCCGACAAGTTGATATTTTTTTCAATAGTATCAACATGCAAACCTTCAAGTTGATCAAACATCGCAGAATGCGTTGCGTCAAGTTCTTTGCGATAACAATTACCAATGGCAAATATTTTAAGTGGCGCGCCAAGTTTTTCCATCGCACGAATTTGAATCGCCGATGTTTGTGTGCGCATAACATTGCCGTTCGGCAAAAAGAACGTGTCTTGCATATCGCGCGCGGGGTGGTGCGCGGGTGTATTAAGTGCGGTAAAATTATGCCAATCGTCTTCGATTTCGGGCCCGGTCATAAGGGTATATCCCAAAGATTCGAAAATTCTGATTGCTTCTTTGAAAGACCGACTTACGGGGTGCAATGTCCCACGATTTTCCGGTTCGGCATCAAGCGTCACATCTAACCGCTGGCCGGCAAGGGCGGCGTTCAATTCCGCCGTTTCAATTTCCGCCTGGCGCGATTTAAACAATTCGCGCAATTCGGTATTTTCAAGATTTAACTTTGCACGCGCGTCATTATCCAAATTTTTCATTTCTTTTAATCGCGCGGTCATTGTGCCGTTTTTACCGAATACAGACGTATATAATTCCTGTAATTCGGCCAGTGTCTTTGTATTTTTTATTTCTTCCTTTGTCATAATTTTACCTTTTTAATAAATACGGGGTCGCGGTCGCGGCCCCATAATTTTAAACAAAAAACAATTCGCCGCCAAGGGTTTTATTTATCCCCGGCAATAAATCGTTTTGCGGTTTCAATCAGTTTTGCGAAATTCGCATCACCAACATATGCCATTTCCGCCAAGACCTTGCGGTCAAGTTCAATTCCGGCCTTGTGCAAGCCGTTCATGAATTGGCTGTATGTAATACCGGCCGGACGCACCGCGGCATTGATACGAACAATCCACAGTGACCGAAAATCACGTTTTTTGACGCGACGGTCGCGATATGCATATTGACCCGCCTTTTCAGATTTTTCACGTGCGGCACGATACGTGCTGCTGTGCCGGCCCAGGAATCCCTTTGCCCGCTCTAAAATTTTATTGTGTTTTTGACGAACCGTTGTTCCACGTTTTACCCTTGCCATCTTTGCCCCCTTTTATTTCAAACCATACGGTGCCAAGATTTTAGCCTGGGCCACCATGTTATCATTTAAATACTGCGGCTTGGTCCCCGCGTTATTTGCGCGCGCGGATTTTTTACGCAGAAGTTTCTTGTGGGCATTCCGGCGAACGTTGATTTTACCGGTTGCGGTCAGTCTTGCACGTTTTTTCATGTAAGATTTTGTTTTTAATTTTGGCATTTTTACCTCTTTTGTTATTATATCCTGATGGCAATGCCTTTGCCATTTCGGACCGTTTGCCACGCGATTATGACATAATTTCTGCAAAAATCAAGTTTTTATTGAATAATAATTTTTTTGTGTTTAAACTGCGCATGACATGAGTTCTAAAAAGACATCTTCCAGAGCGCGCACCGTAATGAAAGCCATAACCTTTGGCGCTTTGGTTGTTGCGATAACAATATATATTATTGTGGCAAAGCCCGATTTTCGGGTTGCAAATGGTGTTGCCCATGTGATTTTTCCGGTGTTTCATTCCATTGGTGATGCGGTGACATGGCCTTTTCGCGCGGGCGGCAAGATAATAAAACGTATTCACCGGGTATCCATTTTGGAAGAAGAAAATGCCGAATTGCGAAAAAAACTTGATGCGGCACTTGCGCGGGAAACAGATTGTGATGTTGCAATAGCCGAAAACAAAAAACTTATCATGGAATTGGGTGTTGCGCGAAATACGGACTATGAGACGATTATCGCAGATGTAATGTATGATTCCGCGGCAATAAACCATGAAATTTTTATGATAAATCGCGGGGCCGCCGATGGTGTTGAGCCAGGAATGGTTGTTGTTTCTTTTGAAAACAAAATGGTTGGTATCGTTATTGATTCTGGGCTGCACTTTGCGCGCGTGCGTTCACTTATTGATTCTGCGACAAATATCGCCGTTAGAATTGCGGGGTCCGAAGTTTATGGATTCTTACGCGGGGACGGATCCGCAACGCCAAGCGTTGGTTTCTTTAGCGACCATAAATTCCAAGGCGCCAAGGGTATAAAATTATTAACAAGTAATATAAGTGGTGTTTTGCCGCCCGGAATATATGTTGGCGAAATGAAAAACGAATCTGATGTAGAAGTTGCATCGCCGGCAAATCTTTCACGCGTTATCGTATTAAAATTTACCGGACAAAATGGTGAATACTTGTGATATATAATGTTGTAAAATTTTTACGGGTTATTTTTCCTTTTGTTGTCACACTTGCGTTGTGGCGTTTATCTTGTTCATGGATAAATCCAGCCGGTATTTTATCTATTATTCCGATTTTTTATTGTTCTTTTGTGCGTCCCGTACCTTGGTTTGCGCCGTTTGCGCTGATTATGTGTTTTTTATTAGACTATCAAATAGGCAGTGGTTTTTTGTGGACGATATATTATTGTTTGGTTTATGCCGCCATGAATTTACAAATGTTTGTTGATTTGTCGCACACAAAGAAATACGGGCTTTATGCGTTTATGGCTTTTGCCGGGCCGGCATTTTTGTTTATGATTTTCCAAGATATTAATTGGGCAAATTTATTTGGTGGAATCGCAACATTTATTGTTGTGTGTGCAATCTATATTCCAACGGTTATAACTATTCGGGTGGTGCAAAATGATTGATAATGAAATATCAAAACAGTTTGACCGGCGAAGTGCGTTATTTTTAAGTGGCGGCGTCATACTTACATCTGTATTAATCTTGCGCATGTTGCAGATGCAGATTTTTAACTATCGCGATTATAAAAAGAAAAGCGAAAATAATTCGTTTAGGATTCAGATAAACATGCCGGAACGTGGCAAGATTTTATCGCGCAACGGGCTTCCGATTTCTTATGATGCGCCAATTTATCGGCTATATGTTATACCCGAAGAAACAACAGATTTAGAAGGTGTTATAAAAACACTATCACGCGAATTAGATTTATCGGACAAACGTGTAAAAAACATTTGGAAACACATAAACAAACAACCGAAATTTCAACCGGTATTGATTAGTGAAAATACCGATTGGAATACACTTGCCGGTATTCAGGCAAAAAATCTTAATGGTGTCCACATTCAAGACGGCTATGCCCGACATTATGAAATGGGACCCGCCGGCGCCCAGATTTTCGGTTATGTTGGCGCGCCCGAAAACCCCGTTCCAAACACACCTTTTTATACACGTGGCGTGACGGGTTTAGAAAAAGTTTTTAATGAAAGTCTTGCCGGAACACCCGGAAAAACGGTTATGATAACAAACGCGGTTGGACGCGTGACCGGGGAAGACAAAACAAAGTTTGAACAATCTATTCCGGGCCAAGATATTCAGACAACAATTAATGAATCTGCGCAACGCGTGTTGCATGATTCTTTGACCACGTATAAATCTGGGTGCGGCGTTGCATTGGATATAGAAACCGGCGACATATTGGCAATCGCATCTACGCCAAGTTTTGATCCAAATAATTTTTCGGGCGACGATGCCGAAGATTACCTTGCGGGGTTGCGCAGTAATTTTGCAAAACCGTTTATGAATAAAGTATTCGAAGGTCTTTATCCGCCGGGGTCAACGTTTAAAATTATTGTTGCCTTGGCCGGTTTGGAATCCGGTGCAATTACACCAAATGAAACCGTATTTTGTCCGGGATATTGGGAATATGGCGACCGGCGGTATCATTGTTGGGAACATCGCGGGCATGGGCATGTTAATGTAATCACCGCATTGAAACATTCTTGCGATATTTACTTTTATCAAATGGCGCTGCGCATTGGGATTGATGCCATTAAACAGATGGCGATTAAATTGGGACTTACCGATAAATATATCGAAGATATTATTTCCAAACAGATGACCGGTATTATTCCCGACCGAAAATGGAAGGAAACAAACAAAGGCGCAAAATGGGTTCATGGCGATACGGTTATTTCCGGAATTGGCCAAGGGTTTATATTGGTAAATTGCATGCAGTTGGCCGTTATGATGGCGCGTGTTGCTTCGAACAAACGCGTTGTTCCACGCTTTATAAAATCGAATCAAATTCCAAAATTTGAAAGTATGGGAATTCAAAAAAAGAATTTGAATTATGTTTTAAATGGATTAGAAGAGGTTTTGAAACCCGGTGGAACGGCGGCCGGCAGTGCGATAAATGTTGATGGCGCAAAAATGGGCGGGAAAACCGGAACGTCCCAGGTGCGCAGTATTTCCAAGGCCGAACGCATGTCGGGCGTTTTAACAAACGAACAACTTGAATGGAATATGCGAAACCATGGGCTTTTTGTTGGATATGCACCAACGACTAATCCGAAATACGCCGTATGTGTGATTACGGAACATTCGGGGTCCAGTGGTTCCGCCGCACGCAGCGTTGCCGCGGTAATGAAGGAATTGCTGAAAAAATGACCAGACAAACACGCGTTTCTAATGCAAATATGATGAATTTTTCCGAAAAACTCGGGCGTTTTTCGTGGGCGATGTTTATACCGATGTGTCTTGTTTTGGTGTTTTCAGAACTTATTCTTTATTCCGCCGGTGGTGGCGCATGGCGGCCCTTTGCGTTGTCGCAGTTGATGAAAATTATTCTTGGATTTGGACTCTTTTTCTTTGCGACTTTCACTAATATAAAACTTTGGATAAAATCAGCATACGGGATTTATGCGGTCGCGACAATTTTAATTATTTTGGTCACATTTATTGGGCATACAGGCATGGGTGCGCAACGTTGGCTAAACCTTGGGTTCATGCATATTCAGCCATCAGAGCCGTTTAAAATGGCACTTGTTTTGGTTCTTGCGCGATACTTTGCATGGATGAATTCTGTGGAATTGAATCAAATAAAAAATTATCTTGTCCCAACAATCATGATGTTGATTCCATTCGGTTTGATTGTGGCGCAACCCGACCTGGGGACGGCGCTGTCAATTGCAATGATTACGATTGGAATGTTCTATATTGTTGGCGCAAACAAAAAGTGGTTTATCATCGGTGCAATTCTTGCGGTAATGGCCGCGCCGGTTGTTTGGTTTGGCGGACTGCATCAATATCAGCGCGAACGCATTATCACATTTTTAAATCCTGACCATGATATCCAAGGCGCCGGATACCAGATAACCCAGGCGAAAATCGCGTTCGGCAGTGGCGGTATTATCGGCAAGGGATACATGAAAGGTTCGCAATCGCAACAATCTTTCTTGCCGGAAAAGCAAACCGATTTTATCTTTACTATGCTTGGTGAAGAGTTTGGTTTTATCGGTGCGGCAACGATACTTATGATTTATACTTTCATCATTATCATATTGTTTTGGGCCGCGAAAACATGCCGCAACCGGTTCGGTCAATTGGTATGTTTTGGTTTTATGTTGAACTTTTTCATTTATTACTTTATAAATATATCCATGGTTTTGGGGCTTGTTCCAACCGTTGGTGTGCCTTTGCCATTAATGTCCTTTGGCGGCAGCAGTTTATTATCACTTCTGTTCGGCTTTGGACTTTGCCAAAACGCACACATACACAAAGACCAACAATTATCTGCCAAAGGAAACTAACATGAACTTGCTTATCGTAGAATCCCCATCAAAAGCGAAAACAATCGAAAAATATCTTGGGCGCGGGTGGCGTGTTATCGCGTCGGTTGGACATGTGCGCGATTTGGTTCCCGAAAACGGCAGTGTTGATACCGAACATGATTTTGCAATGCGTTGGCAAATTATGCCGGGCAAAGAAAAGCAAATAAAACTTATTACCGACGAAGTTAAAAAGGCCGATGCGGTTTACCTTGCGTCCGATCCTGACCGCGAAGGGGAAGCGATTGCGTGGCATATTTTGGATATATTAAATTCAAAAAAATTAATTGGTAAAACGCCGGTTTATCGTGTTGCTTTTCATGAAATCACAAAAAATGCAGTGACGGACGCAATTAAAAATCCGCGTGAAATTGATTCTGATTTGGTGGACGCATATTTGGTGCGACGGGCACTAGATTACCTTATTGGGTTTGAAATATCGCCACTGCTTTGGCGGCGCAACCTTGGGAAATCCGCGGGTCGTGTGCAATCGGTTGCGGTAAAATTGGTTGTTGACCGCGAACGCGAAATCGAAGATTTTGTGCCGACAGAATATTGGTCAATCGGTGCGAAATGTGATTTTAATAAAAAATCTTTTAATGCGGGTCTTTCATATTTCGATGGCAAAAAAATAGAGAAAATGACACTTGGTAATTCGGACGATGTGAACAGTGTATTATCAAAATTAAAAACGCCGCTATGCGCCGGAATCAGCCGTATAGACAAGAAAAAAGTATCACACAAACCGTCCGCGCCATTCACGACAAGCACGTTGCAACAAGAAGCGGCGCGCAAACTTTATTTTTCATCAAAGAAAACAATGTCTGTGGCACAGAAACTTTATGAAAACGGTTTCATCACATATATGCGAACCGATGCGACAAATTTATCGGCCGAAGCGGTTGGTGAAATTCGCAATTTTATTACTAGAAATTATGGTGATAAATTTTTGCCCGCGTCACCAAATATTTATGTGACTAAATCGAAAAACGCCCAAGAAGCACACGAGGCAATTCGTCCAACACATTTTAATAGTGCGGAACATGAATTGGACGGCGACGAAAAGAAACTTTATGAATTGATATGGAAACGCACAATTGCGTGTCAAATGACGAATGCGGAATTTGATTCTGTTGCGGTTGATATTTTAACAGACGATAAAATTGCAACATTTCACACCGTTGGAACAACGCGGACTTTCGATGGTTTTATGAAGGTCTATGTCGAAGATAAAGATGATAACGATGATGAAGAAAACGAAAAATTGCCGCCGCTGTCGATTGGTGATAAAATAACAATTTCTGAAATAAAACCAGAACAACATTTCACTATGCCGCCCGCAAGATATACCGAGGCATCACTTGTGAAAAAATTGGAAGAACTTGGTATTGGCCGTCCATCAACGTATGCAACGATTATGTCAACGATTGTTGATAGAAATTATGTTGAACAAGACCGGCAACGTCGGTTTCATCCGACATCGGGTGGTTGGGTAATTGCGGCGTATTTGGCAAAATATTTTGCCGATTTGGTTGATGTGAATTTTACCGCAAAAACCGAAGATACTTTGGACGATGTTTCCAATGGCAAGGTTGGCAAAATATCGGCGTTAAATGAATTCTGGGACGATACAAAACAAATGATTTCCGGCGCGCGTGATGTTAAAACAACCGATATTATCGATGAAATAAATAACTTTATGATTAAACATATGTTCGCCGATGGTGATAACAAATGTCCAAAATGCGGCGGTAAACTCGGGATAAAACTTTCAAAGTTCGGGCCATTTATCGGTTGCGAAAATTATCCAAAATGTGATTACACAAAACGCATGACCCAAACAAGTGAAGTGGCGGATAAAAAACAAACCGAACCAAAAGATTTGGGCGACGGAATTTCTTTCCGCGTTGGACGTTTTGGACCGTATGTGACAGACGGCAAGAAAAATGCCGCCGCAAAAAAATATACCGCGGATACTATCACTTTGGAAATTGCGAAAGAATTGCTGGCCGGCGGGAAACAAAAGGCAGAAACAATCGAACTTGGTAAAAATCCCGCGACCGACAAGATGATTTATTTCTATCCGACGGGACGTTATGGTGCGTATATTTCAAGCAACAAAGTTAACGTTAGTGTCAAAGAACAACCAGATTTGGAAACCGCGATTGATTTAATAAACAATAAAAAACCGACGAAAAGATTTCGTAAAAAATAATGGCAAAATACGACAATAATTTTACAGACCAATTACGTGAACGGCTTTCGATTGTCGATGTTGTGTCGCGGCGTGTACCGCTTATCAAGAAAGGTCAAAATTATTGGGGTTGCTGTCCGTTTCATAATGAAAAAACTCCGTCCTTTTCCGTCAATGAAGACAAGGGATTTTTTCACTGTTTTGGTTGCGGAAAACATGGTGATATTATTTCGTTCACAATGGAATCAGAACATATTGATTTCAAATCTGCGATTGCGGAACTTGCCGATATGGCGGGATTAAAATTGCCGGAATACAAACAAAAAACAAAACAGCAAATTGATGCGGAAGAATCTTATATTTCTATCACCGCGGCGGCCGCAAAGTTGTATGCAGAAAAATTATTCGCCCCCGATGGTGCGCACGCGCTTTCATACATTCGTGGCCGCGGGTTCAGCGATGATATGATAAAAAAATATGGCATTGGATACGCGCCAAAAAATAATCTTATTTCAAATAAATTCGTAAATGCGAAACAAGATAAACTTATTGCGACCGGTCTTGCACGCCGCGGCGAATATGGTATGTACGATTTTTTTCGTGATAAATTAATGTTTCCAATTTTTAATGCGCGCGGTCAAATTGTTGCTTTTTCTGGGCGCAGTTTAGATGGCAGCGAACCAAAGTATATAAACACAACCGATACGGAAATGTTTCACAAACGGCAAACGCTGTTCGGTTTTAACTTTGCACGCGAAGCAATTCACCGCGCGAATCGCGCGATAATTGTAGAGGGGCAAATTGACGCAATTCAAATGCAATGTCATGGTTTCGGCGAAACGGTTGCGCCACTTGGGACCGCACTGACCGAAGACCATATCGCAATTTTATGCAAGGCAAATCGTAATATCGTTTTTTGCTTTGATGGCGACGGGGCAGGGCAGAAAGCCGCCGCACGCGCATGCGGTATTATTTTACCGTTCTTGCGTGACAATTCTGATGTGCGTTTTGCTTTTGTGACCGGCGGCAAAGACCCCGATGAAATTTTGCGCAAAGGTAATCCGGACGACATGAAAAAAATTATCGATTCTGCGGTGCCATTGGTTGACTTTCTTTGGAATATTGCGAATAAAAACTTTTTAACAAATACACCGGCGGGACGAACCCAGGCGGAAAAATTTTTACATAACGAACTTGAAAAAATAACCGATAAATTATTGCGCGGGGAATATGAACACGAATACGAATCACGCAAATTTAACAGTTGGCACAAATGGAAAAAAACAACGGAAAAAGTAAATATAGATATTCCCGAAATTGATACGGTTGTTAAAAACACTATTATTTCGATTATAAATAAATATCCGGAACTTGCGGAAAGATACGGCGATTTTATTAGCAAGTTTAATTTGGATTTTTCAGAAAACGTACCGGACACAGGGCTTTCTTTTGAATCTGCCGAAAAATATTTGGTATCATTAAAATTGCAAAAATATATTGAAAGTTTGGAAAAACAAAAATGCGATTTAACTGTGCGTGGTCTTTCCGGTGAAAATGATGTAAGCCAAGAAATCAGCCGTATAGACGATGAATTGAATAAAATGAGAGAGAAGTTTGAACTACTAGTGTAAGTGGGTAGTGTCAGTGTTTAGTGAACCGGCGCGATGCGCCGGTTTTGTTATTCTATTTTTAGTTTTAATTTTGATGATGATACTTTTTTACACCGCATTAGACAGACACCATTATAAAACAATGTCGCCAATATACTTTCTGATATAACTTCGGTGCCATGTTCGTAATGAACCAATCTTCGTCGTGGCACACCTAACATTTGTGCAGCATCGTGAGTATTTATACCGTTTTGTTGTCGCGCCTGGCGCAATAACGAACCAAAATATTTTGCATCAACCAATACAACCATTTTTTTCTCCCTTTTGTTTTTTTATTGTTAAAAATACCGTCAATAAAAAAGACGGTTGGAGGCTGAAAACTGTAAAAAAGAAAACAGTGCCGCTTATTCAATATATTCGCGACCCTCCAACCAAATGGAGAATTTCTTTTTTAAGGGATTTTCAGACCCCGCATTAGGCACCGCCCTTTGCGGGTTATATTTTAATAAATAAAATTTAAATATTCAATAAAAATTGGCACATGCGTGTTTTCGGCAAATAAACTTTAAAAAAATTATTGTTTTGAACTTGTTTCAGAACCCTATGGCGGACCGCGGGTCCCACGAAAAATGAAATTTTTCGTGGGTGACACCTGCCCGCCATGACAAAAACACTAACCACTAGTCACACATTTTTAATTCGTGGTTGTCTTCGTCTTGGTCGATACGTTTATTACGAATTTCTTGGGCGGCGTTTATTTTTTGGTGAAGCAAAACTATTTCAGGATGTTTTTCGAGTTTTTTATACATCTCATCAAGTAATGAATCTATGCTTTCCATATCCGGCGCATATATTGGCATTACCGAATTCATCGCATTAAAAACAGAATTTTTTATATCGGGCTCCATGTCTTTTAATATTGATAAATATGCGTCGATATGTTTTTCTTCGTGTTTCAAAACCGCATTATATGAACAAGAATTTTTTTTATGCGATTTATCTATTTTAACCAAAAAATTTTCATAACCAACGGTTGCGTCAACACCATTCACAATTACACAGTATCCATCGCGTTCGGGAATTACATTAAAATCGATATTATATTTTTCCATAAAACTTGTTTCGGTAATTCCATGCAATTTAAAAGAAAAATATTTGCCGTTATATTCGTCCATCGGGTCATCAGACAAAACAACAGTCTTGGTCCATTCGGGATTTTTTATATTTACAAAAGGTATCTTTTTATATTGAACACAATCGTCGGCAAACACCGGAAATGTTAAAAACAAAAACACAAAAATTTTTTTTAACATATTAAATATCACCGGCACCTTGTTTCTTTAAATATTCCGCAACAAATGCCGAACCATATTGGCGATAAAGTTCTTCGGCGAGCAGCACCGACGAACGACCAGATTCAAATAATTTTAATAAACTGCCCAGGCCCCCAAGTTCGGTATTCAAAATTACCGATTCATTATTCACCGGTCGCGATAATAAAACCGCGCGTTTTAAATTTGGATATGCCTTGCCTTGGATAAATGCCATTTCCAATGGATTCAAATTCCAATGTTCATAATCCGACGCATCGGCCGCAGGATTTCGGAAGAACATAATCGTTTGCGCCTGGCCACGAACAACATCACCGATTCCCATTTTATCCAAAACATTTGCGCGTTGAAATGCGACCATATATGCCTGGCGATTTTTACGACCTTCTTGGAGTCCGGTGATAAAATTATCGCGGAACATTTTGTTTTCCAACATCGGCGCGGTTTCATCAATCATAATAAGTGATGGATTTCCGCCTGATACAGTTGTGTTGTTTATTCGGTGCAATATATATGATATAACCGCGGGCGCAAGTGTAGAATCTTGCAAAATTTCGGTAAAATCAAAAGTTGTTAATCGCGATTGCAGGTCCAGTGTATCAACATCTTCATTAAATATGTCGCCATATTGCAACGGGTCAACCCATTTCTTTAACGCGGCGCGCATATTTCCGGCCGATGAAAAACAACTTTCCCAAAGATTTTTTAACATTCTATCTTTGTCGGACAGATAATCAAAATTTACAGATACCGCGCGCGCAATTTCATCATCGGAAACCGGATCGGATTGTTCGGAAATCATCGAAAACCAACGACGTAAAAACGCACGATTTCCCGCGTTGTCTGGCATTTTAAGTGGATTTAGGTGTGCCAAAAATCCGCTTTCGTTTTTTTCTTTGCCTTGCATTGTTATATATTTTCCACCGGTCGCAAGGGTAAAGATTTCGGCGCCTTTGTTCCGGTCAAAGAAAAATGCTTTTAATTTTTTATGACGCATTGATTGCGCAATAAGGAATGAAAACAGTGTTGTTTTACCACCGCCGGTCGGCCCGATTGTAAGCGTGTGCCCAACCGCCGCCGGTTTATCCGAAACATGAAATTGGAATTGATACGGTGTTCCTTGGGCCGTTGGGAATATAACAAGTGGACCCTGGCCCCAATCAGAATTTGATATGCCGCGCGGCGCCGACGACATTGGAATACTGATTGCCGCCGCGCGTGATAACATTTTAAATGTGCGTGGGAATGTATCAAATCCGGGAACAATTGAAAACCAAGATACTTTGCTTGCAAAACTTTCTTGGATTGGCGAAACACCGAATGACGCAGATATTTTTTTGAATTCATCAACATGTTCTTTTAATTCCGCCTCGCTTTTTGCAAATATCATGAACAGCGGATAATAATTTACGAGTGTTTGATTTCCAGAAACATTTTCGTCCATCACAGATTCCGCATTTGAAATTTGTTCTTCGGTTGAATCATTTTCCGTAGATGCAACACTGCGACGTTGGCGCATTACGGCCTCTACATCCGCGGCGCCCATAATTTTAAATCCATTCATACAAATCATTTCTGTTTGAATTGTATTCACAGAATCAAAAAAATCTTCGTCCAAATAATCTGGCGCCGCGCGAAATGAAACAAGTGCGGCAAAGTATTCGTGATTACCACTTATATATTTCACAGTTCCATTTGATAAAAATTCAACATCATCGACAGTCGTGTTTTCTGTGATTTTATCATCACATACAACAGGTGTTGGTTTTGTAATAGGCGAAAATATACGTCCAAAAAATTTTGCCATATTATCACGCGATTTGTTATCCAAGACCGCCGGTTTATATGGCGCAAGTATGGATTCAATATAATTTCCATATTGATTTAATTTATCGCGTGCATGTGCACCACGAACCGACAGCACAATATAATAATTATTTAAAAAGATTTTCAAACCTTGGGAATGCCACTTATCATATATTTTTTGCAACACAGGTTGGTCAAATTCGTAATCTGTATTTTCACCAACCGCATCACGAACGGTAAAAAACCGCAATATAACATTTGGGTCATGAATTTGATTAAAAAGTTGCGCGCGCAGGTCAAGAAACTTTTCACGCTGCTCGTCGGTTTGCATACTGGTTTGAACGCCGGCAACAGAATATACACGAATTAAACAACCGTCGCTTAATTCAATAGAATTATCAGTATAAACAGTTGTGAATGGAATATATTCGGCATAATGTTTGTATCCAAATTTTGGAAAAACGTGTTTTGCAATCGTTGGAACATACATCATTAAAATAATAAAAACGAATATGACCGCGACGGCGATTATTGTTAGTGTCGTCGTGTTTGAAAATCCACTGCCGGCAAAATATTGAAAGAATTCAGGTATCATGCGGCAAGTCTCCGAGGAATTTTATTTTTTATCATTTTTATTTTGGCTATTAAAATCTGGCCCAGTTGGGGGTCGCGGCGCGAATAATGCGCCAAAATCATGTGAACTGCACAAACCGATATTATAAAATAGAGCGGATTTAGGTAATCATTTAATTTATCGCCAAGGAAAAACATACCAACCGTATATAAAACAATGAAAATCAAGAACTGAACCATAAAATTCAGAACCGCCAAATTATATGGCACAAAGAACAGATGTGACGGATTCGCCAAAGCTTTCAGCACTTGTTGCTTCATTTTGTGTAAATCTCCCCCCTATGGATATTTTTATTATAACAATTTCAACATTTTTCAACAAGCATAAAAAACAAAAATATGAAATTGTTGAAAATGTTGAAAACGGCAGACTTTTTTAACACGTTTTCAACAGCCTTTGTTTTTCCACAAATTTGCCAAAAACACCGGAAAAGTTGTGATTTTTTGTTGAAAACTTTGTTGAAATTGCATTTTCCACATTTTCAACAGGGTCAATAACAACAACAAAATATAATATATTATTTGATTTTTGATAAAAACTGTTTATAATGGCACAAGCAAAAAGGATAAGATATGAAATTTTTGAGTTCTTTGAAGGCATGGAAAAAACGCGGAAACATTAAACAGGTTCGTCGCGGTAAACAGGTTATTTTAATGGATCCTGATAATCCAAAGTTTAAGGCTAAACAGGGTTTTAAACGTAAATAATCCATTGTTTTATGCTATTTTTCGGCATTTTCATGTATTTGAAAATGCCGTTTTTTTATTAGAATAAATTAAAATCTTTTGTAAATGCCTCTATCATTGCCGATTTTACTTCGGCGCCTGACAGGCCGGCGGTACGCAGGTAATCTTCTTGGGGTGCGGTGATGTGCATCATATATGCGCTGTGTTCTGCAAAGTCAGGGACAGATTTTATACGCTGGACCGGGTTAAGGCGTATTTTTGCACTTTTATCGGTCGCGTATCCCGAAAGGCGTATGTCCGATTTGGTATGTGGGCAACCTTGGTTTATAATCGCGGTTCCAGATATTTTTGAATAACTGTCTTTGTTTCCGATTATTTTTGACTGTAATAAAATTCCGGTATCGGGTGCGGTGTGTTCCGCGATAATCTTGGTCACCAAATCAGAGTAATTTTGCATCATAATATGTCCGCGTAATTCAGAATTTTTCCCGGCGTTTTTGATAAAAATGTTCAAAAAGGCCGGGGTTTTATTTTTTATATCAACCGTCAAAAACACCGGTTGATTTTCGGCGGTGATGTTTATATTCAATGTATTTTCGCGTTCCAATGTTCCGACATATATAATATGTATTGGTAAATCGTATTTGGTCGAAATGTTTTCTGTTTCGGCAAGTGTTGATATATCCGACTGAAAAACACCGTCAACGTAAACAAGCGTTTCGGACGGAAAGGTTTTTATATTGAATTTGTTCCACATGTATGACATATTTATGCATATATTATAAAGGATTTTGTTATGGGTTTCAATTGTGGAATTGTTGGATTGCCAAATGTTGGAAAATCAACATTATTTAATGCACTGACGCAAAGTGCCGCGGCGGACGCGCAAAATTACCCTTTTTGTACAATCGAACCGAATACCGGGCGTGTGGTTGTGCCGGACGAAATGTTGCACAAATTGGCGGCGGTTGATAATTCGGCCAAGGTTATACCGACGCAACTTGAAATTGTTGATATTGCGGGCCTGGTGCGTGGTGCATCAACTGGCGAGGGACTGGGGAATAAATTTTTGGGAAATATTTTGGAAACAGATGCAATAATTCATGTTGTGCGGTGTTTTGAAAATGATGATATTGTGCATGTTGATGGACGAATTGACCCGGTTGCCGACATTGATACAATCGAAACAGAACTTATGTTGGCGGATTTAGAGAGTTTGAATAAACAAATAAAAAATCTTGAGAAAAAGGCGCATGGTCTTGACAAGGTTGCGATAAAACTTTTGGCCGATGCGAATATGATAAAAGAAAATCTGGAAAAATCTGTGCCGGCGCGTGATGTGGATATTGATAGTAAACCGTTTAATTTGCTGACATCAAAACCGGTGATTTATGTGTGCAATGTTGAAGAATCCGCCGCCGCAAACGGAAATAAATTTTCGGACGCGGTAAAACAAAAATTTGGTGCAAAAAATCCTGTTTTGGTTATATCCGGTAAAATAGAAATGGAAATTGCGCAAATTGTTGACCCGGACGAACGCAAAATGTTCTTGGACGATTTGGGACTTAAACATTCGGGGCTAGAGCAGGTGATAAAAACCGGATATGAAACATTGGGATTGCAGACTTTTTATACCGTTGGCCCAAAGGAAGCGCACGCGTGGACAATAACCCGCGGTATGACCGCGCCACAGGCCGCCGGAAAAATTCATACAGATTTCGAGAAAGGTTTTATCCGCGCGGAAATAATTTCGCCCGAAGATTATATAAATTACGGTGGCGAAGTTGCGGTGAAGGAAGCCGGTAAAATGCGCCTGGTCGGTCGTGATTATGTTATGCAAGAAGGCGATATTTGCCATTTCTTATTTAATAATTAGTGTTTAGTGTAAGTGGTTAGTGGAAAGTGTATTATGGAAACGGCTTTAAAATTATTTGAAGATAAAAAAATCAGGACACATTGGGACGAATCCAAAGAAAAATGGTATTTTTCAATTGTCGATGTTATAGCGGCGTTGACAGGTACGGAACGTCCACGAAAGTATTGGAATGACTTAAAAATAAAGTTGCACCAAGAAGGAAGTGAGTTGTCCGAAAAAATCGGACAACTGAAAATGCAATCGTCTGATGGTAAATTTTACAATACCGATGTTGCGGATACTGAACAAATTTTGCGGCTTATTCAATCTGTGCCATCAAAAAAGGCCGAACCTTTCAAAATATGGTTGGCAAGTGTGGGGTCTGAAAGAATTGATGAAATCGCCGATCCGGAAATCGCGATTCAACGCGCACTGCGGTATTATCAACGTATGGGCTATTCCAACGAATGGATTGCGCAACGGTTAAAATCTATTGAAATTCGAAAGGATTTAACCAACGAATGGGACCGCGGCGGAATAAAACAAGGATTAGAATATGCGTTGCTTACCGATGAAATAACACGTGCATGGTCCGGAATGAATACGCGTGATTATAAAAAAATAAAAGGGTTAAAAAAAGAGTCTTTGCGCGACAATATGACAAATGCGGAATTGGTTTTGAATATGTTGGCGGAATTATCGGCAACAGAAATATCAAAAAAGGAAAACCCAAAAGGCTTCCGCGAAACTATGTGTGTAGCATCACGTGGTGGCGGTGTCGCACGTGCGGCAAAACTGCAGTTGGAAAAAGAAACAGGGAAAAAGGTGATAACCGGCCGCAATGCGAAAATGTTAAAAAAAGTTGATTAGACGAATAGTGCTATTTACCGGCGCCAATCATTACTTTGCCATTTCGTCGATTATTTCTTCAAGTTTCATGGAACGCGAACCTTTCATAAAAACGACCGAACCGGCGGGCAATTTTTTTAATTCTTGGGCCACTTCGCGGTTATCGGAAAAGTTCTTGGATACATGTTTTGTTGCGGCTGTTATATTTTTTGCCAATTCGCCAACAGTTATAACTTTTATGTTGTCGTATTGGTTTAAAAATTCTCCGATTTCCGCGTGATATTTTACTTCGTCGGTCCCAAGTTCTTTCATGTCGGCGATAACCAACACTTTGTTTCCATTGAATAATTCAATAAATGTTTTAATCGCGGCCTTCATAGAATCAGGATTTGCGTTATAACTGTCGTTTATGATTTTTATGCCGTTTATATCGGTTTCTTCGAATCTTTTTTCGATTTGTTTATAGTTATTAAGTCCGGATTGAATTTCTTCGGGACCAAGTCCGCATTGCAACGCCGTTTCTATGGCCAACAAAGCGTCCGCGACATTGTGGTCGCCGCATGCATAGAGCGTATATTTATGATTGCGATATTTAAATTCAGAACATGTTTGTGTCATTGAAAGTTTTTCATAATCATCATAATTTATGACAATATATTGTCCTTTGAAATCCTTTAATGCCGATTTATACAGTTCATCATAATGCGTCACCAAAACACCATCGCGACCCATGTAATTAACGATTTCGCATTTTGCTTTTGCTATGTTTTCCCGACTGCCCAATCGGCCAATGTGCGCGGTTCCAATATTTGTAATCATCGCATAGTTCGGTTCCACATATTTGGCCAACAAATCAATCTCGCCAAGGCCGCGCATTCCCATTTCAACAATTAAAACCGCGGTATCTTGGGGCATAGAAAGAATTGTTTGGCATAGTCCAATTTCATTGTTGTGATTCAGGTGCGTTTTATGCGTTTTCCGATTTGCGGAAAAAATCGCACTGGTGATTTCTTTGGTTGTTGTTTTTCCCGAAGAACCGGTAATGGCAATGGTGACGGGATTTACGCATTTTTTATAATAATTTGCAATTGTCAGGTATGCAATCTTGGTATCCGGGACACAAATCGCGAACGCATTGTTTTTGGGGGCGTGTTCGGGATTTGTTGTGAAATATCCGGCCGCGCCGTTTTCAATGGCCACATTTATAAATTGTTCCCCGTCAAAAGTTTCACCGCGCAGTGGCAGGTAAATATCGCCACTTTGTATTGTTCGTGTGTCGGTTGATATGTTAAACGATGCGTCGGGTAAATCGCCCGCCGTCAGGATTTGACCATTTGTAATGTTTTTTAATTGTTCAACGGTGAATTTCAATTTTTTATCCTTTTATTTATTATCTAAATCAATATTCCAAAGCATTTGATACCCGCGGGCGGGAAAAGGTTCATTTAAAATTTTTAAAACTTTTAATTTCCATGCATAACGACCCGGTGTCCAGATACCAAAATCTTTTTCTGTGGTTGATTGGTGTTTTATAATTTCGTCTGTCATTTCAATACAGTCTTGTAATTCACAAATCGCTATTATTTTTCCATATTCAAGATTATTTATTCCATAACGTTTGGCTAGTTCTTTTAATTCAGGCGATAACGGTTTTAAAGATGCATGTATTGCCAGTGGACCACGATATTTCGTAGCCCAAGACCGCGTTTCGTATTTTTTTAACCCGATTGCTATCGCGGTTGCATAAGGTTGATATAAAGTAAGTGCTTTCATAGTGGTCATTGTATCACAAACGATTATAAAGTCACGACTTTTTATAGCTGGGGGGGATTTGGCGCGGTTAAAAACCGCGCCGCAACTGCGCTCGTCAACCTTGACGGTTGACCGCCATACTGCCGTCTGGCTCTCGCTTGTGGTGAACCACCTTGTTTCGGTGATTCAACCATCGGAACAAATTAAATAATAAAAATAACCCATTTGGGGTTATTTTTATTATTTAACTGGTTGCGGGGGATGTGCAGTTCTCGAGCCAATAACTATACGGATTTAATAGCATTTGGACATGAAATACGACTTTTTAAAGACAAATTAGGTTTACCGAATATATATTAAACATTTTTATTGATAAATTTATGCCCATCTGGGCAAGAAGTCTAACGTAATCAAATTATTGATTTTTACCTAGATGGTTTAACAATAACACTACAAAAATATAGCTCAAAAGCAAACAAAAGTGTTTGTGTAAAATAAATTAATCGATGTTTTACACAAAATAGTTTGATAATATTGGGTTTTACACAAAAGTGTTTGTGTAAAATAAATTTAACTTGATTTTACACAAAAAGTGTTTAATATGTAAAGTATGTTATCTCCGTATAGTCCATCTTTATTACCTATAAACAATTTAGATTGGAAATTGTTGGCACCGTATTTAGCACTAGCTGAAAGGGGTTTGGCTACTTACAATGGGTTATTGTTAGCTATACCAAATCCGAATGTTTTATTATCGCCTTTAACAAGTAATGAAGCTCGCGTTTCTTCTGAAATAGAAGGTACACAAGCCACGTTAACGGACGTATTAGAGTATGATGCTGATGAAAATACAGATTTGTCTCAACGCAAAAAGGATGATATAAAGGAAGTTTTAAATTATCGTATGGCCCTAATAATAGGAGAAAACTCGGTTAGCAAAGGTCATAAAATTTCTGCATCATTGATTAGGTCTTTACATGGAATTTTAATGAGAGATGTAAGAGGAAAAGATAAGAATCCTGGTGAATTTAGGATAACCCAAAATTATATAGGAATACCAGGAAGACCGGTTGAAGAAATGACTTTTATTCCACCTGTACCGGAATCCGTTAATCCTTGTATGACAGATTTGATGGATTATGTAAATAGTACTGAAGATACCCCACTTGTTCAGTTGGCTGTTTTGCATGCACAATTTGAGATGATACATCCTTTTAATGATGGGAATGGACGTTTAGGTCGGATGTTAATACCATTATTTTTATATCAAAAGAGTATATTGATTAAACCTGTTTTTTATCTTAGCGAATATCTCAATAAGCATAGAGATGAATATGAACAGGCATTTAAATATATAGAAAATAAAAATGATTGGAATTCGTGGGTGTTATTCTTTTTAAATGCTGTAAAAGAACAATCACACAAAAATTACGAAAAAGCTAAAAAAATTTTGGAATTATATGAGGAAAACAAATCAATATTTCAAGAAATAACAAAATCTCGATTTTCAGTGAGTGCGTTAGACGCCTTGTTTAAAAGACCAATTTTTACATCCACGCAGTTTATTCATGAGTGTGGCATCCCAAATAGAGCTACATCAAGAAATATTTTAGAAAAGTTGATAAAAGCAGGTATTTTAAAAGAAAGAAGAAAATCATCCGGTCGACGTGCTGCCATGTATCAGTTTCAAGAACTTATAGATATAGTAGATGCATAAGTAGAACTTAATTATATTGAAAAATAATACATTTGAGATATAATGATAATGTTAAAAATGGTGAGCATATGAAAAGATTATTTACTTTGTTTTTATTATTTTTGTGTGGGTGTACTAGTACTTATCATATGGAACAATATACTACAGAAACACCTATAAATTTTGCTAATACTTATTATAAAGATACTATCTTAATTCTTGAACAAAATAGCGAAGAAATATATATGTCCAAAGTAGATGGTGGTAATAGTTTAGAGGTTAAAGAATTAAAATCTGACCTGGATGTTTGCTCAAATTATACAAAAGAAGATGTTGATATATGTAACAAAACAGGAAAAAATTATAATTTAGTAATAAAAATAACAAACTATCCGTATTCAACAAAATGTCCTATTTATAATACTAGATACGTTCCAACCGGAAGTCATACTTATGGTACTGCAAATGCATATAGTTATGGTAATTATGCATCTGCATATGGATCGTCTAATACTTATACGACAGGGTTCTTTACTTATGATTATGCTGGTTCACAAGAATGTCAAAAAATTTATAGAACTACAGATTGTATTATTCAAGATGAACAAGGAAAAAACATAGCAAAAATAACGGGAGATAAGAATAATCCCAGAAGTTATTCAAAAATTTCAAAACAGCTTGCTGAAGCTCAAGAAATATGTATAGATGCATTAAAAAATGGTTATTATAATAACAAATACTAAATTCTGTACAGTTCAAAAAGTGGCGAAAATTTGCCTATTTCAAAAAGTTAACTTTCGAACCTCATGTATGTATTGTAAAACAAATAAAAACTTGCCCCAGAGGGCAAGTTTTGAAACTTTGGTTGCGGGGGATGATTTCGCTCGCGCGGCACATTATGTGCCGGCTGCGCGCAAATTTGTAGTTATTCGAACTTCACTATCGTTCGTTCTTATATACAAATTTTGAACCGGCAACTGCGTTGCGGGTCACAAACCACAGACCACAACAAGATTTAAACAAAAAATACACCATTGCGGTGTATTTTTCATTTAAACTGGTTGCGGGGGATGGATTTGGACCACCGACCTTCAGGTTATGAGCCTGACGAGCTACCGGACTGCTCTACCCCGCGATAAACGGCAATAATTATAAATCATATTTTATCATTGTCAAACAAAATTATGATTTTTGGTACAGGTTTCTTCCGAAATGTTGTTGTATTAAAGGTCCAGGTTTTGGAGCCTTATCAAACTCAATCAAACTTGAGACAGAAATATAGTCGTTTAACTCTTCTTTTGTGAACGTCTGCAACTTTCGAGAACCTTGTTGAAGTATAAATTTTTTTGGGCGAGTGTTCTTTTTAAAGAATCCTTGGCACACAAATATTTTGTTCCCGTTTTCGTCCTGTGCGACAATCCATATAATGGTTTTTTCTTTTCCGTTGGTTTGTTTGATATAGCATCCGCCGGCTTTTGTTATCTTGGTTGGGGCGGTTGAGTTTAAAGAAGTGTTGTTCTTTATTGTGGGGTCTGATGGGTCGGTGTTTACGGATTCAATATCGTGCAAAACTTGCATAGCAAACTTGTAATTTACGTCAGACACAATTTCGTCGAATACGCTTGGTTGTATATATTTTACAATTTTTGTTTGATTTTGTTCGTTGGTTTTTGTCGGTTGAACGGTTTGTTGTTTCTGTGGCATGACAACGTGGACGGTTTGTTTCGCCACCTGTTTCATCGCTTTTGCCTTTTCGTCTTCGACAATTACCTGATCCAGGATAGTTGTGAAAAGTTCAAATTCGGATATGTCAATAACCTGAATTTTTGTATGGCCATCCCTGGCAATCACGAATTTTTTTGTTTTGAGTTTGCCAGACAACAAAGCTCTTGTAATCGGATCTTTTAGGTCGTTATTTTCTGGAAATTTATCTTTGCCGTATTTGTCCGGAATTGTACGACAAAACATTATTAAATCCGGGACCGACAAATGTTGGCCTATTATTTGGTTGGGCAATGTGTTTGTTGGTGTGGTGCGCGGTTTTGGCGCCGTTTTTGGTTTTTTTATTGGTTTAAGATTGCCTTCGTTATCGAGTCTTTTCAATATATCTGATAGATTTTTACCGTTTGTGTCAGTAATCTTTAATCGTGGATATTTCTTTCTGAATTCTCGTGCTGTTGCTAAACGCAGTTTCCGGATTGGGGCATCCGGGTTTTGCGGATTGGGTTCAAGTCGTATCATGCCCGGTTCAACGATTAAGTGTCTTAATCCACTGGGTAATATATCCATAAGTACATCAAAACCGGTTACGCTGTATGCGCAATTGATGACTTTTGCTTCGGGGAGTTGTGTATCGGGTGTTATATAATTTTTGCGAAGATTATAGCAATCAAGAGTTCCAACCTTGGCGGGGAATATTTTATTATGCTTGTCACATTTAAAAGTGCCGGTTACGGTAAGGTTTGAAATCCAAGAATTGTCGGTGTTTTTGAAAACAATGTCTTCTGCATTTAAATCGCCGGAAAATTTGAAATAACGTCCCGAATAACGCTCTAACATGGTGCCGATGGTTGTCCGAAGGTTTTCTTTTGGGGATTGAAATACCGCCGTTTCTTTGCGACTGTTTGGGGTGTTAAAAACCTTAAAAGTGAACAATTTTTTGTCATTCAGCCCCGTTGCTTTATTTATTGCCTCTTGTATTAGCGTGCATATTTCTTCGGAGGCATTTTTAGCAAAATTTACATGGATTTGCGCTTCGGAACCTTTGGCCAAAGAGTCTTCAATATTTGAACTTGCCAGTGTTTGTAAGATTTTGCCTAATTCTTCCAACTTTTGTTCGTATGTTTTGGCTTTTTTGTATGCGGTTGTTGGTTCTAAACAGGCCAAGATTGCAAGTTTTAATCCGTCCAAAGCCAGATATGGCAGTGCAACGAGCGGTACCCCAACCGGGCTAGGCTGTGGTTTGTTCGGAAGTCCAAGCATTCGTTCTATTTCTTTCAAATCCATTTTCAACATCCTTTTATTGTTGGTTATAATATAATACAAAATAACACATTGTCAAGATTTTTGTTCGTTTTATTGTGTTGTGGGGGTGGGGTGGTGGCCAAAGTATGCTTGAAATCCGTTTTCTTTGTTGCTAAAATCGCTGTGCTATGTTTAGAAAACTTTGGAAAAAATTTTGGGAACCGATTTTGGGGCTGTCTATTTTTCAGTGGATTATCGCCGGAATTATGGCGTTGCTGATTTGGTTTGTGTATTTTACATGTCGTAAAAAAGTCGTTAATTATGAAACTTTTAAGCGGTTTCGGCATAAACCGGCGATTTTTGTGTTCTGGCATGGGCGCAGTTTTATGTTGTCGCCGATTGTGTGTTTGGGTGGCATGAAGTCCTATGCGGTGACAAGTCGGCATAAAGACGGCCGAATGATGGCAAAGTTGCAACATTTGTTCGGTCTGCGCGCGATTTATGGCAGTTCGCATAACGGTGGCCTTTCGGTTTTGCGTGATGGTGTGCGTGTTTTGCGGCGTGGCGACCATTCGCTTTGTATTTCGCCCGATGGGCCGGGTGGGCCGTCGCTGCGTGTGCAGGAAGGTGCGCTTTATTTTGCGAAAATGACCGGTGCGCCGATTATTCCGGTATGCTTTTCGGCGCGGCATGTTTGGATTCAGCGGCGTTGGGACCGGTATTTGTTGGTGTATCCTTTTACCCGCGTAAAGTGTATTGTTGGCGAACCAATGTATATAGATTCAAAAATATCCGCCAAAGATTTTGAATTGAAACGTAAAGAATTGGAAGATGCGATGGTTGGGCAACTGCGGACTTTGGACGCGGAATTTAACCTGCCGATAATAGAACAAGATTTTAATGCCGCGGATTTTAAAAAGGCAAAGAGAGGGGGCAAAGAGCCAAAACTTACAAAAAGGTATAAATAAATGAAGACACCTTGGTGGTTTTTACACAAAACGCCGATTAGTTTTTTATTGTTGCCGGTTGCGTTTGTTTATTACTTGGCGGGACGCGTTGTGTTTTTATGGCGCAAAATGTTTGCGTATAAATCGCGGCGGAAAATTATATGTGTCGGCGGAATCTTTGCGGGTGGGGTTGGTAAAACGCCAATTGTGCGCATAATTGCAAATTATCTTGACGCGCCGGTTGTTATGCGCGGATATAAGCGGACGACATACACAGACAATATTGGGGACGAGGCGGCAATGTTGATGTCTGATGGTATCGCGGTGCATGTCGGACACAGAAAAAGCAATATAATGTTGTTGGACCGGCAAAAAAACGACAATGGCCCGATTGTTATGGACGACGGTTTGCAAAATCCATCTATTGCCAAGAATATTTCTATTTTGGTTTTTGACCAAGGTTTGGGGTTTGGGAATGGTTTTCTGATTCCGTCGGGGCCGTTGCGGGTGCCAAAAAGTCATGTAAAGAAAGCCGATGCGATTATCGTTATAAAAAATAAAAAGCCGCATAAAAAATTTGTGTTGCCGGTCGGAATACCCGTCTTTTACGCGGAAAATCATACTGTGTCGCCGTATCCGCGCGGTGAAAAGTTGTTTGCCTTTGCCGGTATTGGGTATCCGAAAAAGTTTTTTAATTCGCTTTCCGGTGTCGTTGCGCGGCGCAGTTTCGGCGACCATTATCAATATAATGAAAATGATATTGCGTATCTAATTGAAAGCGCAAAACGCAAAAAGGCGAAACTTGTGACGACCGAAAAAGATTGGGTCAGATTGCCCGCCGATGTTCGCGAAACAATAAAATTTGCAAAGTTAGAAACAAAAATAGATGATAATTTCTTTGTTTGGTTAAAGGAGAAAATTGATGAGAACCGTTAAAGATAATGTTGAATTTTCCGGAGTTGGTATTCATTCGGGATTGCCGGTAAATATGATTATACGACCGTTTGATCGGCCGGGGATTTTCTTTCGTCGTATCGATTTGGACGATAAAGAACCAATTCCGGCGACATATGATAATGTTTCGGATACAACAATGCGGAATACGACCATTGGCAATTTAAATGGTGCGCATGTTAAAACAATTGAACATTTGATGGCGGCGCTTTTTGTCGCGGGGGTTGATAGTGCGCTGATTGATGTTGATAGTGCCGAAGTGCCGATTTTAGAGGGCAGTGCGGTTAATTTTTATAAAGGTCTTATAACGGTTGGTGTGACAAATGGTGTGGGTAAAAAAATCGTTGTGAAAAAAGAAATTACCGTTACCGCGCGTGAGGTTTTACGCAAATTGCCGTTTTGGACGCGCATGAATGTATATCTTTCGAATTTTTTATACGGGCGGCGGTCTGATGGTTTTGTAAAGTTATCGCCGTCGTATGATGGGGCGCTGAATATCAAGGCGACATTGGTGTATCGCGAACCGATAATAGGAAAACAGAGTTTTGTGTATTCCTTTGATGATACAAAATGGTCAAGGCAAAATTTCCTGCGGAACATTTCCGCCGCGCGGACGTTTGGAAAATATTCTGAATGGAATTACCTTAAGGCACATGGTATGGCGCGCGGCGCAGATGAAAAAAATGTTATTGTTTTGAACTATGCCGGTGATGGTGTGTTAAATAGAATTTTGTGGCCGGACGAATTTGTGCGGCATAAAATTGTTGATGCACTTGGCGACATGTTCACGTCCGGTGGCTTTATTATCGGCAGTTTAGAATCGTACAAGGGCAGTCATGCGTTGAATAATGCACTGCTTAAAAAACTGTTTAGCAATCCGGATAATTATGATATAATAGACGCGTGATAAAACAGGGGGGAAATGATGAAAAAATTTGCTTTGTTGCTTTTATGCCTTGGTGCGCTTGCTGGGTGCAGTGGCTATATCAAAAACGAAAACGGCAGTGAGTATATAAAACAACTTGATGGTGAACCAATCGGTTGCGTGTTTTTGTATAAAATAGAATCCGAGGTTTCTGTTTATGATGTCGATGACGCAAGACGCTATTTGGAAAATCGTATTGCCGACCAGGCGCGCCCAGGAAACGCATATTGGATTGTTAGCCAACGGACCAAACCAAATGAATGGGTTGTGTTTGGACCGGAACGCGCATTCGTTTTGGCGGCAAATGTTTATGAATGTCCGAATATACATGCCGTAAAGACCGCGCGTGCCGATAGGCCTATGCCGGATTATGATATTAAACCATGTGCCGCATCGTTTAACGGAAATTGCGATTAGTGTAAGCGATTAGTGTTAGTGGTTAGTAGTGTCTGGAATTATTCGTAATTACGGATTTGTTCCAGAAACGACTAACCACTAATCACTTACACTAACACTATTTAATAATTTACACTGGAATTAAATGTTCGTTTTGTGTTATAATCCACACAGGAGTATTTCGGAGAGAGATTTTGTCGGGTCAATATGTTCATATTAAAAGAAAAAAATATGCATCGGAATTGATATGGCAACCGATGGTGTCTGGCTTTACGACGCGCGCGTATGCACAAAAATTGGCAAACGGCATAGACAAACATTTGAACCTTTATATACGATATAATGAAATGGTTGGTTTGGGTGCGCGGGCCAAGGGGCATCGTTCCGGAATGCCATCTATTGCGATTGAAATTATTAATGCGCTGCCGGGATATTCTTCGATGTTGGGCGCATTTAGGGTTGATAATAAATACGTTCTTGTTGCGGTGCGAAACGGTGTCATTTTGCACGATTTGTTATTTGATGACGAAGACAGTGCGCGCGAAAAATATGCCGAATTGAACGAAATTCCTGATTGGAATGCTTCGTTTGCACCGGCGGATTGGGGAATGCCGCGTGCGGTTGAACGTAATTTAATGGAATTGCTTTCTGGGCGTGTGCATTCGGTTTTGCACCCGATAAGTTTGTTCGCAAGAAGTATAATGTCAACGGTTTTGTTCGCCGCGTTTGTGTTCGTTGTTTTATATTTCTTTCGTGAACCGATAAATCAAGTTTTTGCGCCGAAACCACAAATGGCAAAGATAAATCCTGAATTGGCGGCTGAATATAAAAGACAGATAGAAGAGAAAGAAAAAGAATTAGATAAAGAATTTGAGATAAGGCAAGAACCGGAATATCAACCAATAGTTATGCCGTATGATTCTTTGCCAAATCCGGAAGAACGTGCGGATTTGTGCTATCGTGCGATTGGGTTTTTGATGCAACAAATCGCGGGTTGGAACCAAACTGTGGTTGAATGTGGTAAATCGCATGTGACGGCAACGTTTAAGCGGTCTTTTGGAACATTAGATGATTTTTACAACATAGCCGGCGATGTGATGCCAGGGGTGTTTGTCCAAGAAGTGAATGACAACGAAGTAATCGTTCGTGCAAAATTGCCGGAACGCGTATTATCGCAATCGTATGATGAACGCGATACTGAAACGATGGTGCGTGAATTAACAAGTCGCTTTCAATCTATAAACATGGACGCAGAAGTTGTGTCAATGGTTGATGTTGTGTCAAATGGTCGGGATTCAAAAGATGTGCTTTTCGTCGGTGTGTCCGCGGAATCAAAACTGATACCGGAACAATTCATGACGATATTCGAAGATTTTGGTGGTGTGTATATGACCAAGGTGTCGTGGAATGCCACCAGAAAAATGTGGAACTATGAGGTGATAATCTATGCAAAATAAAATAAAACTTTTGTTGTGCGCTTTTGTTTTTGGAATAACATCTGCGTCTTATGCGGTCGATTCTGTGATAGATGTCCGGGTCGATGAATTTGCGGCGAATGAAGATTTTTCGGCAAATGCGGTCGAAGATTACGATGTTAATGGTTCGCTGTTTCAACAAATTACTGATTTGGAACAAGAAAAAGTCCTTATGCAGTTGGAAAAGGAACGCGCGCAATTAAATCTTGATTTGGATAGATTGGCCGCGGAAAAAATAAAGTTGCATATGGAAATCGATACTTTATCGGGACGTGCCGAACAACAACAGCAAGAATTTGAAACCGAACGTGCACGTTTGCAAAACGAAGCAAAACGTTTGGAAAACGAACGCGAAGCGTTATCTAATAAAACGGCGAATCCGGCGCCGGCGGCAACATATGCGCCCGCGCAGCCGGTTTATGCGGCCCCGGAACAACCAAGTTTGCCCCAAGAAATAGAAAAAAGATACAAACTTATTAATGTGTTTGGTGCCGGCGCGCAATTACAGGCAACCGTTCAAGATTTGGCCAACGGACAAAATAAAAAATTGAGTGTTGGCAAAGAACTTGATGGATATACGGTCAAATCTATATCGTTGGACGAAGGTGTGGTGTTTTCCAAAGATGGTGAAATACAAACATTAAATGTTGCGAATGGTAATTAAGAAATGAAAGATGTTTCAGGAAATATCGTTTTTGATAAACGGCCGACCGTACCAATTGGAATGGAACGGTCCGATACGAACGATATAATTGAATATCTTTTTTCTGAAAACAACAGGCTTTTGACGGCAAACGGTTCTGAATTTGAACTGCCCAAGGAAACCCAGGGGTTATTGGCGTATTTTTCGGGTGGCGGAATTGTTATATCGCGGACACATCGATATGATGGTCGTGTCCTTGCGTTTTTAGATTTGTTGCAAAAGAAAAATCGTAAAATATTGGCGCCGTTTTATTCGGACCTGGGGTTGTTATCAGCGATATACAAACATCAAGAAAACAAGGTTGGTGGTGCGCGTGCGCGCGTTGATTACAACAACCAAATGCAAAAAGATTTTATCGATATTGTGGCCAAGGCCGCCGCACAAAAGGTTTCTGATATTCATATAGAGGTTGCAGACCAAACAACAATTTATTTTCGTATAGATGGCAGTATGCAACCGGTGTTGGAATTTAATTCGGGGTGGGGCGAATCTTTTGTTCGTGCCGCGTTTGCGTCCGCCGATATTTCTAATTCAAACTATGCGCAAAACGAATATCAATCGGCACAAAAAGATGGGCGAACACCGTTGCGCGGGACCAAGGATTTGTATTTGCCCCAAGGTGTGTTAAGTATTCGTATGCAATTTAATCCGGTTGCGTTCGGTTCGCGGTATGTTGTTATGCGATTGTTGTATGATAATCCGTCTGAAAGCATTACAACCGAACAAGAATTTGGAAAATACGAACAAAAATTATTGCATCGGCTGCGTTCTTTCCCGACGGGATTGGTTGTGGTTGCGGGACCGACAAGTTCCGGTAAATCAACAACACTTGTTCGTAATATGGTTTTGATGTTAAAAGAACATCATTATGAAATAAACCTTATTACGGTTGAAGATCCGGTGGAACAGAAAATTTTTGGTGCACATCAAATTCCGGTTATAAATACCGCCAACGAAGAACAACGTGAAAACGAATACACCGAAGCGTTGGCCGCCGCATTACGCAGTGACCCCGACACATTGATGGTCGGGGAAATTCGAACACTGGCCGCCGCGCAACTTACGGTCAAAGGTGCGTTGTCGGGGCATAATGTTTGGACGACGTTGCATGCGAATTCTGCGATGGCGGCGTTGGTGCGATTGCTTGATATGGGGGTCGAAGCGTTTAAGTTAAAAGAAGAAACGATGATGCGCGGACTTGTTTCCATGCGTTTGTTTAAACGTCTTTGTCCGCATTGTCGGGAACGGCTGATTAATCATACGGAATATGCGGAATATGGTCGTGTCAAAGATGCGTTTGGTGATTTGGGTTTAAATCAGGTTTATGTTCGTGGCAAGGGTTGTGAACATTGTAATGGAACGGGAACAATGGGACGTATCAAGGCCGGCGAAATAATTATAACAAACAGTGATTTTTTGAAACTTGCACTCGCCGGGGATACAGATGCGGCGGTAAAGTATTGGTTGGAAGAAATGGACGGTCGCACACTAAAAGAAGCGGCGTGTTCGTTGATGTTGCAAGGTATCATTGGTGTTGATGAATTGGAACGCTGGGTCGGGTTATTGGATAGGCCAGGGGTTTATTAAAAATGACAAGTGTTGAAATATTTTATGCAAAAATGGTCTGTCGATTTAGTACGGACAAGCGTATTGCAATTTGGCGCAAGTTGGTATCATTGCTTAAAAACGATTTCACTTTGGTGAATGCGTTAAACAGACTTCAAATGACGGAATCGCATGGTGGTGCAAAACCGAACGAACCGTTTGCAATATGCATGCGCGAATGGGAAAAAAATTTGGAAAAAGGTTTAAGTTTTGCCGAGGCCACACGTGGGTGGATTCCAACCGAAGAAACATTGCTGCTGACGTCAAGTAATATGTCAAGTTTGATTGTCGCGCTTGAAAATGTTGGTCGTATTGTTGTCGCAACAAAAAGAATTAGTCGCGCGGTGTTCAGTGCGATTGCATATCCGTTATTATTGTTTGTGTTGGTGTTGGGTATAATTGTGATGGTTGGTATTTACCTGGTTCCGCCGTTGGCCGAAATTGCGGGCGATAATATGGTTTGGACGGGTGGGGCGTCGTCATTGATATGGTTGTCAAGTTGGGTTGGAAAGTATTGGAAATTTATGGCGTTTGTGTTGGTTGTTGTCATAGGTTTGATATGGCTTTCTTTGCCGGTGTGGTCGGGGCGTTTGCGTGCGACCTTTGATAAATTACCACCATGGAGTATTTATAAAATTCGTGTGTCGGTTGGTTGGATGATGTCGTTGGCCGCAATGGTTTCTGCGGGCGTTTCGATTCCGGACGCGATGCGTGTTATTGCGGACAATGCGAATAAATATTTGCGTGATATTTTGGATCGAACATTACGACATATTGCGAACGGCGATAACCTTGGGAACGCATTGCAAAATACAGGAATGGATTTTCCAAACCAAGAATTGATTGGCGATTTGTCGGTGTATTCAGATATGAATGATTTTGATGAAAACCTGTCGCATATTTCAAATGAATATTTGGAAGATTCGGTAAGGAGAATTGAATCTGTGTCGGACGCGTTAAATACGGTTGGCATATTGTTAATATCGGGCGTGATTGCGTGGGTCGTTTTGGGCACGTTTCAAATGCAAGATCAAATCACCGCGTTCTTGTCATAGTTAAAAAAATATGATATAATCAAATACGACAAATGGAGTTTTATCATGGAACGTTATGAATTCAAAAATCCAAAGCCCATATTATATGACCTGTTGACATTTGCGTTGGGAATTCCCCCAATGGCGTTTGAATGGTTTATAAAAAATCTTGGAACAACGGATATTTATAATTTGTATATTAGTGAAAAAAAAGTGAACATTGCGGACGAACTTTATAAAAATATAACGCATTTGGACAAAGGGAAAGTGTCTTATGACATATTGACGGCGTTGTTGATGGGCAAGACTCGGGTTAATGAACATAACATTACCATCGGTAATACAGATGCTGTCGAAGATATGCGTCATATATTAATGATATTGAATAATCCGAATGATAGGGTTGGCCAGAGAAAATTATTCTATTTATTAAGTGAATGGAAAAAGTTTCCACAGATTGAACGTAGTGGACATGAAACGCATTTTGCCAGGGTTTGTCAGCAATTTTTGTATGGGACCAGTGATGGTCGTTTGCGTATAACAGATGGATATAAAAAGAAAAGATTATTGTTTAAGATTGCAGATAATACAAAATTTCAAGAAAAATTCATTTGCTATGCAAGAATAGCGGGCATGCCGGATATACGTCTTTCGGTTGGCGAATTGCAATCTTTATATGACAAAATGTTGAACCACAGGAATAGCTTTATATCTTCTCAGCAGTATCATGATTCCAATGGAAGACCGGTGGATATGGTCGAATATACGGCGGGGTTATTGGCCAAGACGAACCAAAGGTTAGAAGAAGCCAGACAGAAAGAAATCGCAGAGAAAAAAGAAAGACAAGCAATGCGACGCGTACCGGAACCAACGGTTGTAACATATGAAGATTTGTTGGATGTGTGTGGGGAACTTTTTGACGAAAACGATCGACTTCGTAAACAGTTAGGATTGTGTCGCGGTAAATAATGAATGTTTAATCATCTTGATTTTTCTGTGCGTTTCTTGTATAACTGGAATGCATAGAGGAGATTCCTATGGAAAAACCGTTATATACCGCTGTTTTAGAGTTTTTTGCAAAAAATCCGGACTATAAAATATCGCCCGAAGAATTCGTCGGATTGGTTAGCATGCTGTCCGCGGAAGCGATGAAAGGCAAAAAATAAAGTTTTATTGTCTTGGTAAATTTTTCATAAACAGTAATCGTCACTGCAGATTCAGTTCGCAAACCGCAATGACGAAAAATTGTTTTTTAATTCCAAATTTGTTTCAGAAGCGTAATGATATCATCACACCATAAAGGGCAGGTTTTCCAATGTGCCTTCGGCAACACGCAGGTTCACGTCTATCATCAGGAAAACGCAATCCGGACTGGACACCACAAGTTCGGGATCGAACATGTGGGTTGATAGCAAGTGGCTTGTGTTAACGGACACCTTGGTAATCAAATGGTCGTCGTCCAGCAGTGTATAAATCGGGCCGATGTCGCGTGGGACATTTTGGCCGATTTCGTGTTCGTTTTGCGGACAACGCAGGCCGTCGAACAATGTCTTCATACGGTTGTCGATATCCGAACGCGGAACACCGATAATTTCCGGGTGCAGCATTTGAATATCCAATTCCGCAATCAGTTTTAGTTTCGGTGTGATAATCGGATTCCAATCTATGCCACCGACATGGCGGGTTATAATCGGACTTTTCTGGGCATTCGGTCCCATGTATTGGGTCAGGTTATTCCATGGTTGGTGTTCAAGTAATTTTTTTAATTGCGGGTGAAACTGCATACGTATATCAGATATATGCTGGGCGCGTTTTTTTGGATTAATCAAGATTTCGCCAAAATATAATAATTTGAATTTCATTGTTGATGTCCTTTCATTTGTTCAATGATTGTATTTAGTGTTGTGTGCGCCGCTTCTTCTGGACGAATACGATAACGGCCTTTGTTGGTTATGATAATTTCTTGTTTGCCACCACCACGTTCCCGAGATATAGAGGCATGATTGCGTCGCGCCCTTTCGACGGCGGCTATGACATTAGCCACAGGGACATTATATCTTTTTGCATATTCCGTTGGGGTTAAATAATCATCTTTTGTGTATATTTCTGCCATTTCTTTTTTCCTTTATTTTTTGCCTTTTTCTTTGACAATTATAGCATAATTTGCTATGTTTTGGATACAAAAAAAGAAAGGATTTGTCAATGACGGTAAATAATGAATATACTGGTGATTCAATTAAGGTTTTAAAGGGACTCGAGGCGGTAAAAAAACGTCCCGGAATGTATATCGGCGACGTGGGCGAGGGCGGGTCCGGTCTGCACCACATGATTTACGAGGTTGTGAATAATTCTATCGACGAAGCCATGGCGGGCTATGCCGATACGGTCTATGTTTCATTAAATCCGGACGGCAGTGCGACCGTTCGCGATAACGGGCGCGGTATGCCGTTTGATATAAACCATGAAACGGGGCGCAGTGCGTTGGAACTTATTATGTGCGAATTGCATGCCGGTGGAAAATTTGATAACGAAGGCAACGGCGCGTACAAGGTTTCCGGTGGTTTGCATGGTGTTGGTGTGTCGGTGGTGAATGCGCTTTCAACGTGGTTGGAAGTAAAGGTTTGGCGCGGCGATAAACAGGCCGAAATGCGTTTCGCGGACGGCGTGCCGACGATGGATTTGAAAATTACCGAAAATAAAAGCGGCCACGAACATGGGACCGAGGTGACATTCTTGCCGTCGCCGGATACGTTTGCATCGACCGAGTTTAATTTTGACACGTTGGAAAATTGGTTGCGCGAACAATCTTACCTTAATGCCAATGTGCGGATTATTTTGGAAGACCTGCGCGGTGGGGACAAGAAAGAACGCGAATTTCATTCGACCGACGGATTGGCTGGGTTTGCAACATATTTGGATAAATCCAAAGAACTGTTGAATCGCGATCCGATTCAGATGATAAAGACAATCGATGATTCATACATTGAAATTGTTTTACAATGGACAACCGCATATACCGAAACATCGCTTTGCTTTACGAATAATATTCCGAATCGCGATGGTGGAACGCACTTGGCCGGTTTTCGTGCGGGGTTGACGCGTGCGATTAATAAATATATTGCGGAACAAAATACCAAGAAAGACATCAACCTTTCGGGCGAAGATTTCCGCGAAGGTTTAACAAGTATAATCAGTGTGAAAATTCCTGATCCAAAGTTTGGTTCCCAGACCAAGGATAAATTGGTGTCCAGCGAGGTTCGTCCGATTGTTGAAAATACAACGACCGAATTGCTGTATCAATATTTGGAAGAAAATCCGGCGACGGCGAAACTGATTATCGACAAGATTTTGGAAGCCGCCACCGCGCGTGAGGCCGCACGCAAGGCGCGTGAACTTTCGCGGAAAAAAACGGGGCCGGAACTTGGTGGACTGCCTGGAAAACTTGCGGGGTGCAGTGAACGTGACCCGGCAAAGTGCGAACTGTTTATCGTCGAAGGGGATTCGGCTGGCGGTACGGCAAAGCAGGGGCGCGACAGAAAGACCCAGGCGATTTTGCCGTTGCGTGGAAAAATTTTGAATGTTGAACGCGTGCGGTTTGATAGAATGCTTTCGTCCGATACGATTGGCGCGCTGATTACCACAATGGGCGCGGGAATAGGCAAGGACGATTTTGATATTGAAAAAATACGCTATCATAAAATTATCATCATGACCGATGCTGATGTTGACGGACAACACATTCAAACATTGTTGATGACATTCTTTTATCGCCATATGCCAGAGGCGATACAACGTGGATATATATATGTCGCAAAACCGCCACTTTATGGTGTGACGCGCGGAAAGCAGCAGATTTATTTGCAAAACCAACGCGAAATGGACGACTATTTGATGGACCAGTTGGCGACGGACGGCGTTGTGCAAATTGCGTCGGGAACCCAGATTTCCGGTGCTGATATGAAACGTTTGCTCGATTTGGTTTTGGATATGCGCAATGTCTTGCAACCACTCAATCACATTATGCCACTGCGGTTTGTCGAAGCGTTGGCGCTGAATCGCGTGTTTGATAATGAATCCGCGGAAAACTGTGCGAACGCGGCGAAAATGCTGGACGCCCAGGAATTGGAATTTGAACGCGGGTGGCATGTTATCGCTAACGATGCGGGTATCACGATTACGCGAACACTGCGCAGTGTGACGGAAAGTTATTTACTGTCGCGGGAAAAGTTGAATTCGCCGGAAATCAATGCCTGGCGGCGTATGGACGGACGCGAAGAATTGATGGAAACGTTTTCGGCGCCGACCGTTTTAACGGTGAAATCAAAGTCGCAAAAGATTTGGGGCGCGTTTAATTTACTGAATACCGCGTTCGAATATGCGAAAAACGGATTAAAGATTCAACGGTACAAGGGGCTTGGTGAAATGAATGCGGAACAATTGTGGGAAACCACGATGGACCCGAATCATCGGTCGCTGTTCCAAGTGACGGTGAACGATGCATCACAGGCGGACGCGGTGGTTTCCATGCTGATGGGCGATGTTGTGGAACCGCGTCGTGACTTTATCGTTGAAAATGCACTTGACGCAAATTTAGATGTTTAATAAACAAAAGGAGAGATATAATGCCAATGGTTAAAAATGAAAAAGATAGCACCGCTGTGGCTTATCCCAAGGTTGCGTTGGATTTTATAGAAAAAAAGATAGCTTTGTTGGAAGCTTTGCTTAAAGCAGATGATATATCGGAACCTTTTTTTCGTGGCGCGTTGGAGGAGTTTGGGCGTCAGATCACAAAATCTGAAAAAGTTCCAAATGATTTGGCGCAGGAATTTACATCTATAGATTATTACAAGTTTGCTAATCGACAGGCATATGTAAATGCATTGAGGCAAAAATTGGAAACTTGTCGTAAAGAACAAACAGAGTCTTTGTCACAAGATGCTTTTACAGAAGCAATGGGTATTTTGGCGGGGAGACAAGGGTTGCCTATTGGCCGGTCTCCGTTTAAAGAAAAATATTAAAAATGGTTGATCAAACGTCTGTTCTTAATGAAGCGGCCGCAGGTTTGCAGGGTTTGGCCCAAATGCAGTCACGTATTATTTTACATGCTGGGGAAAATAGTGTTGTTGATAATACGCAACTGCCGCATTTGGATTCCGATAGAAAAGTTATCTTAACAAACAATGTATATGAAACTTTGAAAATAATTATAGATGGCACAAATGTGCGTGGGGCCGAGGTACCTTTCCTGTTGTTTGGCGATTACAATAATAGCGTTTTTGTTTTTGATTCTGTGTATGCAGATGTTAGTGACGGGGATAATCCAGACGAAGCCAATTTTTCGCGCGATTTGCAACAGAAAGTTTTTGATTTTGGCCTGGGGGCAAAAAAGCAAGAAAATAAAGTTGTGGCGCATGGCCATTCGCATCCGCAACATGGTAAATATTATCTGAATTTTTCACTTAGTGATATGCGGGGTTACTTTGGTATGCGTCGAAAGACGTGGTTGCAAAATGTTATGGTTTGCGGTTGTTTGTTGACCGGTGGAAATTTTAATTTTGTTTTTTGTGACGGCAAGGATGTTTATCGAATAGATAATGTTTATACGCAAAATGAAAATGGACAAATTGTTCGGTTGCCTTCGTTTGGACCAGATGTTGCGACTTTGGGATATGGACGTAATATGGGGCGCTAGAAATGTTCACTGCGGAATGGTTTTTTGATTTGGAAAAGAAAATAAAAGATTTGGGCGCGGACAGTGACGCCCAATCTTTTGATGGGATTCGTGAGATGTTGGCGAATCCGCGCACTTTTACGGCCGACGAATTTGCGACTATGTGCGCCTATGTGATTTTGGCGGGCGGATTTTCCCAGAAAACCGCAAAGCGGATTCATAAAAACATAATGGAATATATTTATAAAAATGGTGCGGATTTTGACGCGCTGTTTCAAATGTTTCATAACAAAAATAAAGTAAATGCGATTTGTAAAATCTGGGAAAATCGTGCGCAGTTTTGCGATGGGTTTTATAATTGCGCGACGGATTCGGAAAAAATAGATTATTTATCAAAATTGCCGCATATTGGAAAAATAACCGCGAATCATTTGGCGCGGAATTTGGGCGTTGACGTGGTTAAATATGATGTTTGGATTCGACGCCTGGGCGCGCTATACGCCGGAATCCGCCGTATGGACGATTTGACACCGGAAATAAAAGCGGCCTGTGATGATATGTTTGCGCATTTGGTTTCGGAAACCGGGTTGCCCCGCGGATACATTGATGTTGTTCTGTGGAAATCGGCGCAAATAGGGTTGATAAAATTATAGGGAGTGAACAATGGTCGATGTAAAAATAGAAGAATCTTGGAAGCGGGTGTTGGCGCCCGAATTTGATAAAGACTATTTTATCAAACTGACGGATTTTGTTCGCGCGGAATATATGGCGGGGAAACAAATTTACCCGGCGGCAAAAAATATTTTTAACGCGTTTGATTTGTGTCCGTTTGATTCTGTGCGCGTTGTGATTATTGGTCAAGACCCGTATCATGAACCTGGCCAGGCGCATGGGCTGTGTTTTTCTGTGCCGGACGGAATTACGCCGCCGCCGTCACTGGTGAACATTTATAAAGAAATCGAATCGGATATTGGCCGCCCCAGCGCGACGCATGGCGATTTGACATCGTGGGCGCGTCAGGGTGTATTGTTGCTTAATTCCACGCTTACGGTTGCGGCGCATTTGGCGGCATCGCATGCGGGTCGCGGTTGGGAACTGTTTACCGACGCGGTGATTCGCGCATTATCCGCGCGCGACGGTTTGGTTTATATGCTGTGGGGTTCATATGCGCAACGCAAGGCGGAATTTGTTGATGCGTCGCGCAATCTGGTTTTGAAAAGCGCGCACCCATCGCCGCTTTCGGCATATCGCGGATTTTTCGGATGCAAACATTTTTCAATGGCAAATGAATACATCGTTGCGCATGGCGGGCGGGCGATTGAGTGGTAGTTAAAAACTATACGTCATGCCCAGGCCATAGAATGCATAGGAATAATTTTGCGGGGCGGTATTTCCGTTTGAAAAATGGTGCATAAATAATTCCAGTCCCCAATTATTATTGAGATGATAGCCGGCAATTATTTTGAATTGGAATAAAAGTTTCGCACCAAGTCTTTCGTTTTGTTGTGCCTGCATGCCGACACCGGCGCCGGCCGCGACGTAGAGGTTTTTATATTCCGAAAGGCGCACGTCGCCAGAAAGCATTACCATTGGAATTGTGTATTTGTCCCAGTCCCAACCGTATTTGGAACCAAAGCCGATTGTTTGACCGACACTTAACGATTGACGCGCCGGCAAACTAAAGAAAGTTGTCGGCTGGGAATATTGCAAACTGAACAGATAAAAAGGAACCGGCTTTAACGGAGGCGGCAAAAGGAAACCACTGTCGATACCTTGGCCAAAATTAAATGCGATTTGATTCTTGTAATAACCCGTAAATGTATTACGCGTCGCCGCCGCAAACACCGGAACGCCGCAGAATATTGCAATAACTGAAACAATCGCGATTTTTTTCATGACGAATAATTATACACTATTTTTGGGCAATGTTCAAATAGTAATTGGGCGGGATTTTGTCCGAATGTTGATGTGTTGTGTCGATAGGGCGCAAAAATTGCTTGTGTTTTATTTGTGATTTTTGATAGAATATTTGCGTCGGTGAGTGTTTCGCCGGCGGGGTGTCAGAACCCTTTTGAGTTGCGCCATATCTATGTGGTGAAAAGTACTCCAACCAGAATTGGTTGGAGGGTTGCGAATAATATCGGATTTGTTCGATAAAATAAGCACACAATTTCAACTCAAATTGTTCTGAACCTCCAACCACTTGAAACGTTTCGGTGGTGTTTTTGTTAGTGGTCAGTAGTTAGCGCCGTCATTCCGCGGTATCGGGCCCCGCGAAAAACGCGCAGCGTTTTTTGTGGGTGATTTCAAGCGGAATCCCGTCGGAACCGTTGCGGGCCAGTTCTCAGGAAGCCTGAGGAGATACCGCCTTTCGGCGGTATGACGAGAAGAAAGGAAAAAAGGGGAGAAAAATGTTTTTGAAAAAGTTTTTGTTGTTCGGATTAATTGCGGCCATAATGCCGGCGGTGGCGGAAGAAGCGGCGGATCGCAAGACGGCAACGTCGTTGAAATACGTCGAACATGAATTGGATACACGCCAAAACAAATTTACCGCGGAACAAAACAAGGCCATGGAATACACTAATACAGCCGGGGACGTCCAAAAACGCACAGTTAAATCCGATTTGGGCAGTGACACGTCCGACACATCACTTCCCATGGTCGGCGGCGTAAATACAAAATTAAATCAGAAACAGGACGACATCGGCCCGGTCAACGATCATACGGCGGTCACATACACAGGCCAACCCGGCGGAATAGGGCAGAAAGGAATATATCAAACAACCGAATCGTATGCGGAACAATCCGACAACCTGATTGACGCAAAGACATTTAATGCGGCATTAAAGAATGGTCTTGATAGTGAATTCATATGTTCCGAATTCAAACCCGATACAAACCTTTGTTGGGTTTATTCGATTCATAATAATGGAATACTGAAACAATATGTTTCGGCCATCGGTACCGTTGTCCAAGATGGGGCACCAACGCCAACGAATCCAATTTACCCAAAATTTTTTCAGCAGGGCGAAATGATCCTGCGAAAAATCGACGATACATACAAAGATTCATATGACGCTGCGACACATAAAATCACAAGACGCGTTGGTGTAAAGGTGCTTGATGGGACGGAATGGTGGCATGTTGGTAGTTTTGGTGGGTATCCCGCACTATATATCGATAACGCTTATGCATTTAATAACATGGCAAACATTGGTACAGCATATAACCAGTTGTTACCATTGATAACGTCGCATTTTGTCAGGGGGCGGTGTGTTGCTAGCGATGCAAATTGGGATAATAATGTACAGGGTACCATTGCGGTGGGTGGGGCGTATTTTGCTGTTAGGTGGGAAAGTAACGATGCTTCCGCGATTGACGATTTAAAATCATACTTTGCGGCGCAGTATGCCGCCGGTACACCGGTGACGGTTTGGTATCCACTCGCCACGCCGGTGGAAGAAGATTGGTCGGATACGATGTATAATGACAGCGTTTATATCCCGCAAAATCAATAATTACGAAATTCTTGCAATTGGGAAAAAGTCTGTTATAATGCGCGGTGTTATGGCGGCGTAGCTCAGTGGTAGAGCAGAGGAATCATAATCCTTTGGTCAGGGGTCCGAATCCCTTCGCCGCTACCAAAAATTCAACCCCGATTTATTCGGGGTTTAATTTTTGGTACAGGAATTTGGACACCGGCACAGGGGTCCGAACCGCAGCAAAAAGGCGGAATAACGCCGGTCCACCGAAGTTTTAACGAAGGTGGATTTTGCAAGGTGGCGAAGCAATCCCTTCGCCGCTACCAAAATTCAAACCGGGTTTATCCCGGTTTTAATTTTGGTATAGTCGCGAAAGATGAGGCCCCTGGGTCCGACACGATAGCGGGTTTCACAAGTGTAATGCAGTGAAACCGTTGCGAGTGGAAAGGGTTCCCGCAAGCAAAGCGCAGTGGGAATATACAATCCCTTCGCCGCGGTTTGGGCCCCGGGGCAGAGCAAATGTTGGACTTTGATTGGTATATTATCTGTGGTATAATAAGGAAAAAGGATTTGAAATGAACTGTGAAATAATAGATGGGGTTAATTGCAGGGTAGATAATATCCAAGATGGCGATATGGTGCCGATCGGGGGATCGGCCTTTGGTGATAAGTTTAGTATTTTTGTGCAGGTAGATTCAAACAAATTCAACGATTTTTTTCAAATGGTTGCGAAAAATGCGGCGGCTTTTGAAGAAAAAGATGCTTTTAAAAAATGGGCGGATACTGCCGCGCCGGGGTTTGATATAGGTCTTTTGGCGCATATGTACGCTTTTAATAATGTCTTTAAAAAGGTGTATCCAAACGCGTTCAAAAATGCGAAAGAAAGTGTTAGTTTCTATGATAAACCGCAAACTTTATCTGCGGCGGTTGATGCCGGCGTTTGCACGTGCAAGGAAATCGCGATTTTGGCACAATTGTATTTCCAAAAGCACACGAATATATCAACAAAATACATCGGTGGTGAATTGGTGCGGTCAAAGAATCAACTTTCGGGCGAAAGGCATAGTTTTATATCGGTTTCTTGGAAAGAGAAAGACGAAAAAGGTAATGCAAAAGAGAAAGAGTATATATATGATCCGGCCAATCCAGTGAAAACAGGTGAAAGAGTGTTGCCGTTTGTGTCGTCTGTTGATGTAACGCCGGAACAAAGGCAGAAGTTTGAAACGCGAATACATTTGCCATCAGAAGATGCGATTAAAAGCGCTTTTGTGGCGGCAAGGTCGATTTATGCGGCGTGGGCCCAGCATTTGTGGTACTATGGGTTTAATGACCCCAGTATTGATTTTGACACAAGTTTTATAATGAACCCCGAAAAGCAACCTGTGGTTATGCCGGTGCAGAGCCGCGGTTTCTGATTTTCTACCACCGGTCGATATGGATTTTGTTTTTATCGAATTGGTCTTTGGCGACAAAGGGTTGGTCTGAATATCCCATCACAACCAATGCAACCGGGACAATGTTTTTTGGAATCCCAAGCAGGTGGCGGTAATCGTCCGCGTTTTCCAATGCGTGCGTCCAACATGTCGCGATTCCCAAATCGGTCGCGCGCAACAACATGTTTTCTATGCATGCCGCGGCGTCAAGTTTGCCAAGGTCATCGTTATCATAACCCGCCGCAAGAATTTTATTTGCGTCATAGCAAACCAAAACCGATACCGGGGATTCAGTGCAAAATCCCGCCCATTCATAAAAAGATTTAATTTTTTCTTTGGTTTCGTCGTTTTTGATTATGATTAGTTCCAACGGGTGAATGCCTTCGCCACTGGGCGCCGATAGACCACTGGATAAAATAAAGTTTAAATCGTTGTCCGAAATTTCGTCTTTACAGAAAGACCGAATGCTGCGGCGTTTATATATGCTGTCGGTTGTTTGGTATGCCATTACGTCTCCTTTTTTTGTTAATTCTATCGTAAAAGCGGGTGTTTTGCATTACAAAAGTGCGGGTTTTTCAGAAATCGATTGACAATTTTTTTTTTTTGCTATTTTGGCCCCGGCAAATTGACAAAGGGTGGGGGGTATGCGTTTCAGTGTTTTAAAGGCCTATGTGAAATACAAATTGGGTTTGGCCGCCGGATTGCCTGCGTTTGTTATCAATGGTGTAAAAGAATGTGATAATGGCGAACCGTTGGTTGATATTAAAAAAGCTAATGTGAAATTTTTCTTTGGTGGCCGATTAGCCAAGGAAAAAGAGGTTTTGTTGCGGCAAACGGTTGCGGATAAAATAATAAAGGCGGCCGGGGCTTTGCCGGCCGGAATCTGTTTTATAATATATGATGCGTATCGGCCTTTGAGTGTTCAAACGCAAGCGTGGAATGAAAAGTATGCATACTATAAAGCGATGTATCCAGATGAAACAGACGATCAAATAACACTGCGAACAAAACGCGTTATTGCCGATCCGCGGCGTGGGCATGGCGGGCATCAAACGGGTGGTGCCATAGACATTGGTCTGTGCGATGAAAACGGTGTTGAATTGGATATGGGTGCAATATATTTGGTCACCGGTAAAGACATAAGGACGAATGCGGCGGTGAATGAAACGGCCCGGGCCAACAGAGATTTGCTATGTCGTGTTATGAAGAAAAACGGTTTTGTAAATTATCCAAATGAATGGTGGCACTTTTGCTATGGCGATCGTATGTGGGCGGCATATTTGGGCAAAAGAAAATGTTTTTATGGTTTGGTAAAATAGTATTTTTGTCTTTTGCATTATATTTGTACACACCGCACCAAAATTGTTGTAATATTGTTTTGTGCAAAAATGGCGGCAATATGAATATTGGACAAAAGATAATTGTTTTTGGTGGGTCTTGTTCGGGGAAATCTACGATGTCGGAAAGGTTAGGGCGGAAGTTTAATTTGCCGGTTTTACACCTGGATTTATATGACCCGTATGCGGTGGCGGCGGGTAAAGAACGCGAGGCAAGAAAGCAAAAAATCAATCAGGTGATAAATGATACTGTTGCGGGTGACCGTTGGGTAATCGATGGAATATACGAATGGTATGCGTTCGAAGAACGGTTGAAACGCGCGGATACATTGATATTGTTATGGGCGCCCGCATATAAAAGGGTTTGGATGTATATAAAAACATGTGTTAAAAAAATTCCGCGACATGGACGCCAAGGCTTTTCGGTTAAGAATTTTCGACTTGATCATGTTTGGTATATGTTGCGTAAAAAAGATGCGCCGTACGCCATGATAGAGGAAGCAATACAAAAACACCCGAAGTTACAGGTCGTTAGATTAAAATCTTATGCCGGCGCCAACAAATTTTTGGAATCTGTGCGGTTGAAAAAATAACCGACAGATACGGTCGAGATTTTTTTACAAAATATACTGTTGCTTTTCTGAATGTTTTTTCGCTATGATTGTCGGTGGAAGGAAAGGAGAAATTATGAAAGTCTTAAAATTCTTGGCTTTGGGGCTGTTTTTCGTTTTTGGGGCGGCACGCGCAGATAATTTGATAGTGTATTTTTCTGAATCTGGGAATACGGAACGTGTGGCGACGACCATTCAGAAATTGGTCGGTGGCGACATGGCGCGGATAGAGGCGGTTATCCCGTATCCGAATTCTGATACCGACAAAACGTATGTGGCAAAGCGCGAACAAGAGACCGAGGCGCGGCCGGAATATGTTGATTTGGGGATTGATGTGGCCGACTATGATGTTATATTCTTGGGCTATCCGACGTGGTGGGGCAAAATGCCGATGATAATGTACACGTTCTTGGAAAATAATAATTTCAACAGAAAGATAATCATTCCGTTTAATACCTATGCGTCGTCCGGGGCCGGCGATTCATTTAGTGAAATAAAACGCGTCGCGCGTGGTGCAACGGTCATGGACGGGTTTTCTATGCGGGGACGCGAAACAACCGAAGACCATTCGGAAAAGGTCAAAGAATGGTTAACAAAATTATTGGATTAATATCGGGTGGTAAAAGAAAATACGATTCTTAGATCCCTGTATGCGGCGGCGGACGCCGGATACAGGGATTTTAATTCGGGACTTGTTCCGACGGTTGTGGCGGATAAATTTATTGGTGTGCGAACGCCGGTGTTGCGTGCGATGGCGCGCGATATGGCTAAATCCGGCGTATGCGTGGATTTTGTTGCGGAATTGCCACACAAATATTTCGAAGAAAATCAGTTGCATGCGTTTATAATTTCCGAAATTCATGATTTTGATTCGGCGGTGCGTGCGGTGGATAAATTCTTGGGATACATTGATAACTGGGCAACATGCGATCAAATGTCGCCAAAGATTTTTGCAAAAAATGCCGATAAACTTTTGCTGTATATCGAAAAATGGTTGCGGTCAAAACACGTCTATGCGGTGCGTTTCGCGGTGTTGTGTCTGATGCGATACTATATGGATGTGGGGTTTGATAAAAAATATGCCGATATGGTGTTGAATATAAATTCAGATGAATATTATATAAATATGATGCGGGCGTGGTATTTCGCAACCGCCGCCGCAAAGCACTTTGATGTCGTTTATCCTTATTTTGAACGCCTTGATTTGTGGACGCGGGCGCGTGCAATTCAAAAGGCCATAGAATCCTATCGCGTGTTGCCGGAACATAAACTAAAATTAAAAAAGTTAAGGGGGAAATGATGAATAAATTTATAAACTTGCTTAAAAGCCGTCGGTCGGTGTATGGACTGAATAAAATGTTGCCAGTGGCCGAGGGGGCGGTTGCCGACTTTGTTCGTGCGGCGGTGCAATATGTGCCGGACGCGTTTAATATGAAAAGTCAACGCGTGGTTCTGGTTATGGGCGAACGGCACGAAAAATTTTGGAACGCCGTTTATGATGAAATGGTGAAATTTACCGGCGGACGTTTTTCGCGCGACAAAATCGATTCGTTTGCGGCGGCGTATGGAACGGTTCTTTATTTTTATGATACGGCGGCGGTCGAAGAAACGCGGCGGGCATATCCGGGCTATGCCGAAAATTTTCACGATTGGGTTATGCAATCGAACGGAATGTTGCAGTTCGCAATTTGGACCGGCCTGGGCGGAATGAATATTGGCGCGAATTTACAGCACTATAACCCGGTGATTGATAATATGGTGCGCGAAATGTTTGATTTGCCGGCCGGGTGGATATTGGTTGCACAAATGCCATTCGGCGGAATCGCCACCGCGCCAGATACGCGACCAGACATCGATATTCCCGGGCGGGTTAGGGTGGTGGGGTGACCCCCCCGGCCTGCGGCCACCCCTCTAGCCAGAGGAGAACGTTTTTCCTTGATTTTTTTGTTGGGAACCGTATAATCGGGGGGTAATTTTGCGAATAGCCCTAATAGTCTAGTGGTAAAACACGTCCTTGGTAAGGACGAGTCGCAAGTCCGATTCTTGCTTAGGGCACCACGAATGTATCATCTGTTTTCATTGTTCTGGAGTTTTTTTTATGCAAATTGTTAAACAGCAAGAAATCGTTGTGCATGATGCACATGGAAATTCCAAAGTGTATGAATACTATATGCAGGATAAAAAAATAGACCTGTGTGTTGTTAATGTTAATGGTCGGGTTCCAGAAAAAGGTCAACTTGTGAATTCTGAATATACGTGTGTTTGTTATGTTTTAGATGGGGAAGGGGAGTTCTGTGGTCAAGCGATATCAAAAGGTGACGCTTTTAATATCTTGAGTGCGGAAAAATATTGGTTTGATGGTAATTTTTCTATGGTTATGTCGGGAACCCCAGCGTTTGACCCAGGGCAAAATAAAATAGTGGACTAGGTTCTTGAAAATTCCAAAAAGACAGATTATAATATCAGTGAGTTTTTTGTAATTATAATGATGTGACCAACAACCACGGAGTGATTGCATAAAACAAAAAAGTGATAAATTCGGGTGGCACCGCGCATAGTCGAATCTTTATGCGCCCCGAAAGAAAAATTTGTTTAACCAATGGGTGCCAAAATTCAATATGTTTTTTGTCGCCCGTAGAGTAAAGAGGAAACAGAAATGTTATCACTTCAATCAAAATACAGAACGCATACTTGCGGGGAATTGTCCGCGAAAAATGTTGGTGAAACCGTAACGTTATCTGGTTGGGTTCATCGTAAACGCGATCATGGATCGTTGCTGTTTATCGACCTGCGCGATAATTATGGAATTACCCAGATTGTCCTTGACGGCGGAAATGACGATTTGGAACGCGTGCGGCCGGAATCTGTATTACAGGTGACCGGTAAAGTCGTTGCACGTGACGCGTCCCAGGTAAATGAAAAAATCCCAACGGGCGCGATTGAAATAAGTGTTGAATCTTGGAATGTTTTGACGAACGCCGATGTGTTGCCTTTCCAAGTGTTTGGCGATGACGATACGGTGTCCGAAGATTTGCGTTTGAAATATCGCTATATCGATTTGCGGCGCGACAGTTTGCACAATAATATTTTGACGCGCAATCGCATTATGAAATTCTTGCGCGATAAAATGTGGGATTTGGGATTTTCGGAATTCCAAACGCCGATTCTTACGGTGTCCAGTCCCGAAGGTGCGCGCGACTATATAGTGCCAAGTCGTAATCATCATGGCATGTTCTATGCGTTGCCCCAGGCACCACAGCAATTTAAACAGTTGATTCAGATTGCCGGATTTGACCGTTATTTCCAGATTGCGCCATGTTTCCGCGATGAAGATTTGCGCGCCGACCGGTTGTTGGAATTCTATCAATTGGATTTGGAAATGTCTTTTGTGGACCTGCGCGATATTCAGGCCGTAGGGAACGAGGTTATGCCGGAACTTATACGGGCATTTGTGCCGGACGCGATTATCGATCCAGAAATCCCGCATATCCCGTTTGACGAGGCGATGTTAAAATACGGTTCGGATAAACCAGATTTGCGCAACCCGATTATAATTTCCGATGTGACGGAAATTTTCCGCGGGTCGGATTTTGGAATCTTTGCGAATGCGATTGAAAATGGTGCGGTGGTGCGTGCGATTCCGGCACCGAACAGTGCGGACAAACCGCGTTCATGGTTTGATAAACTTGGCGAATATGCGGTAAAGGAGTTGGGCCTGGGCGGACTTGGCTATATCGTTTTTGCGGACGAAGCCAAAGGGCCGGTTGCGAAAAAGTTAGACGCGGACCGTATTGCGAAACTGCGCGAAATCGCCGGGGATAATTCGTCGTTGTTCTTTGTGTGCGATACGGCTGATACGGCGGCCAAGGCGGCGGGTAAGTTGCGTATTAAACTTGGCGAAGATTTGGGACTTGTTAATCCGCATGAATTTAAATTCTGTTGGATAGAAGATTTTCCAATGTATGAATTGAACGAAGAAACCGGCGCGATTGATTTTGGGCATAATCCGTTTAGTTTGCCAAAGGGCGAATTGGACGGCGACCCGCTTAAAATCAAGGCGAACCAATTCGATATGGTTTTGAATGGTGCCGAAATTTGCAGTGGGGGATTGCGCAACTATAATCCGGAAACAATGGTAAAAGCATTTGCCATTGCGGGTTATGGGCCGGAAGTTGTGAAAGAAAAGTTCGGTGGTATGTATGCCGCGTTCCAATATGGCGCGCCACCACATGGGGGCTGTGCGTTTGGAATTGACCGGTTGGTGTCGATTATTTTGGGGACGAATAACCTGCGTGAAGTGGTGTTGTTCCCGACAAACCAACGGGGCCAAGACCTGATGTTGGGTGCGCCGCGCGAAGTGACCGAACAACAACTGCGCGAAGTGCATATTCAGGTAAGGAAGAAGAATTAATGTTATCCGCCTTCGCCCAAAGGGCTACGGCGAGACTGCGCCGGGGCTTTGCCCCGGCTTGGTGTTAGTGTCGCCCGCGGTTGCGGGCGGTTTTTTGTTTAGAATTTGTCATGGGTTTTGATGAATGTTCGCATATAGGCGGGGTCGAAATAACGTATGATTTCGCCCATGGAATATCCGCGGCGGCCGTTGGGGGCTATGCCGACCGATACTGTGACCGGGTCGGGGGCGGTGCCGCGCATTGTGATATTTAATTCCGCCGTCATCGCGCCGTTTTCTATATTCATTTTCCCGATTGCGTCCGCATGGCGCATAGATATTTCAATCGGTTTCGTTGTTGTAAATGTGCCGCGATTATACTTTCCGATAATGCGCATGTCTTTGATTTTCGTCACGCCGGATTCAAGTGCCGTCATAAGGCGATCTTCGACATTTAATCGTGTTAAATCGTCGTATGCGATGTAAAATGCGTCAAGGCCGATGCCGTCAATGTATCCGCCATCAAATGTTAAATCGATATCCCCCGTCATGTTGTACCAAATGTCGTGCGCAATATGGCCGTTTGTGTTTAGTGCCATTTCCGCGGTTATCGTCGTATTCATAACGTTTAATGGAAAATCCGTTGTTAGCAACGCGCCATTGATTACAAAATTACTTAATTGAATAAATATGTCATAGTTTGAACGTTCTTTGATGATGGTGGCCATCAGGTTTCCGCGCGCGCGGTCGGTGATTGAAAATGTTTGTGTGCCGGACTTTAACGAATACACAAAGTTTTTGTATGCGTTGTTGTTATATACCAACGTCTTGGCCGAAAGATATAAATTTTTATCAATGTCAAATGGCGCAAGAATTGGCGCATTGGTTAAAAATTCCATTTCTTCGTAATGGTCGAAATATGCGGGATTTAAAAAGTTGTCGATGTTAAGCGTGTCGGTTTTTAATGTTATGCCGTTTATGTCAACCGAACCGGTAAACACATGGCCGGCAATTTTCACCGTTAAATTCGATATGTCGCCGCGTTCGTTGTATGAACCGGACGCAATGTAATCAAGTTTACGTATGAATTGTAAATCAATTTTCGGAAACCAATCTTTGATGTTTGTGCCATTCAGGTAAAACGAATTGTCTTGGATAATCAATGACCAAGTGTTTGAATTCGGAATAAATGTTATCGCGTCGCCGTTCCAAACTATGTTGCCGGGTTCGTTTAGCATTGTTTCGGGCAAAATATGCAAATGCGGATTCAGTGCGGAAATCGGTTGGTTGTATATGTATTCGTATTCGGTGTGTGATTCATTGGCATTCGATGTGTATGTGCCGCCGATATTTTTAAATGTAAATTTTATGTTTGCGGGCCGGCCGTCCAGTTTCGCAATGTATGCGGTTAATTCTTGTTGCGTGATGTTTTTGTTTGATGCAACTTCGGCGGTTATGTGATTTTTGTAGCTTTTTATAAATCCATAAATGTCGCCGTATTTAAACTTTGCGCATTGCCATTTGTCGGGTGTGCCGGAAAACAGACATTCGATATCTGTGCCCGCCATGTTCGTTTTTATCATTATATCGTGCGCGCCGTTTGAATCGATTGTGCCGCCGGTAAAAGATGTGTTGTCCGCAATAATTTTATCAATTTGAATGGAATCTGTGGTGCCGATTGCGTTGATATTTATATGTTCGAATTTTTTATTATCAAATGTCAAATCGCCATGGAAATCTATATTCAATTTTGTGTCGTGCAAAATTTTTGTGGAACGCGCAAGAAATGAAAAATCAAAACTAACACTGTGGGATGTTAAATCAATCGTGCGCCAACCGTTGGGGCTAAGTTCAATGTTGCCGCGAACATTATTCGCAACAATGTTGTTAAATTTGAATCCATATTCGCCATCCCATGTAAAGTCTGTGGATAATTCAACGCGTTTGTTGATTTGTGGTTCGCGGAATTCAAACCAAGAATTTATTTGGTCTGTATTAATGGACAATGTTCCGGACGCGCCACCAGACGGATATAATTTTCCGATGATTTTTAATTCGACATTTTTGTTTGTGATTGTGAATTGGTCGCCATGAAATTCGATGCTGTATTTGTGTTGGCCGGTGCGGACAAGGCCGTTAAAGGTTCCGTTGCGGAATACACCATTGATGATTTTATAATCTTTGCCAAGGAATTCGATAATGGAATCTTCGACAATTATATTATAATTTTTCATGAATGGACTAAGTGAATCAATTCTAATGCGCGCACCAGATATGGACATTGTTCCGGTCAGTGACGCGTTTTGTATATCGAACAAATCGCGAAATGGTATTTGGACGGAAATCTTGCTGATGTCGCCGAACGGTGTTGATACTTCGTTCGCAAGAATTGTCGTTTTGCCGACAATGCCAAATGTGACATCGCCGTTTATTTTAACCTGCATGCCGGTTTGTGTTGCGATGGCCGTTTCAAGGCGCGGCCGAATATTATTCAGTGTCATAAACAGTGGCGCAACCAACACCATCGCAAGGGCAATGGCGATGATGGTCATAATCGTCCAAAAAAATCTGCGTTTGTATCTTGGCTTGATTGACATTCTCTCGGTCCTCTTGTTTTTTCATTATAATTTATTATACTTTATCTTGTGAACAAAAAAATTTTTAATCTTGAAAGTGATTATAAACCGATGGGCGACCAACCAACGGCCATTGCAGATTTGGTCAAGGGAATCGAAGATGGTCGCCGGTCCCAGGTTTTACTTGGGGTGACGGGGTCGGGAAAAACATTTACAATGGCGAATGTGATTGCGGAACTTGGGCGGCCGGCGTTGCTTATGGCGCCGAATAAAATCCTTGCGGCACAGTTATTCACCGAAATGAAATCTTTTTTCCCGCATAATCATGTGGAATATTTTGTTTCGTATTATGACTATTATCAGCCAGAGGCGTATTTGCCCACAACCGATACGTATATTGATAAAGATGCGTCGATAAATGACCAATTGGATCGTATGCGGCACAGCGCGACACGTGCAATGTTGGAAGAGCGCGATGTTATAGTTGTGTCTTCGGTGTCGTCGATATATGGACTTGGGACACCGGAACAATATTCAAGTATGAAGTTGGTTTTAAATGTTGGCGATGTGATTGGTATTTCCGGTGTCATGCGGGAATTGGTAAACATACAATACAAAAGAAATGATGTCGCATTTGAACGTGGCAATTTTCGTGCGCGTGGTGATACGTTGGATATATTTCCGTCGCACAGTCAAGACATCGGCTGGAAGGTTTCTTTTTGGGGTGATGAAATAGAAGAGATTTGGGAATTTGATGCACTGACCGGTGCAAAGTTGCGGAAAACTGATAGAATTGCGGTTTATCCGAACACGCACTATGCAACGCCTATGCCGTCGATATTACAGGCGATTGGCAACATTCGGGCGGATTTGAATGAACGACTGCAATATTTCCATGATAATATGAAATATATCGAAGAACAGCGTTTGCGGGAACGTGTGAATATGGATATAGAAATGATGGAATCGACCGGAACATGTCGTGGTATTGAAAATTATTCGCGATATTTATCTGGGCGTGCGCCCGGGCAACCGCCACCGACATTGTTTGAATATTTGCCACGTGACGCGATACTTTTTATTGATGAAAGTCATGTGACGGTGCCACAAATTGCCGCGATGTCGCGTGGCGACCGCGCACGCAAAGAAACGCTTTCGCAATATGGTTTTCGGTTGCCGTCGTGCATTGATAATCGTCCACTTACGTTTGATGAGTGGGATTCAATGCGGCCCCAGACCATTTTTGTTTCGGCAACGCCGGCCGAATGGGAAATGAAACAATCGAACGGAATTGTTGCGGAACAGGTGATACGCCCAACGGGGCTGCTGGACCCCGAATGTATTGTGCGGCCGATAAAAAATCAAGTTGATGATTTGTTGGCGGAAGTGAAATCGGTAAAGGGCAGGGTGCTTGTGACGACGCTTACGAAAAAAATGGCGGAACAGTTGACGGACTATTTCGTTGAAAATGGTGTTCGTGCGCGATACCTGCACAGTGATATTGAAACATTGGAACGTATTGAATTGTTGCGTGATTTACGTATGGGAAAATTTGATGTGTTGGTCGGAATAAATTTGTTGCGTGAAGGTTTGGACGTTCCGGAATGCGAATTGGTTGCGATAATGGACGCCGATAAAGAGGGATTTTTGCGGTCAACGCGTTCGCTGATTCAAACAATAGGGCGGGCGGCACGAAATGCAAATGGGCGTGTGATATTGTATGCCGATGTTATAACCGAATCTATGCGTGCGGCCCTCTATGAGACGAATCGCCGGCGTGAAAAACAGATGGCGTATAATGCGGCGCATGGAATAACCCCAAAAACTGTGTCCAAGGCGGTGTTTGATGAAGTGACCGGGCCGCAAGAAAAGACGGATAAAAAACGTCGGTTTATTTATACCAAAGAAGGTGTGTTTGACGCGGAAACTTTACGGCGTGAAATAAAAAAGTTAAACAAGCAAATGCGTGATGCGGCGGAAAATTTGGACTTTGAAACCGCGGCGGAAATTCGTGACGCAATACGAAAAATGGAAGATGATTTATTAGTGTTGGAGTAAAAAATGAAAACATATATAACAAAAAATATAAATGAAACGCGCGATTGGGCAAGGAATTTTGCAAAAACTTTGCATGCGCCGGTGACGATTGCGTTGCATGGCGATTTGGGTGTGGGAAAATCAGAAATTGCAAGAACGATAATTCAATCGCTTTGTGGTGCGGATACGGTGGTGCCAAGTCCAACATTTACAATTGTGCAATCGTATGAAAGTGGTGGAAATAAAATATCGCACTTTGATTTGTATCGTGTTGTGGACGCTTCGGAACTTGTTGAAATTGGTTTGGTGCATGCGATACAGAACGATATTACTTTGATAGAATGGCCGGACATTGCGAAAGATTTTCTGCCACATGATACATTGCATGTGTATATATCAGAATTCCAAGACGGACGAAAAATAGAAATTGCGGATTAAATACCGGTTGCCGATGGCAACAATGACATCACAGCGATTGGAAAATCGGCGGCGTGCGCAAGGTATGAACCACTGACCAACAAATCGGCGCCGGCGCCCCAACAAAGTCTTGCGGTTTCGGGGTTTATTCCACCATCTACGGAAATTATAAATTTAAGTCCGTATTTTTTGCGTGCTTTGGCAAGTATGGATATTTTATTTAGCACATTCATATTGAATTTTTGACCCGCCGCACCGGGCGCGACACCCATCACCATAATTTCATCAATGTCGCGCAGAATCGTTTTTAATAAAGATACCGAAGATTCGGGATTAAGTGCGATTCCGACACGTTTGCCCGATGTGCGGACAATTTGGACGGCGCGACGCAATCCGACGGTGTTTGTTGAAAGTATTACCGTATCCGCGCCCGCGTTTATGGCGTCGGTTGCCCATGTTGCGGGTGCGTCCGTCATCAGATGAACATGCAAATGTCCGGGCCATGCGGCGCGTATGTTGCGCAGTTCCGTAATGCCACCGGTAATCTTGTCAACGTAAAGCCCGTCCATAATATCGACGTGTATAATTGATATGCCGCCTGAACGAAACATGGTGTATGTTTCCGGCCGGGCCATGTCAAAGCAAAGTGTGCTTGGCATAATTGGGATAAATGTTTTTTGTTTCTTGGGTTGTTTGCGATGGTGGAATATTCCAAAGATTTTATTCGTGATTTTTTGCCAACGTTTTAATCTTGCAATATATGCACTGCGGTACGGACGGACAGAATCCCATATATATTTGGCCAGTGCGCGAACATTTGTGTCGGGGCCGGTTTGTGTTATTTGAATATTAAAGCGTCCAGATAATAATTCGACGATGCCTTTTAATTGTGCGCCGCCGCCGGTCAATACGATTTCGCAAGGTGCATATTTTTCAACATATTTGGCCGAAGCCGTTTGGATTTGTTCAACAAGATTGTATATAAACGGAACAACAATTTCATTTACGTCGGCGCAAGAAAAAGCGTATGCGCTGTCCGCGGGGCTAAAACGCGCCATTTCGTTTGAATATAAATCGGCGGTGTTGCGCTTTATGCGTTCGGCTTCGGAAAAAGATATATCAAGTCTGGTTGATATTTCTTCGGTCAAATCGTTGCCGCCGGCAAAATTTGCAGAATACCAAACCGGGCCACGATCGGTCCAAATGGATGCGGTTGTGTGTTCGGCCCCAAAATCAATAAACATTACGATTGTTTTCTTTTTTCGTAGAACATTTCCGTAAAGAAATTGCGGTGCGTAAAATGCCGAAGGCTGAATATGTGATTGGCGCAAAAGACTAAGGATTTTTTGCATGCGTTCGTTTTCAAAAAATATCCCAGCAAAAGTAGATACAAGTGCGGTGTCCGCCTGGCCAATGGGGGTTAACATATTACGGATTTTTGTGGAATCGTATCGCAATGGTATTATATGCATTGGATAAAAATCATCAGGTGCATCAATTTGTGCGATTTGCGTCCGTATATCAGAGTTTGTAATTTTGTGTTCGGTTGACCATTTCGTTTCCTTGGCAGATATACTGAAAAAAGCGTTTCCGAAATTTCCGGTTATGTATGCAGTATCAAAATGCGTTCCAATTTGTTTTTCAAGTTCGTCCGCCACAGATTTTAATGCAAACACAGTGTCAAAATCGTCAATGGCATAATATGCGGATTTATCAATTACCGCGTTTCGAACGCGATGCGCAACACCACGAACACCGCACGTCCCAATATCAAGACACAAAAAACAAGAATCAATCATTCGCATTTTATTTAACCAAAATTCTTGCGTTGTCGCGCATATCGATGACCTTTATGTCCTTTGATAGAATATTATATTTTTTATTTAATACAACAAGATTTCCAATCGCGGCAATAGGGTCGGTTTCGGGCAGCATAACAGTAATTCCACCAAGTGTCACAAGGTTCCACCGGCGATTATCAATCCATTCAAGATAATCAAGATCGCCGACAAGGTTTGCGGCGGCCTTGGTAATTTCGCCAATTTCGTTTGGAACACGACCGCGGAACAATACTGTGCCGGTGCCACGTGTGGCGGACGGATTTTTTATATCTTTGCCGTCCGCAGAAAGTTGGTAATAGTTTACACCGTCTGTTCTTTCGGCAACGGCACGATAAAGATTAACCTTTATCGCCAAATTTCCATTTGCCAAACGTCGGACGGCGGATTCACGCGCAATGTGTGTTTGGGCGATTCGTTCGTTCACAAATGTAAGTTTTATTGCATATGTATGTGTCCCGGACGGTATGCCGGCCGCCGCAACGATAGTGGTAAGGTCTTTGTCATTTGTATCCGCAAATACCGATACGTTCCTTATCATCGCGGTTGGGCCATAGCCCATATGCGCCATAACAATCCGCGTCGCAAAATATATCGCAAGCAGAATTGCGGCAATAAAATACAGCCAAAACCAAAGATTACGTTTCATGGTGGGTATTATAACATATTTTAGTGGGAAGTGTTAGTGATTAGTGTTAGTGGTTAGTAATATCTGGAATTAGTTTGTAATTACGCGATTATTACAGAATTCATTCACTAACCACTAGCCACTACGTGGCGCGGAGTAAATAGCCACGATTAAACATACACTTGCGATAAGAACCCACAGACCGCGATGTTGTATTGCGCGGAACGGACAGCAGTGCGCGTTGACCAACGTCACGATATTCGTTCGATTGGAATGTCACCCAAAGACCGTCCCAGTCAGGCATGCGCGCACTTTGATTCGGTGAAAGCAATTTTGCTATACGCGAACGTGGCAAATATGATGGCTTTGTTATTCCCAAACACGCCTTGTGGTCGCGAACAAATTGTTCCATTGTGACGGATTCGTTTTCCCAATTCAGGATTGTGGCGTCATCAATACTGCCCCCATTGGGCGATGCACAGGCGCATAAAACCAGCAATAAAAATACTTTTAACATTTTCATATTTCACATTATAATTTAATTGCGTTTTTGTGGCAATAGTTTTTATAATGTGAAAAAGTACATTGGGAGAAAAGAGATGGCGGTCACAGTTGAAAACTTTATAAAGTTGGCAAATTTTTATAACCAGATGGCAAAAACCATGTCTGCGATATGTGTGTCAAAGGGCGGAATTCCAATAGAAAATTATGTTGGTCGCTTCTTTGCCGCCGATGTATTAGAATTTGTTGTGGAATATGGTGAACGTTTGCTAAAATCAACCAAGGGTGTTGAAAAAGATGTTGTATCTGTGATGGAAATGTTTAAAAAACAATTGGCGGGTGTGCATGAATGGGTGACGCCTTCGCAAAAGCCGATTTATGAAATGTCACTCGAAGAATTCGAAAGGGCGATGAATATATAAAGATATGGGAAGGATAATATGAAAAAAATAAAAAACTTTATTTTACTATGTGCGTCTGTGTCTTTGGCCGGTTGTATGGAGGTGACGGATCCGAAAGATATAGAAAACGTGGAATATAATACGGTTCAGGTTGTTGATAGTTTGGTCATAGATGATAATTCTGTGCCAATCTTTCCGAAAAAGGCGGCGCTCACAACGGATACGGCGCGTCGTTTTTCGGTTGAATTGCCACGACGTTGCACTGTGGATTGGGATTCGCAATCGGTTATGTCTGTGGTGCCGGACGAAAAGATTGAATTGGTGCGTTTGAATGTTGGCGACCCGTTGCCGGAACTGACCGTTTCGAATTACGATTTTAGAAAGCAAACTGTTCGCGACGCGTTGGATAAATTGCTTTCGGGGACGGATATTGCGGTCATAGAGCAAGAACAGATTTTTGAAAGAATATCCGGGTCTATTGCGGGCGGAAACCTTGGCGATGCGGTGGATTTGATGACGCACCTTGGGCGGGCGTATTATTCGTATGACGCGAAACTTGGCGAATTGAAATTGTTTAATCGTGGAAAGTGGCTTGTTAAAATGCCAAAGGACGAAGATATTGTTATGGCCATTTTGGACGCGATGCATGGCGCCGATGTCCGGAATGTGATTGTTGATTGGTCCGATAATACACTTATATTCGAAGGTAATTATCAGACAGAGCGCGAGGTTGCACGAATCATTTCTGACATATCGTCCAAAAAGTATGTCATCGCGTGGGATATGGACGTGTATCGTGTTTATCCGCGGACCGATAATCCGATTATATGGATGAATATGTTGCCGGCGTTTGGCGAAAAAAATATCAAAATGTCAATTCCCGGTGTTGTCGGGCGTGCGTTGGTCGTTGGGCCAGAGGTTAATACGAAAACGTTGCAAGAATTTTTATCGCAACAGGCGAATGTCGTCCTTATATCCCAGGGGCATTTTGTTGTGCCGGACGGTTGGCAATCGCGGTTTGATATTGGGCAGTGTGGTAAAGAAGAAAGATTGGAAACTGATTTAATTGTTGGCGCAACCGCAAAGTATGGCGATTTCGGTGGCAAAGATAAAATCGATGCAAAAATTGTTTTGCGCACCAGTAATGGCGAATTGTCTTCGTTCACCATTCCGTCCAGCATAGGGGATAATTATCTGATTGTTGGTATTCCGACGCATTCGTTTGTGACTACGCCGGAAACATTGATAAGTCCGTTTGCGGAACTTGTCGTGTTTATGTCGCCGCGTCTTGTGTCGATTGTGAATCCGGCGGATATTCCAAATGATGTGCCGTTGGTTGGCGATGCGTTGCGCGATTGGTTAAAGAAATAAGGGTGTTTGATTCATGTTCACAAGGCTAGAGCGAAAAATTGCATTCAGATATTTGGCGGCGCGGCGGCGCGGGTTTGGTTCGGTTGTGTCGTGGGTGTCGTTGATTGGTATTATGTTGGGTGTCGCAACACTTATTGTTGTGATGTCGGTGATGGGCGGTTTTCATGATACGTTGCTTGCGCGGATTGTTGGAATGAATGGTCATGTTGTTGTGTATCACCAAGACGGCGCAATTGCGGACTATGATTTCTTGGCCGAAAAAATGTTGGAAAACAAAACGGTGGCGCGTGGCGTTTCCGCCATTGTCCCAATTGCCGAAGGCCAGGTAATGGTGACCGCGAATGGAAAAAATTCTGGTGCGATGGTGCGCGGTATTCGCATGAATGATTTGATGACGAAAACCAACAGTGGTGTGCGCATGTATGGCCGTAATTTGTCGGACATTCGCGATGGGGAATTGATTATTGGGTCAACGCTTTCGCGGAATTTGGGGGTGCATATGGGTGAAAATGTTTCACTTGTTTCCGCCGATAATGCAACGCCGACCGCGTTTGGAACAATGCCGCGGATTATGTCGTATCCGGTAATGACATCGTTCTTTATGGGAATGTATGAATATGATTCGGGGTATATATTTATGCCATTGGAAACGGCGCAGAAATATTTGAACCTTGGTGACGCGGTCACGCACATTGATTTGTTTTTGAAAAATCCGAATGATACAGACGCGGTGCGCGACGTATTGATTGATGTTTTGCCCGATGGATACATTGTGCGCGATTGGCGCGATTTAAATCGGGGCTTTGTTGGTGCGTTGCAAGTAGAATCAAATGTTATGTTTTTAATTTTGATGTTGATTGTTATTGTCGCAGCGTTTAATATAGTTTCGTCGTTGGTGATGTTGGTAAAGGATAAATCCAAAGATATCGCGGTGTTGCGGACGTTTGGTGTGTCGCGGCGTTCGATGATGCGCATATTCATATTGTCGGGAACCAGTATCGGTGTTATCGGTGCGGTGTTCGGAACGGCATTGGGCGTGGTGGTTGCAACATATATCGAACCAATACGGCGATTCTTTCAGTGGGCAACTGGGCGCGACCTGTTTCCGGCGGAACTGTATTATTTGTCGGAATTGCCATCGCGTGTAGAGTTTGTGACGGTGTTGGGAATTGCGCTGATTGCGATTGCACTTGCGTTCCTGGCCACGATTTATCCGGCATGGAAAGCGGCAAACACAGACCCAGTAGAGGTGTTGAGAAACGAATAGAGAGATAAATGGCGTCGATATTGAATTCTTTATCGCGGGTGAAAAAGGGCGAAGTCGTCCTTTCGGTGCGTGATATAAAAAAGACCTTTGTCGAAGGGGGCCAGCCATTACATATCCTAACCGGCGGTGGGTTTGATTTGCATCGTGGTGAAATTGTTGCGATTGTTGGGCCGTCGGGCTGTGGTAAATCGACGTTATTGCAATGTGTCGGGTTATTGGATAAACCGTCGGGCGGCAGTATTATTGTATCCGGCACGCCGGTGCATAAAATGAATGATGAAATGCGGACAATGGTTCGGCGTCGTAAAATGGGCTTTGTGTACCAGCGGCATAATTTGTTGTCGGATTTTACCGCGCTTGAAAATGTGATGTTGCCGATGTTGGCGAATGGTATTGCAACGGATACGGCGACGCAACGTGCGATGACGCTTTTAAAGTCGGCGAATGTTGCACATCGTGCATCGCATTTACCGGCGCAAATGTCGGGTGGTGAACAACAACGGACCGCGGTCGCGCGCGCGTTGGCGAATAATCCCGACATATTACTTGCCGATGAACCAACGGGCAGTTTGGATCCGAATCACGCGGTTGCGGTTTTTGAATTGTTGCTTTCGTTGGTGCGCAAGAATAAAATGGCGATGTTGTTTGTCACACATGACATGTCGTTGGCCAATCGTGCGGATCGACGCATAACAATAAAAAATGGAACAGTTAAATAAAAAACAATAAACAAAAAAACAAAAGGAGAGAGAAAAATGAACGAAAAAAAGTTTAATTATAATACATGCGAAAATTGCTATATCTGTTCGCGCAAACAAAAGTTTTGGGCGTGGGTATTGCTGATAGGCATATTTGGTTGTGGTGTTATGACGGGGCTTTATCCGTTGGGACACAAATTGGCGAATACGCCGGATTCCGCCGTAAAGACAGAGGAAAAGGTTGCGGTGGCGGAAACGGTTGTTGATGTGGCCGACCCCGAACCCCAAGAACCATGCCAAATAAATGAACGCGTGTTGAAAAATAGAATTGTAAAATCTATTGATGATAGAAATCCGAATGCGTTAAGTTTGCACCAAAGTAATATGATGGTCTATCGGCGTTTGATGGATACAGGCTGTTTGGAAAATCGCGGATATTTTGCAGAAATGGCGGCCAACGAACGGACATATATGAGTGCGATAACCGGCGTTGAAAAAACAAATACGGAATTTGTTGAAAAGCCTTGTCGTGAAATTGAAAACGCGTTGACAAGACGTATTATATACAGCTGTGATACACATCAATATGTTTCTGAATGCCACCTTAATAATGCCGAGGTTTATTCGAAACTTGCCGAAGATGGGTGCGCCGAAAACGCGGATATGTATCGTAAAAACGCGTTGGACGAATTGCAGATTGCCGACGGTGTGCGCATAAATGCCAGTGATGTGAATCCGCGTGAAGTTCGTTCTACGATTAACACGTATAAAAAATTACGCATGCAAAATGAAGCGCGCCGGTACCTGAACAAGGTTGAAAAGATGTTGGACCCGGGAATCGAATTCATTATGGAATTGCAAAAGGTCATCGAAGAATAAAGGGCAAATAAATATGAAAATAAAAACAATCGGAATCTTGATGGGCGTTGCGCTGTGCTTTGCGGCGCCCGTCGGTTATGCCGAAGACGATGTGTATTCTGATTATACCACCGAAGAATACGAAGACTATGAAGTCTTTGACGATGTCGAAGATTTGATAGACGAAGAATTAACCGATAATACAGATGACACCGCGGAATCAGAAACGGCGGCCGCGGATGTCCCGGCACCGCGCGCCGTTGCCGATCGTATGACGTGTGTCGATATTGAAACGCGTATCGCGGAATTGCGTGCCGATGTCAAGGCCTATCCGGAACTGCGCGCGGATTTGGAATATATGTTGACGCGTCAACGTAATCAGTGTGCGCCACGTGCCACACGTCGTCCGGTGCATAACTATAAAAACGTGAATCCGATTGTTGATATAGAAGCCCCGGCGCCAGAGGTAGAAGAGGTCGCACCCGCACCGGTTGTGGCGAAAAAGACAACGCAGGCGGTTGCCGCCGAACCCGCGGTTTCGGAAGAAGATCGCCAGGCACAAATCGCGGAAAACTTTGCCAAGGGGCTTTGTGGCGACGGCAGTAAACCAAATAAATATGGTTGCTGTGAGGGTGAGGTTTTCAAGCAGATAGAACACCTGAATTTCGCATGCTGTCCAAAAGACGGCGATGGCGAATGCCGCGCACCGTTCAAGAAATAAAAAAATATGCCGCAAGGCATATTTTTTTACATTTGTTTTGCGCCAAGTGTTCTTAATAGATTTGGCAATCCAACAGATTCTTCGGTAATTTGTGGAAATTCTTTTTTTAATGCGTCAAAACGTGTTTGTAGATTTGCGACCATTTCTGGATAAAGTTGTGACCAAGGTTTGCATTTGTTACCAATATGATATGGAACACCCGGTGTTACTTTTTCAACAGGTGGTATGAAATCTGCAGTTCCCCCGTTTTCAGATGGGAAGAATATAAGATGAAATTTTCCGTTGTTGGTTTTTACACAACTGTTTCTATCAAGATTCGCGTTTGAATTTTTGTGTATGATATCGAAACTGGCGAATATTCGTTCTTCGGCACTTATGTTGCCGATTCCAAAATCTTTTGCGCGTCCCCATTGACCAAGTGCGTGACATTCTATCAATAAAGGTATGCCGTTCAGATAGACACCAGCAGAGTATCTTTCTGGTATAGAATTTTCACTCATTTGACCAAGTTCGACATTATACCTATCTCTTAAGTCTACTAATGAACTGTAAAGACGTGCGTATGTTGTTTCGTTTTCATTTTCTTTATAGTTATCGGGAATTACATAAGCGCTAAATGTACAACGATCACGTAATAAATTCAAATTAGTTGGATAGCCGGTATCGGCTAAATCATAGTGACATATTTTTGAAATTAATTTTGCATTGGCTTCTTCATTGGCATGAAATTGATCAACAGATAATGAAAAATTTATTTTTTCTGTGTATTTTGAAAAATCTAGATTGGTCAAACTGTCCCATATAATGTGATTTATTTTTTCATCAGAGGCCCAAAGGGAATTGGTTCGAATATCTATTCTGTAATTTCGGTTTATACATTCTTGCAAGATTTTTGGTATGTATGTGGGCGAATATTCTTTGTATGCGGTCATGACTTCGCCACCATTAAAACCGACACCGCCGTTAAAATTTGGGTCTTTGCCAAGTTCGTCAAGATAGAACAAAACGTCTTTTAGTTTCATAAAATTTTTTGGCTGGTGTGGACCTGCGGACATAAGGCAATGCCGACAAAACGCGTTGCAAAACGTTGTAAGAAAAAAGTGTACATCAAATTCCAATGGTGCGCTAAAACTTTTCATTGTTTTTACCTTTGTTTGATAGCAAAATAACACAAAATTGTAGTTTGTCAATCGTTTTTTTGTTTCGTGGGGGCGTGTTAAGTTTGCTCTATACAAAAACAGTGGCACCGTTCAGGAAATAATAAAAGCGCACGAAACGTAAAATTGACAACTGTTGCCGTTTATGTTATCCTGTCCCTATGAAATAAAAAGGAGTGCATTGTGGCGGATAAAAGCGGGCAATATAAATATAATCTTTTAAAACTTGCGGCCAAGATAGATCGTTTTGAAGATGGCGACAAGGGTGTTGTGGCGTGGACATGCGTCGTTTTTAAAAATGACAAGGGTTCGGCTGATGATTTGCGCAAATTGCTTGAAGAGCGTGGTCTAGCCCGTTTTTTTGGTGAGCCAGAGGAAACAAAAAAAGAGATTAAGTTTAGGGTGTGGTCGGATACTTTTGAAGAGAAATTGACCATGACAAACTTAAGGTTTCAGCATAAACGGCTAAAGGAAATGAATAAGTTGCGTAGTGCTGGGAAAAGTATCTCTGCGGGAATGGTTGTTTGTGGTGAACCTGTTGATGAGCCGGACTTGCGTTTTTGGGCCGAGCAGGGAATTCCAAATCCTTTCTATATAGGGCCGCGGGGTCGCGGGGGGCGCGGCAGTCAAATATCAATTTAGACAATTATAAAAAGGGACGATGATGAAGAAATTAAGTCCAGAATCTAAACGTGCTTTGTTTTATGTTTTGTTGGCGATTGCCGGGGTTCTTAGTTTTGGCGCGGCCCAACAGGTAAAAAATGCGAATGCGGCGCATGTCAGCAGTGCTTGTACCCACAGACGGTAAAATAAAAAAGGATTGGCTATGGCGGACAAGGTTGTTTTGGTGACGGGTGGTGTTTCCGGAATCGGGCGCGCGACGGCGACCGAATTTGCAAAGCATGGATACGATGTGATTATTAACTATGTTCGCGAAGATGACGCCGCCAATGCGTTAAAGCAGGATTTAGAAGAACGCTATCATATCAACGCAACAACATATCGCGCGGATGTTTCTGACGAGGTCCAGGTTAACGCCATGATGGCGTACGTTGGTGAAAAATATGGAAAAATCAATGCGTTGGTAAATAATGCCGGAATTGTCTATGATCGGCCTTTTTCTGATATAAAAATAGAAGAGGTAAAAGAGACATTAAATGTCGATGTTTTGGGCGCTTTTATCGTGTCCAGGGCGGGGGGGGGGGGCTACCATAGTCAACGTTTCCTCTACCAACGGGACGAAAACGGTGTCGCCGGACTGTTTGGATTATAACATCGCAAAAATCGGATTACAAAGTTTGACGCGTGATTTGGCGTTTCAATTTAAACCGCGTATTCGTGTGAATGCTGTGGCGCCGGGTTGGGTTGATACACGAATGAATGCAAATTTAAGCCCAGAGTATATTCGGGAAGAAACAGACAAGATTTATCTTGAACGTTTCGCGCGGCCCGAAGAAATTGCGCGTGTTATTTACTTTTTGGCAAGTGACGACGCGTCGTATATTAACGGTGCCGTTTTGACCGTCGATGGTGGGTATTAAAAAAACTATTCGCGTTAATCAAACATTATTTGGACAATGTTATATTTGCCGGAACAATCCGCGGGTATCGCCACTGCGCCGGTGTATTGCGTGCTGTCCAATTCGTATAGCGCGGAACCCGTCCATTTGTGTTCAATCAGTTTCTTGCAATCGGCGGACGGAACGTTTGTGATTGAAACGATAAAGTATTCCGGATTCCCCGCGTATGGTTCAACCATATAAACCCCGTTGTATGGATTTTTGTTCGACATGTCCATAGCCCTGAAAAGCCAATCGTTATTCAATGCCGAATAATCAGAATATTCGCCCATAAGCATATGTGCACCAGTGGAAATAAGTGCGACTTCATCATGGACCCTGGATAGTTTTTCTTCGTTATATGCCTTGTAAATTATAAAAAGCAAAAAGGGCAGGGCAACGGCGATTATCAACGTAGTAATTGGGATATACCGCAAAATCCATTTGATATTCTTGTTGGTTTTATCAAAGTAAATCGCAAGTCCCGTCCATACGGCGGCGCCAATCAGGTACATAAACAACCCTGTCAAGAATCGGATATAAAAATGTTCCATGTTTGTTAGACCGTATATGGTCGCACACAGCAACCAAGTAATAATTCCCGCCATGATGAATCTTTTGGAATGCTTGACCCGAAAAATCCAGCAAACCAATCCATAGAACATAGATGTCCCCAAAATTGCACCGATTAATTCAATCATATTTATCTCCTTTCGCGGTATTATAACATATTCCGTTTGGGCTTGTATATGATATGTTTATCGCGGACATAGTCTTGCAAAATCTTTTTGCCCATTTCGGGTTCGATGTTGCCATATACGGTAATGCCGCGCTTTTTGAATTCGGTTAACCAATTCGGCTTAAAGCCTTCGTCAAACCCGGTAATTCTTTCGGCGACGCGTGACGGTGTTCCAAAATAGACGGCCCTTATTCCCGACCACATAATGCCACCCAAACACATAATACATGGTTCCGCGGTGATATACAGACTTAAATTATACGGCGATAAATCGTAAGTTTTTAATCGCTTTTCCGCCTTGCGTATGGCGTTTATTTCTGCGTGATTATGACTGCATTGGTCGCGTGTGACGGTGTTTGCGGCCCGCGACACCATGCACCCGTTTTCGTCATAGACCGCCGCCAAGAATGGCCCATAGCCGCGCGCGATATATTTCGGCAATTGGTCGTACAGGCCGGTAATAATTTCCTGCGCCCGCGCAAGTTCCGCGGCGTTAATCTTTTTATTCGCAATAATGGCATCAGATTTTTTGTGTATCATGTTTCACCCCCGCGCCATTATTATAACATAAATTTATGGAGAATAAAGGTGTTAATAATTTTTTATGTGTCTGATTTCTATACTTGGTATCGTAATTTCGTGTGGTAAATCAAATAAATACTTTACTGTTTTTGCGATTTCATTTGGGGTTAATCCAGTATCCATAATTTCTTTTGATAATGGATTATTTGCCCTTGTATAGAAATCGGTTTGAACAAGTCCAGGACAAACATCTGTTATTTTTATATTATTTCTAGCTAAATCATCTTGAATTGCCTTCCTGAAAGCAGCGGTTGCGTGTTTTGTGGCATTATAAACAGGGAAAGGTGGTTCGCACATTACACCACTTTGTGAGTTGATATTAATTATTTGCCCATATCCTTGTTTTTTCATAATTGGAAAGATATTTTTTATCATGGCTATCGTGCCAAAAACATTTGTGTCTATAACTTTTTTTAACCTTTTTATTTCGTTCATCTCTTTATATATTGGTTCATTAAGTTTTGACATATCCCCAGAAATCCATATTCCTGCACAATTTATCAAACAATCTATGTTATTATATTTTTCCTTTATATTTTCAAACAAAACAGTAATATCTTTTTCAACTGATATATCGCACACATAATAATCACAATCTAATTTATTGGCTGTTTTAATTAAATTCGCTTCATCATTGTCCACAAGAATTAAAGTGTTGTCTTTTAAAATTTGTGCGATTGCTTTTCCAATGCCGTTTGCGCTTCCTGTTATCATAACCGTTTTCATTTGAAGTCCTTTTCTGTTTTATAATAACATAGAATATAAGATTTTCTATAATTTTCTCGCCCACACACCACAACCATATTGAACGAGAATAGCAACTAGAGCGATTTTTGGTTGGATTTCCAGTGTTTCTATTAGTTCGAATGTAAAAACGTTAAAATAGCTAGTTCGAAAGTATGTTTAGAAAGATAAAAAATTGAAATATGACTTTCGAACTTGCCAAAGTCTTATATTTTTGCTCTCTGGAATGCGCACGAGGCCTTGATAAACAATAACCAACCGCAGGGCAAAAACTCTATTAAAAATATCCGTTTTTGCGCGGTTGCTAATTGTTCATCTGCGTATTCGCCATGCGCTTCGCTCTGGCGTATCCGTGCGCCCAGGAATAAATAAAAACACCCAAAAGGGTGTTTTTGTTTATTCTGGTTGGGGCGCACGGATTCGAACCATGATAAAGAGAACCAAAATCTCTTGTCCTACCATTAGACGACACCCCAAAAGTGGTCTTGATTATAGTAGGTTTTATGATTTTTGCAATAATAAAATAATTTTTGTTATTTTATGTCTTGATTTTTTAATCGTTAAAATTTATAATGATTGCCGATTTTAACAAATGGGGGGCAAAATGGCTCATAAAGAACTGGTCTCTTTAATGTGGAAGAATATTTTGGCGTTCGCGAAATTGTCGGAACGCATAAACCGCAGTCAGGTGATTTTTAACGATTATTCGCGGACACAAATGCAATTGCTGATTCGTCTGTACCTTGGGGGGCGGGTGCGATTAAAAGATTTGGCGGCGCGGGAATTTGTGCCGGCGCCGAATTTGTGTACCGCCTTTCGCAAGATGGAACGCGACGGATTGGTTATTCGTGCGGTTGATGAAAACGATAGGCGGAATACGTGGTATTCGGTCAGCGAACATGGCACGCGGGTTGCAACGGAAATTATCGAAATGTTGCATAATGCGATTGCAAGCATGTTCAAAGATATTGATAAAAAAGACGAAGAAGAATTGGTTCGTTCTTTTAAATCTATGAATGAAATTCTGTTAAAGATGGAGTCGAATAATGCGTAAATTTTTTGGTTGTCTTTTTGCGCTATACGCCGGATTTTGCTGTATAGACGGTTTTGCGATGGATTTGTCGCTTGGTGATGCGGTGCAAAAAATTATGGCTGAATCGCATGATTTGAAAAAGGCCGATGCTAATGTAAAAAAGGCCCAGGCGTCTTTGGACGCGGTAAATGCGTTGCGTTGGTTTAACATCGAAGGAACCGCAACGTATATGAGCCTGATTAATGTTGAAAAACCTTTCGATTCGTTCAATGTGCAATTGCCACCGGAAATTGGTGGACTGATTCCGCAAATGGCGGGAATAGAAAATATAGATGTCCCAGATAATATCTTTATGGCGGGTGTGACGATTACACAACCAATCTATACGTTTGGCAAAATTGGAAATGCGGTCGATAGTGTGCGCAATGCGATAAAGATGAGTGAATATAGCAAAGAAATGGTCATGCGCGAAGTGCGCTATGCGGCCGTTGATTTGTATTGGACGGCCAAAATGACCGATGAAATTGTTGAAATTGCGCGGAAAAATTTGAATGATGCGGTGTCGGCAAAAAAGAAATTGACCGGTGCGGGGCGCGCGAATCGTGGAAATTTGGTAAAGATTGAATCAGATATTGCGACCAAAGAAATTAACCTTTCTGATGCGGAATTTAATCGCGACACCGCGCACAGAATGTTGAAAATTCTTGCGGGTATAGATATTGATGAACCCTTAAATTTGACCGATAATTTTCCGGAATCTTTCCCGGAAATAGAAAATAAAAAATTGTCCAGTACGCCGGAATGGCAGGTGTTAGACCAACAAATAAAAATGTATGAAGCCAAGGCGTCTGCAAATCGGGCGAATGGTTATCCGACACTTGCGGCCGTTGGTGCGTACGACTATTTTACTATGGATAAAGATTTGAAAAATATGTTTAACAGCCGGGCAGAGCAGGCCGCGTATTTAGGACTTGCACTGAAAGTGCCGATTTTTAGTGGTGGTGTCAATCGGGCGAATGCGACGGTAGAGGTAATGAATGCAGAGGCCGTACGCCAAGATTTTGAAAAATCTAAAAAGATTACTTCGGAAAAATATACCAATGCGATAAAGCAATATAATCATTTGCGTGGAAATCTGAAAGGACTTACTAATGCCAGAAATTTGGCGGCCAAGGCGTATGGTTTTTCGCGCGACAGGTTTGCGGCCGGTCAAACGTCGGCGGTTGAATTGGCCGATGTGTCCAACGGGTTGTATCAATTAGATATGGCGTTGCTTAATGCAAAATACAAAATTTTGATGTCGGCAGAATCAATTAAAAAATTGGGTGAATAATCATGAAAATATTTGGTAAAAAATTTGATGATAAAAAAGTAAAGAAAAACGTCTATACGGCGGTTTTGGTCGTATTGGCGCTTTGGTTCGTGTATCGTTTCGTTATGGTTGCAATTGAATCGCGAATGAATGTTTTTAACCCTGTGCGTGATGCCGGAAAAAATGGAACGGTGGTCGCGACCATTGTTGCCGAACAAAAGACAGGTATTATTAAAACCCCGCTTTCGGTCGAAAATAATCGCGCATATGTTTCGGGTGCGCATCGACGTGGCTTAAAAGTTGGACAAAAGGTCGGCGCGGGTACGATTGTTTCTGTGGCGAATCAGTTGGATTTAAATACGGGTATGTATGTCGTTAAAACGCGTAATGTTGATAACGGTGTTGTGTTTGCAGAAACCGAATGTAATGGATTCTTTATTCCGACCTATGCGGTGCGCGAATCGCAAATTATGCGTGCCGAATCAGGTGCGGCGGTTGCGGTGCCTGTGACGGTAAAGGCCGGTGATTCTGATTTTTCATGTGTCGTTGGCGATATACACGATGGCGATGTTATCGTGCTGTCCAAAGTCGAAGCGGGACAAAAAATAAACGTTCAAAAATAAATAAAGAAAAGGTGCGGATATGTTAAAATTCTTTGTTCGTCGGCCGGTCACAACGGTTATGTTTGTGTTGTTGTGGGTTGTGCTTGGGTTTGTTGCTTTTCCAAAAATGAATGTGGAACGCACACCGGCACTTGACTTTCCAATGGTGACCGCAACGTTTATTTACCCCGGTGCCGCGCCGGTTGAGATAGAATCCCAGGTTATTAAAAAGGCCGAGGACGCGATTTCCCAAGTCCCGGAACTTAAAAAAATTACGTCCCAGGCGTTTGAAAATGGCGGCTATGTGATGGCGGAATTTAATTTGGGCGTAAATGTTAATGACAAGGCCAGTGAGGTTAAATCCAAGATTGACGCATTGGCTTCGGAATTTCCATCTGAATTAAAACAACCGGTTATCGAAAAGTTAAATCCGTTGCAAACGTCGGTTGTTGATGTTGTGCTTTATGGTGCGTCTTTGCGTGACCTGCAAGAATATGCACGTAATACGCTTTCCAATAAAATTACATCAATAAATGGTGTCGCAAGTGTGTCCATTTTCGGTGGTGAAAAGCGTGCAATACGTGTGGCACTGAATCCGGAAACCATGGCGGCGTATGGCATAACGGTAATGGACGTTGTGACCGCGATGGGTGCAAACAATATAAATGTGCCGGGCGGCAAGATAGAGGTTGGTGCGGATTCGGCAAACGTTCGTTTTATTGGTGAATTTGAATCGGTGGACGCAATTCGAAATTTGCACATAACAACCGCCGAAGGACAAAAGTTTAAACTTTCTGATGTCGCGACGGTGACGGATTCTGCGCGTGACATTGACACTGGGGCGCGGTTTAATGGTGATGATGTTGTGATGTTGTCGGTGGTCAAGGCTTCGGACGGTAATGCGATAAAGGTCGCGCGCGCATTAAATAAAAAGTTGCCGGAATTCAATGCGGATTTATCTTCGCGGTTTCCGGGGGCCCAGATGGAAATAATATCTGATTCATCCGTTGTGATTTCAAACGAAACGACCGGGACAATATATGGGATTCTGATTGGTGTTGTGTTCACGATTTTGGTATTGTTGGCGTTCACAGGAAATTGGCGTTCTACGGTTGTTGCGGGCGTTGTGATTCCGGCATCGTTGATTGCGGGTTTGTTCTTTGTTAACGCAAGTGGCTTTACGATAAATGTTATGACGTTGCTTGCGTATTCGTCGGCGTTGGGGACATTGGTGTCAAACGCGATTATTCTTATTGAATCGGCGTTGCAAGAAATGCGAAGTGGCAAAACGGCAGAAAACGCCGCAATTGACGGAACGAAAAAAGTTGCGGTTTCCGTACTTGCCGGTGTTGGAACAAATGTCGTGGTGTTTTTGCCGTTGGCGTTTATGGGTGGAATCGCCGGTAAGTTTATGACGCAGTTTGGTATGACGGTTGTGTATCTGACATTATTATCTTTGGTGTTTTCGTTCACGCTGACGCCGATGATGATTGCAAAGATTTTACGTATCACAGGGGGAAAACGTCGCGCATCTGTCGGCAAATCGAAAGAATCGCCATTACAGAAATGGTTTGCATATCAATATAAACATGCGGGTCGCGTGATATTGTTTGCGTTTCTTGTATTGGTGGGCAGTGCGATGTTGATGCGGTTCACAGGAAACGAGTTTAGTCCGTCAACCGACGCGAATGAAATAAATATTATTGCGCGTGCGCCAATGGGGGCGACGTATGAAAAATCGCAATCGATTGCAAAAGATATAGAAAAAGTATTATCAAGTTTTGCGGAAGTAAAATCTACATCGGTAAAGATTGGCGAACGCGGATTGCAAAATATCGGTATTAAAATCAAATTGGTTGATAAATCAAAACGTCGGCACAGTGATAAAGAAATTGCGCGTCGAATGTTGCCACAACTTGCCGAAATTCCGGACGCAGAAATTCAGATTCGTGCGGGCGAAGGTGTGTCTTCGTCGGTGTCGTCTGATATTGTTTTGAATATACATGGCGATGATGACGCGGTGCGCGCGGAATATGCGGCGCGTGCATTGAGTGCGATAAACAATATTTCCGAAGTGCAAACGGCGGTGCTCGCACAACAGGTGCCCGGTAATGAAATAAAGTTTATCCCAGATGCGGAAAAAATGGATTTTTGGGGGATTAAAAATTCTTATGCGGGGGCGACGCTGCGAACCGCGTTGTATGGGAATGATACATATAAATATAAAGAAAACGGCGAAGAATATCCGATTGTTTTGGAATTTGCGCGGCCATTTAAAAATCCAAAAATGTTTGAAAATGTTTTGGTGAATTCGCAAAAGGGTATGGTTGCGCTATCGCAAATTGGAACGATGAAGACCGAACCTGCGACGCCGAATATTTATCGATTGGATAAAAGTCGTATTACCGAAATCGATATTAATATCGGTAAGTCAACCAGTGGCCCCGTCCAGGCAAAGATAGTTTCTGAATTGAACAAGATGGATTGGAAACGTGGTTATGGGTATTCGTTTGGTGGCATGGCGGAAATACAAGATGAAACAACCGGCGAAATCGGAACGGCTTTCTTGCTTGCCACCGTTTTGACATTCATGTTGTTGGCGGCGATTTTGAATTCTTTGATTCACCCACTTACCATTGCGACATCTATTATTACAAGTTTTGCCGGCGTGTTTATATTGCTGTTCTTGTCAGGCGCGTCAACGAATGTCGGTGCGATGCTTGCGTTCGTCATGCTTGTTGGATTGGTTGTGAACAATAACATTTTGGTGTTGGAACCAACGGTGCAAAGAATCGCACGCGGCGAAAACCCAAAGACCGCATTGTGGGACGAACTGAACGCGAAAAAGAATATGGTGTTGATGACATCTATTGCGGTTATGGCGGGTATGTTGCCGCAACTTTGGAGTGCCGACGGTATGAAGCGTGCGATGGCGGCGGTTATGATTGGTGGTATGTTGGCGTCGCTGATATGGACATTTACATTGACGCCGGCGTTGTTCTTTGCGATGGAAAGATTGCGTCAACGGTTAAAAGGAAAGAAATAAAATGCCGCAAGAAATTCGATTTTGCAAGCCCGAAGGCAAATATGGTTTTTTAAGTCCGTTGGCGGCGTTTCCGATAAAAATGTCTGTGGACGGTGAATATTTTACTTTCCCAACGGTGGAACATTATTACCAGGCGATGAAGTTTTATTCAAATGATTCGCGGTTTAGTGTGATTTTGAATTTGCCGGACCCCGATGCAGCGCGGCTGCTTACGAAAACCCCAGAGTATAAAGTAAATCGTCGTGAAAATTTTGATGAAATTAAATTTGATATTATGGAACGTGCGTTGCGTGCAAAGTTTGAACAAAACCCAAATGCGGCGGAATTGTTGAAATCCACTGGTGATGCGATTTTAATTAAATCTTGTCCGATTTGTTATAAATGTGGTTTCGGTGAAGGCAGTGGTGAAAATCGTATCGGAAAAGTGTTGATGCAAATTCGGTCCGAATTGTAGAAACGCAGCGTTTTTTATTTGCTATATATTTTTTCATTATTATAATTCGGTGAATTTTAGATAAAGGTGTTAATTCATGTTAAAACCCGTTGATGTAGTTTTGTTTGACTTTGATGGAACGCTGTCCTGGCCGGATTCGAATTTCGCATTTGGGCGTTATTGTTTTCGGCGCAGTTTGCGGCCATGGCTGTTTTTGCCATTGATTGGTGTGTGTTATGTTGCGCGCTTTTTCAATAGTGGTGGTATGTGGTGGCGGCAAAATATGCGTCGCTTTATAACCGCCGACATGGTCAAAAAATTCGTTCCGGACTTTGTGCGCGAACATCGGCGTAATCGGTTTGGCTGGGCCGCGGACCAGGTTGCAAACGAACGCGCGCGCGGGAATATGGTTTTGCTGATTACCGCGTCGCCGGATTATTTGATTTCAAAGTTGGTTCGTGATTTGCCTTTTGACGCGGTGATTTGTTCGAAAATGAATGAAAAGAATCCATGGAAATATGACGCCGGCCTGTGTTATGGCAAAGCAAAGGTTATTGCGATGGACGAATGGGCGGTGGCGCATAAATATATTCCGCATGTCGTGCGTGCCTATTCGGACAGTAAATCCGATTTGCCCATGATGAACATCGCCGATGAACAGGTGTGGATAGATTCCAAGACAGGAATGAGAAGATAGTGGCTAGTGATTAGTGTAAGTGGTTAGTGCGCGGGGCAATGCCCCGCGTTTTTGCTGTTGCGGGCCAAAGTTCCCCTCTGTCGCGCCTTGGGCGCGACGAAGAGAGGGGTGGCCGCAGGCCGGGGTGTGGTATACTATCTACTAATCACTAACACTAACCACTTTTTTCACTTGTTTTTTGTTTACGTTTTTTGATAAAATGAATTTGTCGGTGGGTGTTCCGCCGGCGGGGTGTAACGACCCTTGGCTTCCGAGTGTCTGCGGGGACATAAAATACCTCCAACCAAAAAAGTGGTTGGAGGGCGGTGAATATATCGAATAAGCCCACTATTTTCTCGGAACATAGTCGTTAACCTCCAACCACTAGAAGATTTTCGGTGGTTTCGTTTATTTGTGCGCAAATAAACGAACCGCGACGGAGCGATAGCGGAGACGGGTAGGAGCCGTCATTCCGGCGAAAGCCGGAATCCCGTTGGACCGGCAGAGAGTTAATTCTCAGGAAAGCCTGAGGAGATCCCGCGTCAAGCGCGGGATGACGGAAAAAAAAGAGAAAGGAGAGTTAAATGCAGTTGAAAAAGTTTTTGATGTTCGGATTGTTGGCGGCGGTGTTGCCGGCGTTTGCCGAAGAAGCGGCGGACCGCAAAACCGCAACGTCATTGAAATATGTCGAACATGAACTTGATACGCGACAAAACAAATTCGACGCGGAACAAAACAAAGCCATGGAATACACAAACGCGGCCGGAACGGTGCAGAAACGCGCAGTCAAATCTGATTTGGGAACCAGTACTACCGACACATCACTGCCCATGGTTGGTGGTGTAAATACAAAACTAAACCAAAAACAGGACGACATAGACCCGTTTAACGATCACACCGCGGTCACATATACCGGAACGGCCGGACAAATCGGACAAAAGGGAATTTACCAAGCAACCGGCGCGTATGCGGAACAATCTGATAATTTAATCGACGCAAAAACATTTAATGCGGCACTTAAAAACGGACTTGATAGTGAATTCGTTTGTTCCGAAAACCGCGATCCGGTGTCCGGACTTTGTTGGCTTTATACGATACATAACAATACAGAATACGTTTCGGCAACTGGTACCGCCACCCAAAACGGCACACCAACGCCAACGAATCCGATTTATCCCGTTTTCTATCGCCAGGGCGATATGGTATTACGCAAAGTCGGTGACTATGCCGATTCTTTCGACGCCACCACACACAAAATCACAAGACGCGTTGGTGTAAAAGTACTTGATGGAACGGAAAACTGGACAAAAATTAACAATTACAATGTATTTTATGCTAGTTTTGCCGACGTGTTGTCTTGTAACCCGCCGAAACCAGCGTTGTCAAATCTTTTCGTTGGGTCTGACGCGTCAAATGCTAATATGCCAGACGGAAGCGTAAAACAAACTTATGCAACAGGTACTACATCCGGTGTTTTTTCTTTTAAATACAACGATTGCACAAGTGTTGAAGATTGGAAACAATATCTTGCCGCACAATACGCAGCAGGCACACCTGTAATCGTAATATACCTACTGGCCACACCGCTTGAAGAAGATTGGACAGAAACAACATATAACGAAAACGTCTATATCCCACAGAATCAGAATTAGTGTAAGTGTTAGTGATTAGTGGTTAGTGGGTCGGGAACACAAACGGGCGCAACGCGCCCGCACTTACACTAACCACTTGCACTAACACTATCCTCTATTTCTCAAAATCCAATTCTTTTATCTTTTCTGCGCGGGGGGTGATTTTGCCGATTGATGTTTGCAGTTGTTCCAAATCCGTCTGTGTCATCGCAAAGTGACTTTGTACCCGGGCTGCGCGGTCTGCAAGTCGTGAAAGGTCCGTCAGCAACATGTCAAGTTCGCGTTTAATTTGGCCCGCGACGCGTTTGATTTTTATATCCGATAGCACCGCGCGAATCGTGTTAAGTGTTGCCCAAAGCGTCGCCGGAGAAACGATAAATACTTTCTTGCGTGCGGCGTATTCGACTGTGCCCGGAAATTCGCGGTGCAACGTTTCGAATATAGATTCGGACGCGATGAACATCATTGCGACCTCTGCGGTTTGGCCGGGGATTATGTATTTTTCGGCGATTGCGTCGATGTGTTTGCGGACGTCCAATTCGAATTGCTTGCGATACATTTCCGGGTTGTCGTCGCCGCACATGTGGTTATACGATTCCAATGGAAATTTGCTGTCGATAATCATGTCGCCCGGCGGATAAGGCAGGCGGATTATGCAATCCGGTCGAACGCCGGTGTTTAGCACACTTTGAAAAGCATATGTTTCCGGTGGCATAATGTCGGTGATTAAATCCTCTAATTGTCGTTCGCCGAATGTGCCGCGCGCCTGTTTGTTGCCCATAAGGATATTTTTGAAATTCGCGATGTCCGAACTGATGTTTTTAAGTTCAATCGCATTTTGCGACAATGCGCCAAGCCGTTCCGCAAGGCGTTCGCGCAGGCGTGCGTTGTCTTCGTGTAATGCGGACATGTCCGTTTTCGCCGGCCGCATAAGCAGCGCGCCCAGCATGATGATGATAACCGCGCACATTGCAATCAAAATATAAGTTGTCATTTGGAATTCCTTTGCTATAATTTTTTATTATAAAAGGATTTGTCTATGTTGCAAATGAAACTTTGTGGCGATTTGGTTTTGCGGGAAAAATGTGCGCCTGTGGAAACCATTACGCCGGAAATTTTGGAAATTATGGACGAAATGGTTAAAATGATGGACGAACAACATGGCGTCGGACTTGCCGCGCCCCAGGTTGGTATATCAAAGCGGTTCTTGGTTATGCGAAATCCGTCCAATAATAAAATCATGAAACTGATAAATCCGGTGATTTTGTCGCGTTCGGCCGAAATGGTCGTGAAAGAAGAGGGTTGTCTTTCGGTGTTGGGGCCCGATGGGTTGCCGGTTTATGCCGATGTTGCGCGGCCGGCAAGTGTGACGGTTCAATGGACCGATATCGATGGAAAGCAAAATGTCACCGAAATGTCGGGACTGCGTGCGCGGATTGTGCAACATGAAACCGATCATTTGGACGGAATTTTGTTTATTGACCATTTGTCACCTGTGAAACGTGAAATGATTATGAGCAAGGTAAGACGTCGCAAATGAATGTTGTATTGATGGGGACACCCGATTTTGTTGTACCGATTTTTGATGCGATTGCCGCGCGGCATAATGTGATTGCGGTCTTTACGCGTGCGCCAAAGCCGGTTGGACGAAAGCATGTTATTACAAAATCGCCGGTGCATGTGTGGGCGGAATCGCATGGGCTATCGGTTTATCATAAACCCGCCGAATATAATTTTGCGCCTGATATGGTTTTTGTTGCGGCGTATGGTGCGATACTGCGTGATAATGTTTTGAATTCGGCGCCATGTGTGAACCTGCACCCAAGTTTGTTGCCGCTGTATCGTGGGCCGTCGCCGATTATAACCGCAATTAAAAACGGCGATGCGGAAAGTGGCGTGTGCCTAATGAAAATGACGACGGAATTGGATGCGGGCGATGTTTTAATGTGTCGCAAATTTAATATTGATATTGATGACACGCGTGACACTGTGGAACAAAAGGTTTCAAAAATCGGCACAGAGATGATTTTGGAATATATGGAAAATCCGGAAAAATATGTGGCGGTTCCGCAAAGTGGAAAAATCGTCTATACGGCGAAAACCGGCGTATACGACGAAATTATCGATTGGAAAAAGACGCCGATTGAAATTCATAACCTGGTGCGTGCGCATGGCGCGGGGCGGACAAAAATAAACGGAATTGATGTCAAGATTTTAAAGACAAAAATGAATGGCGACAAACTTGAAATGCTAACAATTCAACCGGCGGGTAAAAAGCCGATGGATTGGCAAAGTTTTGTAAATGGCCTGCGCGGTGCGGAAATAAAGTTTGGGGAATAATGACGCGGTATAAAGTAATCTTGGAATACGATGGAACGAATCTGATTGGGTGGCAAGAAAACCGCCAGGGGCCGTCGGTGCAATCATTGCTAAAAGACGCCATCGAAAAGTTCTGTGGTGTGCGGCCAAATGTCGTTGGTGCGGGGCGGACCGATGCGGGCGTGCATGCCGTTGCAATGGTGGCGCACTTTGATTTGGATTCCGGGGCGGATGCGAATACCGTTATGCGGGCGGTGAACTTTTATTTAAATAATACGCCGGTGTCGGTTTTGGATTGCGAAATCGTTCCCGATGATTTTAATGCGCGATTTTCATGTGTTATGCGGCATTATAAATATATTGTCCTAAATCGTTTGGCGCCGCCGGTGTTGGATAAAAATCGTGCGTGGTGGGTACCGCAGAAATTAAACATAAAAAAAATGCGCGATGCGGCGCGGGTTTTGGTCGGTGAACATGATTTTACATCTTTTCGTGCAAGTCAGTGTCAGGCGAAAAGTCCGATAAAAACCTTGGATTCTTGCCGTATAGAACGAAAAGATGATTTGGTTGTTTTTGATTTTTCTGCACGTTCTTTTTTGCATCACCAGGTTCGAAATATGGTTGGAACGTTGGTCGAAATTGGTGCTGGTGCGGATTACGATATAAATGAAATTTTTGCGGCGCGCAATCGTTCGGCGGCGGGCGCGACCGCACCGGCATGCGGCCTTTATTTTATTCAGGCCGATTATGCCACCACCGATTAGACGGAATTTGAATCATTTTCCCAGATTTGTATATTACGCCACCGCCATCGATGATTTTATCGGCGCATTTTTCAGAATTTATATCAAAATTTGATGAGATGTATTTGACGCGCGGATTATCGCAAAGGGATGAAAAGTTTTTAGAGAGTGATACAAAATTTTTGAGATAAATAATATCAAAATCTTTTTGTGAAATTGTGTATACGCCGGAATCCGCCGTAAAGCGCAAATTTTCTGTGCCGATTTTTTCTCCGTTTGATTTCTTCCAATTATCAAATGCAAAATAATTTCCGCTGTCGTGTGATTTGTTGAAGTGCAGGTGTCCATCGATTACGGTGGCGATAAGTTTTCGATCGGAACTGATATAGAAAATTGGTTTTGGTGCGGTTGCCCAAATAACCAATCCGATACATATCAAAGATATTGCGGATATTGGACCAATATGGCGGGCAAAAAAGTTTTTGAAACTGTCGATGTCTTTGATGAAAATCAAACATGCAAGGCCGATTGTTATTAGTATAATTGTGATGTTTGGCATGTTGCCCAAGGTGATTTCTGAAAAAGGTATCCCGGTCAGTTTTTCGGCAATTATATATGCTTTATCATATAATGTGTGCGCAAATTCAATTGGGGTATATATCCCAATATATGTACAAATCGTGCCAATTATTACCAGTGGCATGAGTATAAATGAAAAGATAGGCAGGAAGATTATATTTCCAATGATACCGTAAATTGGGACCGCACCAAAATGTAAAATTATAAATGGTGCGGTGAATACTGTGGCGACCAATGCGGTTAAAACCGCCGTATAGACATATTTTAATATGCGCGAATTTGGCACCCTGGGTTGCAATTGTTGCCATAGCCAAATGATTCCAAATATCGCGGCAAAAGATAACTGAAATCCCGCGGTCATTACGTAGTATGGGTTGATTACCATAATCGCAAAAAACGCAAGTGCCACCATGCGCAGTGATAATGTGTTGCGGCCAAACATAAACGCCATAATGATAAGTGTTGTCATTGTGAATGCGCGTAATGTCGCAACCGCCGCGCCGGATATAAATACATAACCGGCCAATCCAATCCATGTGCACACAAGTGCCGGAATGCGGGCAGGAACATGTTTGACGATTGGTGGAAATAACCGAAATATGAAATAAAACAATATAAACAACCAACCGCCGATAAGTGTCATGTGATAACCACTTATTGACCAAATGTGCGCCATGCCATTTGTTGCCCAGGTTTTATTGTGTCCCGCAGGCAGGGCGTTTTTATACCCCAATACCAGTGTATCGGTCAGGAAAGATTTTGATGTGTTATGTATGTTGTCGCGAATGTTGTATACGCCGGATTCCGGCGTATAGACGATTTTTGTGTTGCGAATATAACCGGTGGCAGAAAGGTTTTTGAAATACAAATGCCTTGCAAAATCGAATCCATGTGGTGTGTCGGCGGGCTGCGGTTTAAACAGGCCACCATCGCCGGATATTATGTCGCCAATTTTTATATCGATTGGGTCGGTTGTTGATACGCGTATGTTTCCAAAATTTTCTGTGTTCAGATATATTTTTGTTTTATCGCCGGTTGTATCTATTTCCCTGACGGGCCCCGTTATTTCTATGCCATGTGTATCGTGGTGCAATGCCGGTATGGATTTCATGTGTGTATATATGCCCGCATAACCGAACCCCAGGGCAAAGCATGCGACGGTCGCGAACAAAGGGCGCCGGTGCAGAACAATTGTCGCCATAATTCCAATCAAAAATATTATTGCAAGTAATATGGTGTTCGGTTCGTGTTGTAATGAAAAATATAGTGCTATACCAAAGGCCGTCACCAATGGTGCCCACAAAAATAAATTTTCACGTTGATTATACAGAAATTTTTTCATGGGGTTATTATAGGATTTTATTATTGATTGGCAACATAGATTTTTTGTAGACTCTTTACACATAAGGAGAAAAAACTTATGTCGAAATATATATTTGTGACCGGTGGGGTCGTTTCAAGTTTAGGCAAGGGCGTTTCGGCGGCATCGTTGGGCGCCCTTTTGCAATCACGTGGATACAGTGTGCATGTGCGGAAATTTGATCCGTATTTAAATGTGGACCCGGGGACCATGTCGCCACTGCAACATGGCGAGGTTTATGTTACCAACGACGGGTTCGAAACGGATTTGGACCTTGGGTACTATGAAAGATTTTTGGGTATAAAACTATCCAAAAACGATTCGGTGTCGGGTGGTCGGATTTATTGGGAGGTTTTAAATGCCGAACGGCGCGGCGACTATCTTGGGGCGACGGTTCAAATGATTCCGCATGTGACAAATAAAATCAAAGAACATATAGCGGCCCCGACGGATACCGATTTTGTTATCTGTGAAATTGGCGGAACGGTTGGGGATATCGAAGGCAAAGTTTTTCTTGAATCGATTCGGCAATTTGCGAATGACGTTGGGCGCAGAAATGTTATGTTTGCGCATTTGACATTGGCGCCGTATTTGGAACAGAGTGGCGAATTAAAAACAAAGCCAACGCAGATGTCCGTTCGTCGCCTGCTTGAAAACGGGATTCAGGCAGATGTTTTATTTGTGCGGTCGCCGCGCATGCTGACCGCGGACGAACGCGCCAAGATAGGTATGTTCTGTAATTTGCCGGCGAAAAATGTCATTACCAGTATGGACGTTGATAATATCTATAAAATTCCGTTGGTGTACGATTCGCAAGATGTGTTTAGCATAATGGCGCAACACTTTGGTTTGCCGGATGCCGCCGGTGATATGTCGAAAATCAAAAAGATAGAGCAATATTTAAATGCGGATTTGCCGGTGTGCACCATTGGAATGGTTGGAAAATATTTTGATGTGTCCGATGCGTATAAATCGCTGAACGAGGCATTGTTCCATGCGGGAATTCAAAACAATGTTCGGGTTAAAGTAAAAAAGATAGATGCGGAAAAATTCACAGACGCGGATTGTGCTGATGTTGATGGTATTATTGTTCCCGGTGGTTTTGGTGCGCGCGGGGTAGAGGGGAAAATTGCTGCCGCAAAATACGCACGTGAAAACAATGTGCCGTATATGGGAATTTGCTTAGGTATGCAGGTCGCGGTCATAGAATTCATGTGTGATGTTGTTGGTGATGAACGTGCGAATTCTACGGAGTTCACGAAGAACTGCACACCGGTCATAGATATAATGCGTGATTGTGATGCGGAAAATATGGGCGGGACATTGAGACTTGGCGCGTATCCATGTGAAATTAAACCCGGGACAATGGCGGAAAAAATCTATGGGGCAAGTCATATTTCCGAACGGCACCGGCACAGGTACGAAGTGAATATCGAATACAAAGATGTGTTGGAAAAAAACGGTATGATAATTTCTGGTATGTCGCCGGACGGTAAATTGCCGGAAATGATTGAAATACCAACGCACAGATTCTTTGTGGCCGGGCAATTTCATCCGGAATTTCAAAGCGCCTTTGTGGCCGCGGCCAAGGATAAGTGATTATTTACCAAAAATAAAATCCGAATTCGATGATAGTTTGATGATTTCATCAATATCATCGTTTTCGGCACTGTGTTGGCGAATCGTTTTGCCACATTTTTGACATTTGTGTGTGATGATAAATCCGTCACCGGATTGTTCGATGGAAATTGGTTCCATCATGCCGCCACACGTCGATGCGCGGTCGCCGGGATTATTATCAACATGGCGCGACCATAAACATTTGGGGCAATGGTTTGTATATCCATTGCCCACAACACTTTCGCCACAATGGGCGCATATAAAATCTTCAACAGTTTTTGTAAATTTTTTCATGTATCTAAATCACAGGCCAAGCGCATTACGATACATCTTGGTCAATTCGTCGGTTTCGTCCAATTCGTCCGGATCCATTTTGCGCAGGCGAATCATTTGTCGAATATATTTTGGGTCATATCCGGCGGACTTTGCCTCCGCAAAAATTTCCTTTATATCCGATGCGATGGCCGCGCTGTCTTCGTTTAATTTTTCGATTCGTTCGATGATACCAAGTAATTGTTGATTATCGAAACTTCCATGATTTGCGTTTTTCATTGATGTTTTCCCCTTGTTAAAGTGACCTTTTTATGATATACAATAAAACATAAAAATCAACCGAGAGATTGTAAAATTATGACAAGATTTACAAAAATAACTGCGTCTATTGGCCCAAGTTGCGAAAGTGTGGCCGTTTTACGGAAAATGATTTCGGCGGGTGTAAATGTGTGCCGTATGAATTTTAGTCATGATACCGGCGATGCCCAGGGAAAAAAGATTGATGCGATTCGCAAAATATCGGCGGAACTGAATACGCCGGTCGCTGTGTTGGTTGACCTCCAGGGGCCAAAGCACAGGATTGGAAATTTTAAAACCGAAGAAAAATATCCGATTACGGTCGGACAAACATTTACATTTGATTCCAATCCGGCGCCGGGCGATTCGCGGCGTGTTCATTTGCCGGACGCCGATGTTATGCGGTCGTTGCATGTTGGGGAAAGAATACTGTTAAATGACGGCAAAATAGAAATGCAGGTGACCGATGTTTCGCCCGATTCGATTAAGACAAAGGTTATTCGTGGAACCGAAATCTGGTCGCGGCGCGGATTTAATTTGCCGGATACAATTGTTGATACATCGGTGCTGACCGACAAGGATAGGGCGGATTTGGAATATGCGTTGACCAAAGATCCTGATTGGGTTGCGGTTTCTTTTGTGCAACGCCCCGAAGATATATCCGAAGTGCGTGATTTTATTACCGCACGTACTGCGCGCCCGGTTAAAATCATGGCAAAGATAGAACGCAAAAGTGCGGTCGAACAAATTGATGACATCGCCCGCGCGGCCGATGGAATTATGATTGCGCGTGGTGATATGGCGGTTGAATTGCCGTATGAAAGGGTCCCGGCAATTTCACGTCATATAATACGCGAATGTCGGCGGTTAAATCGTCCTGTTGTTATGGCCACGCAAATGCTGGGGTCTATGGTTGAAAGTGAATTTCCAACGCGTGCGGAAATAAGTGATGTCGCGAATGCGGCGTATCTGCGTGTGGATTCGACAATGACGTCCGAAGAAACAACGATTGGCGCGAATCCGTTGAATGTAATTGAAACCATGGCAAAGATTTTGGCGTATTCTGATGACGATGCGATTGCAAATCCAAATGATTGGTCGCGTGCCGAAGATACGTCGGATAACGATTGGTCGCGTTCGATATCTTCCATGGCATACCTTAACAAAGCCAAGGCGATAATTGTTTTTGCGCGGGATACCGAATCGGTTATAAAGATTTCTTGCCGTCGTCCGGATACGAAAATAATCGCCGTATGCGATAGTGAAATCGTTGCAAATCAATTATGTTTAGCGCGTGGTGTGTTGCCCGTCTATACGCCGGATTTATTCGCACAGCGCGATTTTGTCGCCGTCGCGCGTGATGCCGAAATTAGCAAAGGAAACATCGTCATTGTGGACGGCGACCAGGTTAGTCTGAACAGTTTAGATTAGCGTCTATTTTTCAAAACTTGATTTATCTGGGAATCGCCAATTTAACCATTCGCGATTGTGCCTGCGCATTTCGTCCGAAGTGTCAACGGTGTCATTTATGCAAACAATTGGTGGTATAAATTTATAAAGGTTCGCGTTAAATGCATCGATGCAGTAGCAAGGCGAATTTAATATGCTGGAACGATGTATAAAGTTATAGATTTTATTCCATAATTTGTTCGTAGATTGTTTTATATTGCGTGCGCGTATAAACTTTGCTCGACCATAAATTTTGTCGTACAAATTGAAAATCAACCGTTGTGTTTGATATCCTTGGCGAAATTTTTGAAATAATTGTAGGTCTATGTCCTTTTTTATCATTGGGTGCATAACGCATTTTTTTAATGAACTTTTAATATATGGATCAATGCCATGTGATGGGAAGTATTTTGAAACATTTTTATGGAAAATCTTTTTTATTTTATTTTGGGCAAGTATCAGACGTTGTATATAGTCATTTGATGCATCGAGCCTAAAACCAATTTTTTTTGTGTTAATATGCGATTTGTGAAACCTGAATATATAACGGTTATTGCGGTCAAAAAAGAAGTCTTTGGTAAGTGGTTGGTTAAAGAACATATCATCGTTGGACAGTAAAAAATATTCGGAAAGTTCCGGTATGTTTGCAATACACATTTCGATATTATCCGAACAAAATGTCGGCAAAGAATATCTGGGCATAATAGATTCGTGTGGAACAATAGTTATTTTTTTATTTGTTGTATCAAGCCATTTGGGAACCTGGTTAAATCCGGTTATGATATAGATATGATTTATCCATGGAACAAATTTTTCGGCACTGCGCAACGCATATCTTAATTCGTCATTGTCGCGCCATCGTGCCGTCACTGTTGCGTCCGGGGGCAGGGCGCTTTCGCCACCTTCGATTTGTAGGTATTTTGCTTTTTCATCTTGCCATTTTTTATCGTTTCCGTCCACCCACATATAAACTAAATCTATTTTTTTCATTGTTTACTCCTGTGTTTTTTGTGAAAAAATTCTGCCAGAATCTTATGGCAGTTGGGGGAGTTCACAAAATCACCAGAAGTCAAGTAATCCCATCGGCTTTCAATATATGACCAACGGCTCCCCCAACAAAGATTTTTGGGGGAATGGTGTAAACATACACCACATGGAACAGCAACCATATGGTTGCGACTTCTGATTTCGGACTTGTGAAGGTCCCGAACCTTGGTTCCAGTAAGATTCTGACTATTATAATAGTTTAGAATAATATCGCGGGCAAGTTTTATTTTACAATTGGCGGAAAGCAATCGCCCCCAATGTTGGGACAACAGTTCCAACCCTGGTCGCCCATGTCGGTATATGTTTCGCCGGGACAGCATCCGTTTTCGTCCGGTTCTGCCCTATCTTTGCACATTACTTTTTCCGAAGAATATAGAATATGTGCGACGTCATGTTCCATAATATACACCGTCGTAAATGCGGTCGCGATACATGTTATGATACATGCAAATAAAATTTTGTATCCTGTTTTCATTTCTCCCCCCATTATGCGTATTATCGTTCTGATACCTCAACCGAATCGATATATGTGCGACTTATATTATCTAATGGCACCGGTTGATAGTCCGCGGACGTTATCGAATCCGTATCGTTTTGTGGTAATATTGTTGATGTGTGAAATACCGGTTCTTTGTTTTTAGAATTTTCTGAATGATTTACGCCGTATGTTTTTGTGCGATATTTGTCTTTAAAGCGTTCCGGGATTTTTATGTAATCACCCGGGTTAATTCCATCAGAATTTAACGGTGCACTTTCGATTGCGGACATGTATTGTTCGTGTGATTTATATATCGGGACCGTAAAGGCCGCGGGTTCCGCACGAACGGTGGTTGTTGTGCCGTCGCCATTAAGGCGCACAATGCGCAATGCGCGTTCGTTGGAACCATCGGGACGTAATCTGAATAAACCGTTTACGCCGACATAGCCACTGGGACTCATCAAATGTGCATGAATATCGTCATGTGAATACAGTGTTCCGATTGCAAGCATCGTTGCCTCGTATCCTATGGTTGACATGCGCGTTGGGAATGTTCCGGTGGCGATAGAATATGTGTTGCGGAAATCGTCCGGAATATCAGGCAATGTTGCAAACATCGCGCCCATCATGGTTAAATCCGATGCGATGTCGCTTTCTTCCCAAAGTGGTGTGCCATAAAATTTTGCATCGCGCGTACCGACACCATAATAGCGCAAGAAAGACGCCACAGATTTCGTATCATTTCCCGAACCCAAGAATAATATCGAATCGTATGGCAGTTCGCCCAATGTATCGACGCGATTCAGGTTTTCAAGTTGTCGTGATAAAGAATTCTTTTCCGATGCCCCAAGACTTTCGTTTGTTAATATCCCGGACAAAATTTCTTTGGCGCGTGTATTTGCGGCGCTGCGCGCACCGTACATTGATGCGGACATGGCGGTCGATTTAATAGAATCGGTGTCGCGTTCGTTGTAATAAAAGATGCCGACATTATTTATTCCGTATAATTCAGAAATGTAATCAGCCGCGCCGGCCATCATTGGCCCAGATGTGTTATTTGGGGCGATAATTATGTAATTCTTGGCACCGTTTGCGGACATTTCTTGAATTGTGGCCTCTATAGTATTTGTTGGCATTACGGCCATACTGATTACACCATCGCCAACCGCGGAAACATCAGATGTGAAAGACAATGCCGGCGTTGATGTTGGTTTGATGTCGCGCAACAATCGTGCGTCGTCGGCAAATACCGGCCCCAAAATTATTTCCGGGTTTGATGCGACCGCGCGTTCCAGAACTTCTTCGGCATCGCCGGTTCCGGTGTCATAGAAATTTATTTGTAATCCGTCGGGGGCGAATCGCATGGCCGCGGCCTCTATCCCTAAACGAATCGATTTTCCGATTTTAGAATTTGCGCCACTGACGGGCAGCAGGACGGCAATACTGTGCGCGGCATCAGACGATGTGCCGTACAACCCAAGTGAATAGGTGCCATATTGCAACTGCGCCGGGCCAGTAATCGGAACATCGGTATATTCCGAACGCCACGTGGAACCTTTATTACCATGGCACGACGAAAGCGCCAGTGCGATACATGTTAATCCAAAAATCTGTTTTATAATATGCATTGAAAAATCCATTTTATTCTGTATCATTTTACTACAAAGGATTCATAAATGCAAACGGGGCTTTATATTGTTGGTACACCGATTGGAAACCTTGGTGATATGTCGCCAAGGGCGGTAGAGGTTTTGAAAAATGTTGATTTAATTGCCGCCGAAGATACACGCGTTTTTGGTAAAATCGCATCGCATTTTGACATAAAAACACGCCGCGTATCGTGTCATGAGCATAATGAACGCGAAGTTGTCGATGGGTTGATAGAAAAAATTCAAAATGGCGAATCGGTCGCGGTTGTGACCGATGCGGGTATGCCGGCGGTCAGTGATCCGGGATACAGGATTGTGCATGCCGCGCGGGCCGCGAATGTGCCGGTGTATGTCGTTCCTGGGCCGACGGCGGTTATATCTGCATTGGTGCTTAGTGGGTTTCCAACCGACAGGTTCACTTTTTGTGGGTTCTTTGATGAAAAGAAATTGCGCGAAGATAACAGAATACGGCATACGATTGTTTATTATGAAAGCCCGAATCGGATTATGAATACTATTGCCGCAATTGCGCGCGTTATGCCCGAACGGCAAATTGCGATTGTGCGTGAAATAACAAAGATTCACGAGCAGGCGATAATAGGCTATCCGGCGGATTTGATGAATATCGAATCGCCACGTGGTGAAATAGTTATCGTTGTTGCGCCGGCGCCCGAACACAAGATGTCTGATGATGAAATATCAGAAATTGTAAATGATGTTGTTGCCAATTCGACCAAGGCGGCGGCAAGTGATTTAGCGGCGCGTGCCGGAATTTCAAAGAAAGAAGCATATCGTCGTTTGATTAAAAAGGATTGAACACATGATAAAATTTGTTGGTGGGTTTGAACGGGTTCGTGATTTGCCACAAACACAATTTTCGGAATATGCGTTCGCCGGGCGCAGTAATGTTGGGAAATCTTCGCTAATAAATGCGGTGCTGGGTGAAAATGTTGCGCGGACGTCGAATACACCGGGGCGAACACAGGCGCTTAATATGTTTAACATAAACGACAAAATAATAATTCTTGATTTGCCGGGGTATGGTTATGCACGTGTGTCGCGCGCGGAATCTGAACGTTGGTTGTTGCGGTTCCAAGAATACATTATGACGCGGCGGCAATTAAAGCGGCTTTTTATATTGATTGATTCGCGTATTGGCCCGCGTGATTCCGATTTAGAACTTTTGGAATTTTGTGATGCGAATGGAATATCTTATCAAATTGTTTATACGAAAAAAGACAAGCGTGTGCGCGAAAAAGAACAGACAGTAATTTGTGCGAATGCGCATCCGGCGATGGTTGATGATATTATTGAAACGTCCGCGGAAAAAAAATACGGCATAGAAAAATTAAGGGCAATCATTGGCATCAAATAATAACAATATCTTTTGTGTTTCAAATCCCGCAAAGATACTTGATGGGCTTTGGAAGGTTATGTCTGAATCCGGTGTTGATTTAACAGATATGTTGATTTTCTTGCCCAATCGTCGTGCGGTTCGCAGTGTTGAAAAAATGATTGTGGATTCGGTTGGTCATGCAACGTTGCTGCCCCGATTGATTCCGCTTGGCGAAGGCGTGGAAGAAACCGAAGATTCTGATGAAGAAATTGGTGTTGTTTCAAAACAAGAACGTGTGGTTATGATGGCGTATTTGTTGGCGGCGATTCCAACAATTAAAACTATATCAAACGCGTTGCCGGTTGCACGAACACTGATTACCATGCAAGATTATTTGGAAAATAGTTCCGTTGATATTGCCGATATAGATTGGGCCGATTTGGTTGATGATAAATATGCAAAACATTTTCAAGAAAAAGCACAAATTTTATCGGTGTTGTCACGTGTGCAATCTGATGTTTTTTGTGGTCGGCAAACAGAAACAAAACGCCGGAATTCCGACGTATACGCGTGGTGCGATTGTGTAAAAAATATGCCCGGCGATAAATCTTTGATTATTGTGTGCGGGTCAACGGCAAGTGTTCCGGTGACGCGTAAATTGATGTCTGTGATATCGGGGTTGCCAAATGGCCGCATTATTTTGCCCGGCAAGATTTCCGGGGCGGTGGAAGATTTTGAATTGGATACAAATCCATATAATTCCGAATATAAATTTTTGTCTGATATTGGACTTGGTGCATCGGACGTGCGTGAAATTGATGTTGGTGCGTCGCACATAGATTTTATGAATACGGCGTTTTCCAACGTATACAACGATTTTAATGGTTGCGATTTATCGAATTGTCATCTGATAGAGGCGTCGCGTGAATCCGAAGAGGCCGCGGTTGCCGCAGAAATTGCGGCGCGTGCAATCGTCGATAAAAAAACGGTTTTAATTATAACGCCAGACGCCGCCGGGAACCAGCGGTTAAAGTCTGAATTCGAAAGACGTAATATTGTTGCGGATTTTTCCGGTGGTGTGCCGGCAACGATGACGGCCGCAGGGCGCGCGATTTTAAATTTGTTTGATGATTGGATTGAAATGGGGGCGCATTTTTTTGAAGATATATATGCGTCTAATAAATTTAATCTGTTTGATACAATTGCCGAAATTGTTGATAAGTTCGCCGATAGCATGGCACCAAAATTTGATATTGAAGATTCGGCGGACGTTTGGTTGGCGATTAAAAAACTATCAGATTGTTTGGTGGGAAAAGATATACAACTTGGGATTATGGACGTGCGCGCTTTTGTTGCGGATACTCTTTCCGATGTTCGGGTGCGTTCGCCCATGAATGATTCCGTCCCCGTTGCTGTTTTGGGAACCATAGAATCACGCATGCAAACGGCCGATGTCGTGATACTGACCGGTTTAAACGAAGGTATGTTCCCGGCACTTGGCTACGAAAATCCATGGTTGCCACGTGGCGTGGCAAACAAAATTGGTTTGCCATCGCCGAATCACAAGGTGTCGTTGATGGCACTGGATTTTATGAATTTATCGTGTGGCGCAAATGTTTATTGGCTGCGCAGCCGGGTTTCCGGTGGTGTTCAAACCCAAGAATCGCGTTTTCTTTCGCGTGTAATTGTTGCGCGCGGACGGTTTGATACAAATGTGGCAACCGATATTTTAAACGTTGTGCGTTTGCGTGATACGGTTGAATCGAATCCGCTGCGGTATGAAAATCCGACACCGCCGGCCGATTGGTCTGATGTGTTTGTGACGCGTTTGGAATTGTTGATACATAATCCGTACGCGTTCTATGTGCAACATATACTTGGGTTGCATCCCAAAAAGGATTATTGGATTGGGGCCGATGTGCGTGATTTTGGAACACTGGTTCATGCGGCCATAGAAAATGCGCCGGCGAATGCTACGGAACAATGGTTGATTGCCGAAATGGATAGGCGGGCATTGGAAAGTTTGGGACAAAATAACCTGGTATTTTATTTCTGGCACAGGCGATTCGTTGAAATCGCACCGATTGCATTACAGATGTTGCGTGATACTGATGGCGCACTCACAGAAATCGAAGGTTCGGTAAATATTGCCGGACGTAATGTGCGGGCGCGTGCCGATAGAATCTGGGACGGTGGGGTTTTGGATATAAAAACCGGTGCCGCACCAAAACAAAAACAATTGGCGGACGGCACCATGCCGCAATTACCGCTGGAGGCATATATGTTGCAAAACAACGGTTTTCGTTTTCGGACGACCGATAAAAGCAAGATGCCGATTATGCAATTTTTACAGTTAAAATCTGGTGATGCGAAAATCATAGAATATGACGTGGAACAAACCGCAATGGCAATGAACGCGGCGTATAGCAAGGTTACAGAGTTATTTAATATGTATTCGGCGGGTGGGGCGGAATATGAATATCGTCGCACCGGCGAAGACAAGTACAAAGAATACGATGACTTTGCGCGTGCGGACGAAAGGGATTAGTCGATTTTTATCATCAATCCACAATGATCTGTTGGTTTTTCACCTGTGCGCGGGTCGCAATCGATTTCGCATTGTGTAATCATTTTCGCGGCGGTTTTGTTCGCCATAAAATAATCAAGACGAAGCCCATGTTTGCTTTCGAAACTGTGTTGGCGATAGCCGTACCAAGTGTATCCAATTTCATCGGGGTGCATTTTGCGCCACATATCTGTCCACCCGTCGTCGAACCAGCCCTGTAAAATTTCGCGGGCGGCGGGCGCAGAAATACTGGACCCCACATAGTTTTCGGGTTTCCATATGTCGCGGTCCGTAATGGCAACATTAAAATCGCCGCCGATAATTACCGCCTCGGGCGAATCGATGTATTGTTTAATGTATTCGCCAAATGCGTGCATCCATTGAATTTTATATTCGAATTTTGGCGAAGTTTCAGATTCCCCATTCGGCATATAGACATTTATGATGCGAATCCGGCCGTCAATTACCGTTTCAAGAAATCGCGCATTGACGTCGGTATAGTTTGGTATTCCGCGAATCGTGTCTTCGATAGAAAATTTCGAAAAAGTTGCGACGCCGTTCCAACTTTTTTGTCCGAAAACCTTTATATTATACCCATATTCTTCGAATATATTGTGCGGGAAACCGGCGGTTTCAACCTTTAATTCTTGGACAAGAATGGTGTCGTATTCCCCATTTTCAAGGATTTTTATAAAACTTTCCGCATGTGCGCGAATTGAATTGATATTGACGGTTAGTATTTTCATGTTTGCAATCTTTCCTTTTATGAATATAATACTCATGATATATCATAAAAACAACAAGGATTTTGAATTATGAATAGTATGTTTCAATTTTTAGAAAGTGCGGTTGCAAAGTGGCCGAACGGCATTTACCTGGTTCGTGAAAATGTGACGTTTTCTGACTTTATGAAGATGGTGCGTGCGCGTGCGGCGACGCTTTCTGCGCTGGGCGTGAAACAGGGTGACGTTGTTGGAATATTGTCGCATAATATACCGGCGTTTCCGATGACGCTGTTTGCGATTTGGTGCCTGGGCGGAACGGTTTTACTGCTGGATACGAATCTGACGCCGTTTGAATACGATAACATGGCGACGATTACAAAGTGCAAATATGTTTGCGCAGAAAAATCGTTCTTTTATAAAACCGATGCGTTTCAGTTCTTTGATATTACCGCGGCGGACGAAGGCGAAAATCCGGAACTGTCGCCGGCGGAATTAAAGCCGTCTGATATTGCGACATTGTCGTTCACGTCGGGTTCGACTGGTACGCCAAAGGTTGTGCCACTTTCGCACTATAATTTGTTGGAATGTGCGAATTCGTTGCTTGATATGCGCGAATGGTTCGAAGTTGGCGATGTAATGTATGGTTTCTTGCCAATGTATCATATTTTCGGATTCGCGGTGGAAATACTTGCGACATTGCAATACGGCGCGGGCGTGTTGTTGCAACCGACCGTTAATCCAAAGGAAATTTTGGCGGACTTTAAACGCTATCGTCCACATGTTATTCCGGCGGTGCCAAGGTTGTTTGAGGTATTCAGGAACAAAATCATCGACGGTATAAAGGCGCAACATAAATGGTGGCTGTTTTCGTTCGTTTTGAAACATGCGGATTTGTTAAAGAAAATCGGCCTGCGCAAATTGGTGGACGCGGCGATTAAACCGGTGTTGGATATCTTTGGTGGTCGCGTAAAGTTGATGATTGCCGGCGGTGCGGCGACAAAGCCCGAAATTGAAAATTTCTTTGTTGCGCTGGGACTTGGGTTTATCCAAGGATTCGGCATGACGGAAACCGTTGGACCGATTTGCATTTCCAAACCATGTCGGGGACGTGTACCGTTCGCCTTTGGTGCGCCGACCACGAATAACGAGGTTGAAATTCGTGATAAAAACGAAGACGGTGTCGGTATCCTTTGGGTGCGCGGGAATCAGGTGTTCGGTGGATACCTGAATAATGACGAAGCAAATAAAAATGCATTCGACGAACGTGGGTTCTTTAATACTGGGGATATGGTGTCGATGGATAAAAATGGCGAATTGCACTTTGCCGGCCGCAAGAAACAGGTGATTGTTTTGGATAGTGGTAAAAACGTTTATCCGGACGAATTGGAAGGTTTGTTTATAAATATTCCGGGTGTGAAAAATGTTGCGGTCTTTGAACATCGGGTAAAGGATAAAACCGTTTCGTATGGTGTGTTCAGTGTCGATAAAGATATGACGATGGAAAAACTGTCGGCGGCAATTGCGGCGGCGAATAAAAAGGTCGCGTCCTATAAATGGGTGACGCACTTTGCGATGACAACCGAAGATTTGCCGATGACCAGCACGCAAAAGGTCAAACACCACATCGTGCGTCAGAATTTGATTGATGGAAAATATCCGGATAGAAAGGAGTAGTCATGTTGTTCGGAAACCCGCAGAAATCTACACACACACACACACACACACACACAAGTAGTGCGCTGCCGGGCTTAAATCAATTTATTGATGCCAATTCGACAGACCAAACGCAGAAAGCGTTTGGCCTGTTTTCGTTTTTAAAAATAAACTAACAAAAACAAAAGGAGTAAAAAATGGCAAAAAGAATGGGATACGATGAATACCAAGAACAGTTAGATAAAGAAAGACAAGCAGCGGAGGCTGCACGTAAACGACAATTGGAAAAGGAACAAGAACAAAAAAAGAAAAAAGAAAAAGAACGTTTGCAAAGGGCGCAAGAAAAATTAGAAAATAAAATGCGAAAAGAAAAAAAGCGGGTTATTGCGAGAGAAGTAAAACCTTTTTGGCAATATTCTTTTTTAAAGGGTGCTTTGATAGGGCAAATTATTGGATTCGTGCTTGGAAGTGCGGTTACGGGTTTGGACATTGCTACTGGTGAAGAATATAATCCAAATACAAATACTTGGGAAGGTCCACGATTTAATACTTATGGTGAGGCATTAAGAGGTGCCTATGGTGAAGATTTTGCAAGTACACTTTTAAATCTGTTTATAACGTGTACTGTCATGACGATTATTATTGCAAAGGATAGAAAAAATAAAAAAGATGAAATGAATCAGGTTTGGGAGGATTTAAGAAAAATAACTTGGAGTGGTGTAAATGTCGATGAAATAATGCATCGTTTGGGGCCGTCTGCAACCAAGATGTTAGAAAGTTTTTCAGCAATAGACCGTAAATATTTTGATCATCTGGCAAATGGGGGTTTTGATAAAGCAAATTATGAAACCTGTGTTGCGATTATTTCTGGGTATTTAAAATCACACCCGAAAGAATATGAAGAGGTTATTAAAATTGTTGATGAAGCGGTATTGCCAGAATGGATTAAAAAGAAATACGGAAAAGGTAAGACTCTTTCTTTTGGTGCGGCCAAGGTATTGTCTGAAATTAAAAGATAATAAAAAATAGTGATTAATGAAACGGGCGCGAATGCGCCCGTTTTTTAGAAAATTCTAGAGAGCCGTCATACCGCGGAAACGCGGTTTTTATATTAGAAAGTGGTCTAAAAAAAACCAAGAAATAAAATCAACCATTTTTTTTAAAAAATAAAAACAAATTTTTTCTACTAAAAACAATCAGGAATACTGAAAGTGGTGGTTTGGCGCAAAGGGTGGTTTAAAAACCTTGGTTTTTGATACAATTCAGACAGTGAGTTTGTATACAAAATGTATCATAGGAAGAAAGGAGAATAAACCATGCGAATTGTTGGGAAATTGGTTGCGTTTGTATTATGCGCGTTTGTGATTGGAATCGCGTATGCGGACCCCACGCCGGCGGACCGTAAAGCGGTTTCGTCCAAGGCGTATGTGGATACAGAAGTTGGCACCAGGCAAAATAAAATACCCGCGGCAAACACAAATAGCGGAACACCCGGTGTTTCGGTTGTCACATATACAACAACCGGAAACGGCACAATTGGTGAACGCGGAATATACGATAATCCCAACAGTTATACCGAGGGAACAGATGCGAATAAATTGGTGACGGCGTCTGCGTTAAAAGGAAGTGTCGCAAATTTACCAACGATGACCACATCAAGATTGACGTGTGCGAACCCGAACACCTGCAGCCTTTGGACACTTGAAGATCAGCAAGTATACGGTGACGAAAATAATAATGGCAATTAAAGACCGTAGACGGGGGGAAAGACATGTTAAAAAAGATATTACTAACATCTGTATTTGGTGTGGTCATAACAATTGTTGGTGCGGTTGCGACACCGACTGATTTAGATAGGAAAACGGCATCGTCCAAGGCATATGTTGATACAATGGTTGCCACAAAACAATTAAAGATACCCGCGGCCGGACAACCAAACGTTGATGCGGGTGAAACGGTAATGACCTATACCGCGAATGGCGATGGTGAAATCGGTGAACGCGGATTATATAGTGATGCAAGTAGTTATGATGCCGATACTGATGGTGATAAACTTATTACCGCATCGGCGTTAAAAGACACGTTTACAAATTTACCAACAACGAATACCACAAAATTGGAATGTGCAAACCAAGGTGACGGTTGCAGCCTTTGGACCATCGTCGACCAAACGGCGTATACAATACAACTGCCAGCGGGGTATACGCGGTTGGAATATATTGAATCAACGGGGACACAGTATATTACATCGCCTATCAAATCTGTTCGAAATAGCACGTTTTATCTTGATTTTCAAATGACAGAAACGCCGGCATCAGGGTTCCCTACAATCTGGGGTGCTATGCCGGGTTCTTCTGAGTATAAGGTTGTGTTTGGTTCTGGTACGCAAAAACTCTACTCTCAGCCGGGTAACGCGTCGGGTCACGTGAACACTATTGACAAAGACCTTAATCGCCACCAGGCGACTGTGACGCTGACAGAAACTAGCGAAACAGTCGTTGTTGACGAACAAACATATTCTTCTAGCTTTACCGTTAGCGCCGATGACGAAATGCCGTTATCGTTCTTTGCTAGAACTCGTTATGATGGTATGAATAACTTTGCTAAGGTTAGGTTATACAGAGCATGGCATAAGAACGCCGGGGGCGAAATCGACTTTTTTGTCGTTCCGGCAAAAAATAGTTCTAATGTTCTCGGTATGTATGATACTGTATCCGGTCGGTTCTTTACAAATGCTGCAACCAGTGGTGAAGACTTTAGACCCGGGCCTGTGGCACAATAAAATGGCAATTTATTTCCCCAAACACAATTGCGAGAATGTCATGTCGAGTATTTCGTTCGTGCCGATGGTGCCCAGTATGCGGCCAATTGCGTCTGCCGCATATCGCACGTGTTCTGATAGAATATCATAGTCGCCGTTGAAATCGTCCAGTGCCGCATATAATTCTTCGCGTGCGGTCATCAATAAATCGTATGTGCGGGCGTTTATCATTACCGCCGATTCGCCATTGTTTGTGATGTCGGCGATTCGCGACCGAATCGTTGTCATCAATTCTGGCAATCCTTCGCCGGTCTTGGCGGAAACATAGATTGCGTTCGGCACATCGCGCGAATCGGTTGTATCGGATTTATTCGCAACCAAGATTTCATTTTTCGCAACCGGGGCAACCGAATCGCCGGCAGTGATTACATGTAAAACAATATCGGCGTTGGCGATTTCGGCGTTCGTGCGTTCGATTCCTATGCATTCCACAAAATCCGTCGTATTGCGCAGGCCGGCCGTATCAGACAAATTCACCATGTATCCGTCGATGTCCATTTGTGCGGACACGACATCGCGCGTTGTGCCGGGAATATCGGAAACTATCGCACGCGCCGCGCCGACAATGCGATTGAACAGCGAAGATTTGCCAACATTTGTTTCGCCGACGATTGCAATATTGATTCCGCACATGATTGCGCGCGAAACTTTATAATTGGCCAATACGCCGGAAACCGCCGTATAGAGCGTTTTTATCTTTTCCAAAATTCGGTCTGAAATGTTTGGTGGTAAATCGTCGGCGTCATAGTCCGTCATGGCGGCGGCGTATGCGGCAATTTCCAACATTTGATCGCGCCAACCGATATAAACATCGCTATCGCCGCCCATCATGGAACGCAGTGCCGCGGCACGCTGTTTGTCCGTTTGCGCATCAAGCAATGCGATTAAACCATCGACATCGGACAAGTCCACTTTACCGTTGTAAAACGCGCGACGCGAAAATTCACCGGGGGTGGCGACCCGCATATTATGCCCGCGCAAAAATTCAAAGACTTTATTTATCACCGCCGGCGCGCCATGGCATTGAATTTCAATTATGTCGGTGCCGGTGAAACTGTGCGGCGCGGCAAAATAAATCACAACACATTGGTCGATTATGTCGCCGTTGTCATCGCACAGGTTTGTAAAATACGCGTGCCGGGGCGCCAAGGTGGCGCAGCCAATAATTTTTTTTGCAAATGTTTCTAAATCATTCCCGGATATCCGAATCACCGCAACGCCGGATTTGCCACGACCAGATGAAAGTGCAAAAATTGTGTCGTTGTTATTCATATTATCTGTTCCCACTTATTCCCTTTAATGCCATCGGGACCAGTTTCGATACGTCCGCGTCCGGATTTTGTGCGACGATTTTTTGCGCCATTTCGATTATGTCCATGCGACGGTATCCCAATGCCTCCAGTGCCGCGAGTAGGTCGGGCAGGGCGCCCGCGTCGCCACCGGTGTCGAATGCAAACGATGCGCCACCGACCTTTGATTTCAATTCAACGATGATTTTTTCCGCGACCTTTTTGCCGACCCCCGGTGCGGTTGCAATGGTTTTTGCGTCGCCGGTTGCGATTGCGGCCATTAGTGTATCGGTCTTTATCGTGCCCATTATCGCCATTGCGACCTTTGGCCCGACACCCGATACGCCGTTTAGCATATTGAATAAATTTTGTGCGGCCGGGGTTCCAAACCCGAACAAACGAATCGAATCTTCGCGCACGACCGTTTCAATCCAAAGTGTCGTCGGCGCCTTTAACGTCAATGTTTCCGGCGTATAGACCTTGTACCCGACGCCGCCCACCATGATTATAACGAACCCGTCGCCAATATAATCAACAATGCCTTGCAATTTTCCAATCATTTGCTATCCTTTGCCGGTAATTTTAATCTAATTAAATCAAAAGGTCAAATCATGAGCGGACATAGCAAATGGCACAACATTCAACACAAAAAGGGTCTTGCCGACGCGGCACGCAGCGGATTGTTCACGAAACTTGCGCGCGAAATCACGATGGCGGCGAAATTGGGCGATAAAAATCCGGACAATAATCCGCGCCTGCGTCTTGCGATTTTACAGGCGCGCAAGAATTCTATGCCGAACGATAATATCAAACGCGCGATTGACAAGGCGTCTGGATCAAACACCGAAAATTATGTGGCGGTGCGGTACGAAGGCTACGGCCCGGGTGCGGTGCCGATTATTGTAGAGGCGTTGACCGACAACCCGCGGCGCACAGTGCCAGAGGTGCGGAATATCTTTTCCAAACATGGTGGCAACATGGGCGAAGAAGGCAGTGTCGCGTTTATGTTCACGCGTGCGGGACAAATTTTCTATCCGGCGTCGATTGGCAAAACCGAAGATGAAATGATGGAAATCATTATGGACGCCGACGCGGACAACCTTGAAACAACCGACGAAGGTTTTATCATTACAACAAAACCTGATGATTTTATGAATGTGCAGAAAAAGATTGCCGATGTGTTGGGCGAACCGGAAAACGCGGAATTGACATGGGTTCCGAATATGCCGGTGGACGTGGACGAAGAAACATGGGAAAAGGTTGAACGTTTGGTGGATGCACTGGACGCCAACGACGACGTGCAAAAGGTATTTACCGGCGCGGCATAAAAAGTGTAAGTGTTAGTGGCTAGTGCTAGTGTGCGGGGCAACGCCCCGCGTTTTTTTGCGACACCCCGCCACGCTTACGCTTCGCTACAGCGATGGCATCCCTCTGGCCAGAGGGGAACCCGGGGCCGCGGTGGAACGAGAGCAAAGTTCTCCTCTGGCCAGAGGAGTCCGGTGTGAAACACCGGGAGGTGTCGCCAATTTTATCACCGAATTTGGTGATGTTGTGCGGGTATATTAGCACCCTTATTTTATTTTTTGTATTCAGATTTTAATTTCCCGAACATCGCGGTGCTATGTATGGAACCGTCCGGCCATAGTTTGCATTCGCGTTGAATGCCTTCGAGTTTGTATCCATTTTTCTCGGCGTGTTTGCGTGACGCGATATTGTCGTCGTCGCACAAGATATTTATTTTTCGCAAATTAAATTTTTCAAATCCAAGATTTTCTATTGCCGGTATCAATTTATCCAGGATTCCCCGTCCGCGTGCGGATTTTTTAAGCCAATAACCAATTTTGCCGGTCTGATTTTTTGTGTCTATGGCGGAAAGACCGATTTCGCCCAAAAGTTCATTGTTTTTGAAAATACCGTACATGGCATATTTCAATCGTGGGTTGTTGTTTTGCAATTTGTCTTGATAATATTTTTCCACTTCATCAACCGATTTCCACATGCCGCCTTCGAACCAGTGTTTGAATGTGTCCGAATCGGTTGTGAATATGTCGTAAATTTCTTTCGCAAATTTCGGTGTGCCTGGAATTTGTTTAAGAATAAAATCATCAACAATAATTTCTTCTGGATTAATAAATTCTGACATGGTATGCCCCGTTATTTTATAAACTTTTCAAATCGTGTTGTGTTGGCGTGGCACAGGGCGATTGCGATGGCGTCGCTTTCGTCCGGCGTTTTTGGTGTGGCCACCGGCAACAGTATTCGCACCATTTTGTCAACCGCGGTTTTGTCCGCATGGCCCGCACCGGTTAGAATCTTTTTTACTTTATTTGGTTCGTATTCGAATACCGGAATATCACGCACAGACACCGCGACCATTGCCGCCGCGCGCGCGTGTCCCAGTATTAGTGTCGTCGTCGGGTTTTTGTTCACGAATGTGATTTCCATGCTGCATTCGTTCGGTTCGAATGTTTCGCAAAGTTTTGTGACGCCGTTAAATATAATCGCAAGTCGTTCGGGCAGGGTGCCGGTCTTTTTCGGCAAAATCACACCACTGGCCACGTATTTTCTTTCGTTGTCGTTTGTATCGATGATTGCCCAACCTGTATGTAAAAGTCCGGGGTCAATGCCGAGTATTCGTTTCGTCATTTTGTTATTTCCTGAAACTTATTTTGCCGACGCATGTCGCGCCAAAATATTTATTTATCTTTTTCGTTATGTCCGGAATCATATAAGACAAATTTAATGTATACGCCGGATTCCGCGGGCGTAAGACGATATTATATGTTCCGTCGCGCAATTTTTTTACCGCACAGATGTCGGCAAGGTTCGAAATTTCATCGCCGATTATTTCCGGCCAGCGCGCCACCAAATCGGAATCCGATGCACGCACACCAAAAATCTTCATCAGTCCCCCAAGCGCGCCCGCAATGGTTTGTGGGCGTTTTGTGCGTTTGGAAAAATCGTTTTTATTTTGGTTTGACATAGATATATTCTTTTGGCATCAGGATATACATTTCGCCCTGGGAATGTTGGCCATGGGCATATTGATACGCTTCGTCGCCTTTGCCAAAGAATATGTCGGCGCGCACGAAACCGCGTATCGCACTGCCGGTATCTTGGGCAATCATAAGGCGTCTAAATTTTTGTCCGTTCGAAAGGTTCGTATCGATGTATACGGGCAAACCCAACGTATAGAGCGAATCGTCCATCGCGATGCTGCGTATTTTCGAAAGCGGTGTCCCAAGTTTTCCGATTACGTCCGGCGGTACCGATTCATAGAAATAAACATAGCGCGGATTGTTATAAATCACTTCGCGTGCAAGTTTCGGATTTTTCTTTAGGTGCGTCCAAACCGCGTCCGCCGAATATCCCCCTTCGGGTTTTATGCCGCGTTTGCGTAATTGTTCGCCAATCGATTTAAACGGCATGTCGTTTACGGCGGCAAAGTTTAGTTTCACCATTTTGCCGTCATCAAGTTTTAACATACCACTGCCTTGGATTTGAATGTTTTGCACATCGACAATGTTTGCCCAATAAAGGACGCGCCCAATTTTGTCTTTTACAATTTTTTCCTTTGGCACGCCACGAAAGTTTTGTCCGTTTGCCGGAACGCCCATAAGTGGTTCGTTGCATTCAGCGGTTTTCTTGCGGCATGCCGGGATTATCGGCGAATAGTATCCGGTAAATGTGCCACGCGTGGTTCCATTATCATTATATATTTTATATGGTTGAAAGTGTGATTCAAACCATGCGCGAACGGTTTCGTTGTCGGCACTGGCACTGGGCAGCATGTTGCATTTTTCTTCGAACAGTGCGCGGTCGGGTATCACGCGGCCGGTGTAGTGAATTTTGGCCTTGCACGAATTGCGAAATGCCTGAAGCGCATATCGAACGTCGTCGTCCCGCCACCCGGGCAGGTCCGAATATGAAACTTTTTTAAGATTTTCGGACGGAATTGTTGAATCGTCGCCCGTATGTGTTGGCGTTGAAACATCGCAAGACGCAAGCACCGCGCCCGCGATAACCACCAATATTCCCCGCTTTACCAATTTAATAATGTTTGTTGTCATTTTTTTTATTCCCCCACTTGTAAAATGTCCCCTACGTGCTATATTATCATAAAACGAGTCATAAAAAAAGGAGCAATCGCATGGCAAAGTTCAATATTATATCTCAATTTTTAAAAGACATTTCTTTCGAAAGCCCAAATGTGCCGGATTTATTCTTTAAACAGGATAATGGCCAGGCGGAATTGGAAATCAATATTGATATGCAGGTCAAAGGTTCGGAAAAGAATCTGTTTATGGTTGATTTGATTACAAAAATTCATTCAAAGTTAAAGGCCGATTCTAAATCTATTTTCTTGATAGAGGCGACGTATTCCGGTCTTGTTCAAATGGAAGAAGAAAAAGACGAAGAACAGAAAAAACGGACACTGTTGATTGATGTGCCGGCGTTGTTGTTCCCGGCGGTGCGCAGTTTGGTCACAAGACTTACGGCCGAATCCGGATTCCCGCCGTTCGCAATGCAGATGGTTGATTTCGCAGATTTGTATGAAAAGCGGAATCAAAAGCAACCGGAAGCGAAATAGTCAAAACGCACCGAAAGGTGCGTTTTTGGTTGGGTTTTGCGATTCGGTCTTTTTTGTGATATATTTATCCGATGGGGAGAATGTAGGTCCATGGCCAAAGATAAATATATTTCTATGCGCAGTTCGCTTAGCGGTTTTTCGTTCGCGAATCTTGGGATTTTTACCGGGTTTGCCGATGGTATTTATAATGCCGTTTATTCACTTGTTATACTCGAAATTTTTATGAATTCCGCGGTTGTTGGTGTCTATGTCGCGATTTATTCGGTGTTCTGTATGATTGTCGCATTGTTCGCACATGAAATTTTTCGCCAGTTTTCCAAGGTCAAAGTTTTCTATTTTTCTTTGCTAATGCTTGTTGCGTGCTATGCGATGATGGGCTTTTCGGTGTTGCCGCGAACGTTTATAGTTTTGGATTATACCAGTGGTTTTGCGATCACGCTGAGCGCTATGTTGATACCACTTTTTATGTCGGACTTTTCGCGCGATGTTGGTATGGCGCGATTAAATTCACGCTTTCATTTGTGGATGAATATCGGTGCGCTGTTTGCGCCAATGTTGGCGGTAATGGTCGCAACACGTTTTGGTAATCGGTCTGCGTTTTTCCTATCGTCGGCGATTTATTTGGGTGCGTGGATTTTCTTTAAGTATTTCCATTTGACCCAAGAAGACAAAGTTATAAAGCCGGTCAGTCCGCGGCGGACGGTTAGGGCGCTTTGGCGTAATATGATGGAATTTTTTAGAACGCCTGGGATGAAGCGCGCGTATATCGTGAACTTTGGTTATTATTCGTTGCGTGCGATGCGTCTTTTGTATGTGCCGATTATGGTGATAGAGGCCGGATTTACCAAGGATACATTGGGGCTGGTATTAAGTTTCGGTATCGTGCCGTATTTGATTTTATCCGAAATTATGGGGCACCTGGTGCGGCGATATGGGAAAAGTATTTGGCTGGTCCTGGGGTTCGGGTCGTTTGCGGCGTTTTCGGTTTGGGCGACATTTGCGGGCGGATTTCCACTGCTTGCCATATTTGTGTTGTGGCAGATTTCCGGCGCCCTGATGGAACCGGTGCATGATTTGCTGTTCTTTGATGGCACAAAACCAACACAACAAACAAAGTTTTATGGTGTTTTCCGCACAAGTTGCAATTTGCCAAGTGTGATTGCGCCCGGCATTGGTGCAGCCTGTATCGCGGCGTTCGGAACAACGGCCGCGGTTTGGTGGGTGACGGCCGCAATAGGCGTGCTTTCGGTGTTGGTTTTGATTGGAAAGAAAAAGAGTGTTAGTGGCTAGTGTTTAGTGATAATTTTGTGTTGACAAATAACAAAGAACACCTAGGATTAATGTGTCAAATAAATAAGGATAATAAATGACTAAATGTGACACACATTCAGTTCGGCTTGCCTTTCGGCAACAGGTGTTAATGCGACCGGGTGAAAGCATGCCGATAATGCAATGGCTCTTGCGTTCGGGGGCCCCGGGGGGTGTTATTGGACCTGGTTCTGACCCCGATTGTGTTATTGTCACTGTTTATCGAGAAGGGACTTTTGATTTTAAAGTATTTTGCCGCGGTAAAGTTGGTGGCAGATAGTCAAAATTTATAATGTTCGTAATGGCGAATTTTTATGATGTGTGATATACCCATACCCCACCGCCTTTCGGCGGTCCCCCCTTTTCCGGCGGAAAGGGGAATGAAAAAATAAATTGCATAGTGGTTTTTTTGCTTGTATTATCCATATGCAAACAAAGGAAGTTATTATGGCAAAGAAAGAAACGGCGGCGGCCACGACGGGCGCGAAAAATCCGGCACTTGAATCGGCACTTGCACAAATTCAAAAGCAATTCGGCAAAGAAGCAATTATGAAAATGGGCGATGGTTCCCAACAGAATATAGAGGCGATTTCTTCGGGGTCGTTGGGGTTGGATATTGCGCTTGGGATTGGTGGTTATCCGCGCGGGCGTATCGTTGAAATCTATGGCCCGGAAAGTTCGGGTAAAACAACGCTTGCGTTGCATGCGGTGGCCGAAGCGCAAAAGAAAGGTGGCACGTGTGCGTATATCGATGCGGAAAATGCACTGGATCCAAGTTATGCGAAAAAGTTGGGCGTTGATGTTGCAAACCTGATTATATCGCAACCTGATTCCGGGGAACAGGCGTTGGAAATCGCGGACACGCTTATTAAATCCGGTGCGGTTGATGTTGTGGTTATCGATTCGGTCGCGGCACTGGTGCCCAAGGCGGAATTGGAAGGCAACATCGGTGATAGTTTTGTTGGAACAACCGCAAGACTTATGAGTCAATCATTAAAGAAATTGGCGGGTTCGGTGTCACGCAGTAATACGTTGCTTATCTTTATCAATCAGATTCGTATGAAGATTGGTGTTATGTTTGGAAACCCCGAAACAACCAGTGGTGGTAATGCGTTGAAATTCTATGCGTCGGTTCGTTTGGATATTCGTCGCACCGGTGCAATCAAAGATAAAGAAAATGTTATCGGAAACGAAACGCGGGTCAAGGTTGTGAAGAATAAAGTCGCGCCACCTTTCCGGACCGTTGATTTCAAAATTATGTATGGCGAAGGTATTTCGCGCATAAGTGAAATCTTGGATATGGGTGTGAAATATGACTTTATCGACAAGGCGGGCAGTTTCTATTCGTACAATAATGAACGCATAGGCCAGGGCGAGGCGAACGCGCGTCAATGGTTGAAAGATCACCCAGAGGCGCAGCAAGAATTGCTTGATAAAATTATGGCGCGTGCGGGTGGTATTGCCGAAGAGATGACAACCGGGCCGTCAGAAGAAACTGATGAAGTTGTGACAGAAGAGTAAATTATTCGGGCGGCGTTTGTCGCCCGATACATTAAACAAAGAGGAAGGAATGAATATAGCAAAAATATGGGCCAAAACCCGCACAGTATGGCAAGGACATATTGTTAATTGGTTTTGGCGGTCGCGTGCGCATCGGCACGATGTTCGGACCGCGGTTCTTGCGCGGCTGGTCCCGGAATATCTTAAACGCTATTTGCCGGCCGCGGCGGCTATTTCGGAACGTGCAGTTGTGCATGATGACGAGCATGAAAAAATTTTTACTATTTGGCTCCAGGGCGAAGAAGTGGCGCCGGATTTAGTAAAGGCATGTTTTCGCAGTATTCGTCGGCACTGTAAACAAGAATTGATTGTGTTGGATAAACATTCGGTTTTTGATTATATTACTTTGCCGAAAGAAATCATTGATAAATATCGGGCGGGCAAAATTTCGCGTGCGCATTTTGCGGATATTTGTCGTGTGGAATTATTATACGAACATGGTGGAATTTGGATGGATTCTACATGTTTTGTGACGGGGCCGATTCCGGATTGGATTATCAAAGAAGACTTTTTTGTTTATATGTATGGTCGCGGGCATTATGAATATTCGTTTATGCAAAACTGTTGGATTCGTGCGCGTCGGGGGGCATATTTGCTGGACGCGTGGCGTGCGATGATAATTGATTACTGGATGCGTGAAGATAGTATTTTTGATTATTTTATGCATCAATTAATGTTTAAAACTTTGATTCAAAATGATCCGCGGGCGATAAAATATTTTGAAAAAATGCCACATGTTAACCAGGGCCCAACGCATGCACTTTGGTGGAATTATGGTGATAAACCTTTTGATAAAAAGATTTTTGATGAAATCACATCAAAGACATTTTGGCAAAAGACGACACCAAAGCACTATAAGGTGATACCCCGGGGTTCATTTGCGGACGTTATGATTAATAAAATGTAGGTGGGTAATATGGCGCCAAAAATATCTGTGATTATTCCGGTTTATAACGTGGAAAAATATCTGCGTCGCTGTTTGGATAGTGTTTTAAATCAGAGTTTTTCTGATTGGCAGGCGATATGTGTTGATGACGGTAGTCCGGATAATTGTGGAAAAATTTTGAATGAATACGCCGAACGTGATAATCGATTCGTTGTGGTGCATAAAGAAAATGGTGGTCTGTCCGATGCGCGTAATGTGGGAATTGAATATGCGACGGGTAAATATGTGATGTATGTTGATAGTGATGATTTTATACATCCGCAATTTATGGAATTTGCCTATCATTTTGCCGAACGCGATAAAAGCGATGTTGTGTCTTTTTCGTATGACAGATATTATCGGCCGTTGCTGAAAGTGCGTCATTTCTTGGGGCTGGGTACAGATGACGTTGTTCCACATACGATAAATAAACGTTATAAGTTAGACAAAACTAAAACAGTTATCACCGACAATATTTTTGAATATGCGACGGAATATACGCATAACGCATTTAATAAAAATCGACGTTGGCTTGTTAAACATTGTCAGGTTTGGAAGAATTTATATCGGCGCGATTTGATTTCGGATATTCCGTTTATCAAGGGTATTTTGTTTGAAGATTTTCCATGGTGGAGTGAGGTAATACTCAAAAATCCGCGGACAACGATTGTTAATTTGCCATTATATTTCTATCGGCCAAACTTTGGTGGAATACTTTTGTCGGCCAAGCAATTAAAAATTATGGAATCGTTGTGTATCGGCATAAAAAGCGCGTATTTGAAATACAAATCTTGTGCAACGGAATATCAAATGAAAAAGTGGACAGAAAATTTTCTGTGGTGCTTTATAAATTGGGCCTATCGCAAGGTTCGTTATTTGCAAACCGACCAAGAAATTATGTCCGGACGTAGGTGGTTAACGGAATTGCGTGATGCGGGTGTCTTTGATGATGTGCCCGGTGAATGGTATGCTTTGCGTGAAAATATTTATGCGTTCATAGGAGTATAAAATGCCAAAAATATCAATTATTATACCTATGTACAATGTCGAAAAATATGTGCGACGTTGTTTGGATAGTGTTCAAAATCAAACTATGACTGATTGGCAGGCGATTTGTGTTGATGATGGGTGTGATGATAAAACCGGCGAAATTGCGGCCAAATATGCCGCGCGCGATAATCGGTTTGTTGTTTTGCGTGGTAAACATGACGGGCCTTCGGGGGCGCGGAATCTGGCGTTGGAACATGCGACGGGTGAATATATAATGTGTTTGGACGGTGATGATTTTATTCATCCGCAAACAATGGAAATTACACTTGGCCTGGCATTGCGCGATAATGCCGATATGGTCGCCTATACCTATGATAGGGCATATAGGCCACACCTGATGATTCGGCATTTGTTGGGGTTGAATGTTGATGCGGTGGAACCGCGTGCAATCAGGAAAAAATATGATTTATCGAAAATAAAAACTGTGACGACCGATAACGTTTTTGAATATGCCACAGAATCAACGCATAATGCGTTTAATAAGAATCGGCGTTGGCTGATTAAACATTGTCAGGTTTGGAAGAATTTATATCGGCGCGATTTAATCAAAGATATAAAATTCATAGATGGTATTTTGTTTGAAGATTTTCCATGGTGGAGTGAGGTGTTATTAAAAAATCCGCGAACGGTTATTGCGAATTTGCCACTATATTTTTATAGACCGAATTTCAAGGGTATTGTGTTGTCGGCAAAACAAATTCAAATAATGCAGTCGTTGTTTATTGGATTGGCGGACATTTATGAAAAATACAAACAAAATGCGAATGATTATCAAATGAAAATGTGGACGGAAAATTTCTTGTGGTTTTTCATTGCGCGTGCATTTGACAAGACAAAGTATTTAAAAACGGACGCGGAATTCAAACTTGCGCGTGATGGTTTTAAAAAACTGAAGAAAACAGGAATGTTTGATAATGTGCCGAACGAATGGTACGCGTTGCGTGAAAAAATATATGCATTTATTGGAAAATAAAATGCGGTGTTAAACCGCATTTTTTACTTTTCGAATTCGGATTTATTTGGAAAACGTTGTTCCAAAAATTCACGATTTTTTTCCAATATTTCGGGGGTGTTAGTTGGCGCATCGTTGATACAGAATATTGGCGCCCGGGATATGGCGTCAGCACCCACAATAACATTCGGACATACCACGTTGGAATTGTGAATACCGATGAAGTGTAATGTGTTGTAAATAAAATTCAAAATTTTATGTCGTGTATATTTACGTGCGCGCGCATGTTTAAATACGGCACGTCCGGTCGCCAAATCGTAAAGGTTAAATATCATGCGTTGAAATTCGTCGCAAGTACGAAATTTGTTGCGAATTTGTGTCTGAATTTTTTCGCGCAGTGTCGGTTCGTTCAGACATTGTTTTATTGATGATTTTATATATGGGTCAATGCCATGACTTGGGGTGTATTTAAAAAAGTTGCGATTAAATAATTTTGAAATTGCGTCTTGTGCGGCGAATATCGTTTGTGTATAGGCCGTAGCATTTTCTAATTCGCTTTTTGTGAGTTTGTGTGATGAAGCGTACCGATATTTTGCGCGACCTTTGGTATCATAAAAGTAAGATGTGGATAATTTTTTGTTAAAAAACATATCGTCGTTCATAAGCAAAAAATGCTCACTAAGGTTTGGAATGTTGGATATGCACATTTCGATGGCCACAGAATTAAATGTTGGCAAGGCATCTTTGGGCATAATGTCCCTGTCTTGGACGACAGTAATTTTTTTGTTTTTGGTATTCAACCATTTCGGAACTTGGTCGAATCCTGTGACAATATAGATATGGTTAACCCATGGCGCGCATTCAGCAATACTGCGCAGTGAATACATTAATTCATCATTGTTGCGAAAACGTTCGGTGGCCACAGAATCGCGTCCCATGCGCACTTTGCCGGTGATTTTTTCGTACCATTTATCTTTTTCGGCGCGCCATTTTTCGTCGGCCCCATCAACCCATAAATAAACAACGTCTATTTTCATTTTTTATCCTTTTTATAGACGCAAATACCGAACAGGTAATACTTTATTTGCGAATTTGTATATTTAATTTTAAAAGCACATATTTTCCAAATGCACCATTCGTTTTTGTTTTTTTCGTGGTATGTTTGTACAAGACCAAAGGCATATTTGTTATATCGCACGAATTTCCCACTAAGTATCAAAGACATTATGTAATCAGTGTGCGAATCGGTTGTGCCAAATTTATAATTTTTTTTGATGAAATCGATTAGTAATTTATCAAGTTGCTTTGAATATTGTGGTATCTTGGTGAACATAAGTGCGTTTTGTGCGCACGATACAAAGAAACCCGTCCAAAAGTTAAAATATTCATCATTATAAAAATTATTTTTCACCAGATAGTCAAAATATCGTATGGCGATGTATGCATGGTCCAATGTCGTTTTTGATGTCTTGGTAAAAGTAATGTTCATGGTAGAACCGGCGCGCCGGCGATAATTGTATAATTTTTTAGACGTTGTTGCGATTTTTTTTACATAAAGGTTATAAACATTGCTAAAATAACTATCTTCATATTTTAAACCTTCTGGAAAATCGATACAGTGTTTTTTGATAATAGATTTTTTGACGATGCGCATTGGCGCACCAACCGCGGCATTTCTTATTTCCTGGTCGTCTTTATTGAAACAACCGTCCAGTAGTTGCAATTTTTTATCAGTTGTGTTCAGATTTGTATTTGCTTCATAAATGACATTTACACTGCATATGCCAAGGTCTGCCTTGTTTTTAATGATTAAACTAAGCATATCTTGGCACATTGTTGGTTCGTACCAATCGTCACTGTCACAAAACATAAAGTAATCTGCACTTGCGGTGTGCATACCCAGGTTGCGTGCCACCGATTGACCAGAATTTTTCGGTGTGCGCAAAAGTTTTATTCGGTTATCTTGGGCTGCGTATTGATGTGCGATTTTATAACTGTTGTCCGTACTGCAATCATCAACACAGATAATTTCAATATCTGTTAGTGTTTGGTTCAGTACAGATTGGATACATTTATCTAAATACTGTTCCACATTATATATCGGAATAATTACAGATATTTTTGGCATGGCTATATCCCCGCTTTTTTAAACCGTCCTGGAATTTTAACCACCCATTTTATGCCGAGCATGCCGGGCTTGTCCAAGGCATAGATTGGGCGGAATATGCGTTGCAACATGCGGGCGATTTTTATATGTTGTTCGCCATGCGCCGTTTTATTTGTGGCCGCATTTATCGTTCCGTTTCCACGACGGCGCAAATGATTTTCCCAATCAGGTCCGCGTTTTTTTGCCTTGTCTTGCAACATTTTCATATCAACGGCGCCAAAGTGAAATAAATATAAATTTTTATCAATGTGAAAATTATGACCTTTGACGCTGTGGAATCCGCTGCCCCAATGAACGGGTTTGTTTATGACAACCGGTTTCGTGTATCTGGTCGATAGCAGGGCGTATCCGCGTTGTTCCAGCATAGATTTGTTCCCGTCCAATACGGTTTCGGTGCGCATGTTTTGTCCGATGTCCAGCCCCAGGCCGGAAACAGTTGTTTTGATTTTTGATTCAGATAAATATTCACGCAAAGATTTTTTGGTCGCCGGGTCAACAACCAAGAATTCATCGCTGTCGCAACCGATGACAATGTCATAAGTTTTGAATAATTCGTTGGCCAGTTCAGAAATTTTTCCGATTCTATATTTGTCGCCCGCGGCGCGTGACATTTCGGTATGTGGCAACTTTATGATGTTTGCGCCATCGGCATTTTGTGGTTCGTCTTGGTCGGTGCCGTCAAGAATGATATAAAGGTTTTCGTTGCCCAATTCGTGGCCGTAATATGCCACCCACCGGCGTAGAAAAAATTCATCGTTGCGTGCCATTGTAATGGCGGCGATTTTTTTGCTTTTCATTATATCGTCCCAGAAATTATTCGTTTTACCATGTGTTTAAATTTTGTTATTAAACTTGTCCAAATGCCATTGCACAGGACCGCATCGGTGTATTCCGCGCCATAGACGCGTTTTGCGTTGCAAACGATTGCCGCGGATAAATCGTGGGGAATATGATTTAAAATATATCGTATCTGATATCCCAATGCGCCTTCGAGCGCAAGAAAAGCGACCTTTTTCATGAATGGCATACGGCGTTTGTATAGTGATTTAACCCTTTTGTATACACCGCGATTTAACACGTGGAACAGACAGAAATATTTTATATTTTGTTTTTTTAATAATTGCGTGAATCCAGTTTCATACATAATCGCAACACGATTTTTAGATTCCTGGTGACATACGGACCGTATAAATTTATCGAACCAATCCGACATAAATACAACCGGCCGCATTCCGATAAACCAAGATTGAATATGCGGTGCGCGCCCCATGGTTTTATCAACCATTCCGAATGCACCACATTCACTTTTTGATTCCATTTTTTCAAAATACGGTTTCATATCAAAGAAAGGCCCATACATAGAATCGTTTACCATATAAACGAATTCGTAATTTCCCAGCCCAAGATTTTCGACCGCCCAAATATATGCACGCTTGTACGAACCAAAGTCATATTCACAATGCCGCACCGCAGATACATAAACGCAAAAAGGTTTTATTTTTTTTATTTCACTTTCGGGACAATCCGAATCCATAACCAATACAACGTCGCCGAACCGGGCCAAATGACGCGCATAATAGATTAACGTATCGTCAACAATTCCGTCACGATCGTATCCCGCCATTAAAAATAGTCGTTTCTTTTTACGCATGTTCTTTATACGATATGAATTCTAATCAAAATCGGTACAATAGGCAAGAGATTAAAGTTATTTCTGTTTACGTATTGATATTCTAAATATCTTTACGTTTTTGCCATCTATTCTGACTATCATACGTGCGATTTTCTTTATCCATTTGATGACAAAATATTTTCGCATTTCCGGATATTTTTTCTTCATATATTTCCGCAACAGATGATATTTTGATGCGCCTTGGGAATTACGCGATGCGCTTTTAGGTTTTGACCGGTAATAGAACAAAATTTCCGGAACGCGATAAATCTTTTTATTGTGTTTAAACATAAAATTCATCCACAAATCATAATCTTCGATTCCATCATTAAACGCCGGGTCAAATCCACCGGTTTCTTCAAAATCTTTTTTGCGAAACAGCGCGGCATTCACAAGGCAATTATTTATCACCATATTAGATTTTGTTGGTTTCGGCAGGATAAATTCACCACGTGTATTGTCAGAAAACATAATGACGCGACTTGTTATAACATCGCCTTTGCCCGCCGTCATGGCCGCATATAATTTTTCAAGACAATCAGGTGTGATAATATCATCACTGTCCAACGTGTATATGTATTCGCCCCTGGCGGCGGCGATTGCAACATTGCGTGCGGTGACCACGCCAGAATTTTTCTGGGTAATTACTTTGATTCGTTTATCATTGGCGGCATATTGTTTTAATATTTTCGGCGTGTCATCAGTACTGCCGTCATCGACACATATTATTTCGATGTCCGAAAGTGTTTGGGCGATGGCGCTGTCCAGTGTTTCGGCCAGATATTCCTGTGTGTTATAGCATGGGATTACAACAGATACGATGGGACGCTTCATAATAAATTCCTTTTGATTTATTATGTGAATTATGTCCTAAATCCGTCAAGTAAAAAACAGAAAATCGCCCGTTTGGGCGATTGTGTTAAATTTCTTCTTTCCCGCGGGCAAGTTTTTTACGTTTGCCGCTGTCCAATTCTTTTTTGCGCAGGCGGATTGTCGCCGGTGTCACTTCTACCAACTCGTCATCTTGGATATACGACAACGCTTCTTCCAGTGACATTTTACGCGGTGGCGCAAGGAACAATTTTTCATCGGCCGTCACACTGCGCACATTGGTAAGTTCTTTGCCCTTTATCGGGTTGACTTCCAAATCGTTTTCTTTGCTGTGTTCGCCGATAATCATACCGGAATAAACTTCGGTTTGTGGGCCAACAAACAAAACGCCGCGCGGTTCAAGGTTGTGCAGGGCATACGTTGCCGTCACACCGTTTTCCATGGAAACCAAAACGCCCGGACGATATTGGACGATTGGACCGCGATATGGACCATATTTATCAAACACGCGATTCATGATACCGGTGCCGCGCGTATCGGTCCTAAATTCCGAAAGGTATCCGATAAGTCCGCGTGACGGCGCAGAAAACACGATACGTGTTTTGCCACCGCCGGACGCCTTCATTTCGGTAATCGTCGCCTTGCGCTTTGTCATTTTTTCAATAACAACGCCACTGAATTCATCATCGACATCAACTACAACTTCTTCAATAGGTTCCAACATTTCGCCGTTTTCGCCCGTTTGCATAACAACGCGCGGCCGCGACACCGAAAGTTCAAAACCTTCGCGCCGCATTGTTTCAATTAAAATCCCAAGTTGCAATTCGCCACGACCGGAAACTTCAAAAGATTCCTTGTTTTCGCTTTGCGTCACTTTCAGTGCGATATTCGTTTCGGCCTCTTTGAAAAGACGTTCGCCAATCATACGCGACGTAAGTTTTTTGCCGCTTTTTCCCGCAAGTGGCGACGTGTTCACAAAGAACGTCATGGTAAGGGTCGGTGGGTCAATCGGCATTGCGGGAATCGGTTCGGTGACGGACGGATCGCACAGCGTGTCCGCAACGGTCGCCTTGCTGAACCCGGCAACGACGACAATGTCGCCGGCCGATGCGCTTTCGCGGGAAATCTTTTCAATGCCGCGGTGTTCAATAATCTTTGTGATTTTGGCGTTTTCGATAAATTCGCCATTCATATTTATCGCCTTGACGCTTTGTCCGACGTGCACAGTTCCGGATTCGATTTTTCCGGTGAGTATCCGGCCGACATACGGGTCCGATTCCAAAGTTGTGGCCAGCATTGTAAAAGGTGCGTTCAATTGGCAACGCGAACCGTTGCAATCCGGCGCCGGCACATGGTCGACAATCAGTTGGAACAACGGCGTTAGGTCTTTGTGTTCGTCGTTCAAATCGCGAACCGCCCAACCATCACGCCCAACCGCATAAAGGTACGGGAAATCAAGTTGTGCATCATCGGCGCCCAGTTTGTCAAAAAGGTCAAATGTTTCGGATAAAACTTCGTCCGGGCGGGCGTCGCCGCGGTCAACCTTGTTAATGCAAACAATAGGACGCAGACCAAGTTTCAGGGCCTTGGACAGAACGAATTTAGTCTGGGGCAGGGGACCTTCGGCACTATCGACAAGCAACACCACACCGTCAACCATTGACAAAATACGTTCGACTTCGCCACCAAAGTCCGCGTGGCCCGGGGTATCAACAATATTTATCTTGTAATCGTGCCACAAGACCGATGTAGGCTTTGCGGAAATAGTAATGCCGCGTTCGCGTTCGATATCGCCGCTGTCCATAACGCGGTCATCGACGTGCTCGTTTTCGCGGAAAGTTCCCGCCTGTTTCAACATATTATCGACCAAGGTCGTTTTTCCATGGTCAACGTGCGCAATAATTGCAATATTCCGAATTTTCATATCTGTTAGCCCTTTTTGCCCTATGGGGACATAGATTACACTATATTTTTGAATTTTCAATAGATTGTGATGAAATTTTTTATAAAAACTTGACATTTTTGGTTTTTTGTTTATATTATTAACAAAAAGAATACTTAAAAAAGGATTATGAAATGAGGACTTCCGACAAGATTGCAGCTGGTATAGACGACTATCAACTGGCGCAAAAGTATTTGTCTGGTATTAGGGCGGCCATGGAAAAAGCGCAGAAAATGCGGAAAAAAGGAAAAAATACGGAAACAAAGCCCGCAACGCAAGATTCTGGCAATTCTGATAATACGCTGAATGGAATTGTTGAAAGTTGTTCTTATATCTTGAACCAACCGGGCATATTGATTTCGCGTTATGGTGATACACCGTATTACGAGGTTTTTTGGAACGATTACAATTGCTTTGGTGTATCGTCTGAAAATGAAGGAACCTTTGTGGTGGTGCATGATGTCAGATTTTATCAGCTGGGCGATTTGTTTGAGAAAACCGAAAGAGCCTGGGCAATTAATATGTCCATAGAAACGTTGGTGGCGGATGCGGGATCAATCCTGGGACCCAAATATGTTATTACCGACCCATATACGCCGAATGGTTTGGATAAGGTTTGTCGCGATATATTGAAACATTCCGACAAAATAGAAATTGAGAAAAATGAAGGTGCACCGCAAATTGCTACATTTTTGCGCGTTAAAAACAGGTCAAATGGCAAAGATTTGTTCCGAATCACGTATAATATACATGATAAGTCGTATTATATAGATGTGTTTAATACTAAATATCCGTACAATAAACCTTGGTTGCCACATTCGGTTTGTCCTAATTATGCATGTTTTGAATCAAAATGGCCGGGGTTTGATACTTTGTTGCCGAAATTGTATAAAGATTTTTATGTTGCCCATTGTAAATCTGTTGGGGCTGAGAATTTGGTATATCATGGTTGCGATGATAAATTTTATACGCGTTGTGATTTGCACGATTGTGACTTTAGAAAAAAGAGAGCGTGCGCACTTTACAAGCAAGTTCAAGCGGCATTGAAACAACAACAATCCGCGTTCCAACAGTCGCAGTTAGGAAAATAATATTCAAAAAAAATCACCCGGTTGGGTGATTTTTTAATTTAGTGTTTACCGCCAATTTTTGTCCTGCCGCCCATCAGGGGTTGGATCTTCTTTGGAATATTGACGGATCCGTCGGCGTTTTGATGGTTTTCAATTACCGGCACCAATGCGCGGGGCAGGGCGATTCCAGTATTATTTAATGTCGCAACAAATTTCACTTCGCCGGTTGCGTTTTCGCGATAGCGTGTGTTGGTGCGACGGGCCTGGAACTGGCCAATCGATGAGCAAGAACCCAATTCACGATATGCATTTTCCGATGGGAACCATGCCTCTACATCGTTTTGTTTTACTTTGTTAAATCCCATGTCGCCGGTGGAATTTGCGATTACGCGATATGGCAATTCCAAATCGCCCACGACTTCGCACAGGTTGTTTAACAAAAATTCATGCATTTTGTCGCTTTCTTCGGGGCGACAGAAAATATACTGTTCCACTTTGTCAAAGTGGTGAAAGCGTACAAGCCCACGTGTGTCGCGACCGGCGGCCCCGGCCTCTTTGCGGAAACATGTGGAAAATCCGGCATATTTTATTGGTAATTCGTTTTCGGTTAAAATGTCGTCCGCGTGCAGTGAATTCAAAATTATTTCTGCGGTCGCCGCCAAACAACGGTCAGTGCCATTCAGCATGAAAACGTCGTCATTCATGACCGATAAATCCGAACCCATGAAATGGCCAGCGTTAAATACAGCCTGGGGCTTTGTGACGGGTGGGCATTCGATGTATTTGAAACCTTTGCTGATTAATTTTTGAATTACGTATGTTTGAATGGCCAACGACAATTCCGCCAATTCCCCACACAGGCAATATGTGCGTGTACCGCAAACGTTTGCAATTTTTTCCGGCATCCACCAACCGTTCATATCAAGTAATTCCCACTGGGGGCGAGGCGTAAAATCGAATGTGCGCGGGGTGCCGACGCGCCGAACCTCAACATTTGCGGAATCGTCCGCACCAATGGGTGCATCGGCCGACGGAATTTGCGGAACGCGATGCAAAAGGTCGTTTAACTTTGCCTCTTTTTCATCCAACTCGGCCAAATCGTTTGCAATCTCTTCGCCGATTTGTTTTGATTTTGCAATCAATGGCGCCTTGTCCGTTGCAGTTGGGATTTCGCGCGAAATTTTATTTTTTTCGGCGGTTTTCGTTTGCGTCAGTGTCTTTAATTCGCGAACGCGCACGTCGAGGGATAAAATGTCATCAACAACGTCCGGAAAGTTCTTTACGCGACATGCGTTTTTTACGATTTCTGGGTTTTCACGAATAAATTTCATATCCAACATTTTTTATCCTTTTTATTATGCGTTTGCGTTCAGGTATGCGATGGCGTCCATTGCCGCACTGCAGCCCGTTCCGACCGCCGTCGCGATTTGCATTTTTAATCCTGAATGAACGTCGCCCGCGACAAACATTCCGCGTGGCAAGGCGTCCGGTGCCAATCGCCCAAGGTCGTCGCGTTTGACGTCTTCGGTTAAATAATCGGTGTTTGCTTCGTGGCCAATCGCAACAAATATGCCGTCACAGATAATTTGTTCGTCATTCGTTGTTGTCGCAATTAATTCACCGTTTTCGGAATTCGGACGCGCCGATATAGATTTTAATTCCGTATTAAATATGCATTCGATATTTGATTTTGCCGCAACGCGGTCACGAACAATCGCTTCGGCCCGGGTGAATGCGGATTTGCGATAAACGATTTTGACGGTTTTAGCAATGTCCGCCAAATACAGTGCGTCATTCAGTGCCGTATTGCCGCCGCCGATAACAAGAACGGTTTTACCACTATAGAAAAATCCGTCGCATGTTGCACAATATGAAACGCCGCGCCCAAAGAATTCGCGTGCGCCCGCGATTTCAAGTTTTCGGGGCGACGCGCCCGTTGCCAAAATAACACTGCGCGTGTCGTATTTATTGCCATGTGTGTCGGTCAATGTGAACGTGTCGTTTGCGCCGCTTTCAATATGCGCGACCGTATTCATTTCAATCTTGGCACCGAAAGATTCCGCCTGGGCCTTCATGAATTGAATAAGGTCAAAACCACTACCCCGGAACCCCGGATAATTTTCAAGTGTCGCGATTCCCGCGGTTTGCCCGCCAAGCGTATCGCCACCCATAACAAGCGTGCTTTTGTTTGCACGTCCGCAATACAGTGCCGCCGTTAATCCGGCCGGCCCAGAACCCAAAATAATAACATCGTACATGTAAAAAATCCTTTTGTGGGTTATAACATAGCACAAACATGACAAATGTGCCATAAAAAATTCTATTTGCCAAAATGCTTTTTTAGTGTTTGGTATGCGGCGGATATTTTTGCAAATTCGGCACCGGTCGAATCAGACGTATTGGCTGTATCGGGGTGGTATTTTTTCGCAAGTGCGCGATACTTTGTCCCGATTTCACGCCATGTGGCGGTTATTGGTAATTCAAGTGTTTTAAATGCCGATACGATTGCCGACGGCAAAGATTTTTTCGGTGGCATTTTGTCGAAACTTGAACGGCCGGTTAAAAAGTCGTTAAGGAATTTTATATAGTCGGCGGTGTCTTGTTTGGTGCGTTTGCCGACCGGTTCGCCGAATGTTTGGCGTTCCCAATCTTCTTCGATTTCGTCGGCGGACATGTTTGCGTAATAGTTCCAATTCTTATTGTATTCGGCCGCATGCTCACGACAAAAGCACCAGTATTCTTTTAGGTCGCGTGTCTTTGGGGCGCGACAAGTGCCCGCGCGTGTACAATTTGGAAAATCGCATTTTTTAATCATGTGTTCGTCCTTTGGTTTCGGATAGTGGGTGGTGTTCGGCAACAACCTGTTGTAATTTTTCCGGTAAAACGTGCGTATAGATTTGTGTTGTCGATATGTCTTCGTGTCCAAGCATGGTTTGAATCGTGCGCAGGTTTGCCCCATGTGATAATAAGTGTGATGCAAACGAATGGCGCAAGACGTGCGGCCCAACGCGCGCGGGTGAAATTCCGGCAAGCGTCGCACATTTTTTTAATATCTTGAAAAATCCGTCGCGTGTTATGTGACCCGAAGAACCGCGTGACGGAAAAACGTATTTCGATTCGTCCGCATCGCGCATGCGCAGCCACCGGCTAAGTGCGGTTTGTGCCTCGGCATGCATGGGGACAATTCTTTCTTTGGCACCTTTGCCATGTATCAAAAGTCTATCGCCCAAAATCGCCGTCATTGGTAATTCGCAAAGCTCTGATACGCGCAGGCCCGATGCATAAATCAATTCTATCATTGCGCGCAAACGTGTCGCGTTGCGGACATCGCCCGCCGAAGATATTAATAGTTCTATTTCTTCGGTGCTCAGTAATTTTGGTAATGGCTTTGGGCGTTTTGGCAGTTCGATATTTGTTGCAGGATTTTTTGTGATGATGTGTTCCAACATTAGGAATTTGTAAAATCCGCGCAGTGCACTGGCCTTGCGGGCAATAGATGTTGGACATGCGGAAAGTTCGCCAAGGTATTTTTGAATATCCGCGTCGGTGGCGTTGACCAATCCGCCGTTCATCGCGGCGTCCGCCATACGCAAATCGTTGGCATAAGATGCCAATGTATTTTTGCTGCGTCCTTTTTCGGCGGAAAGCGCCTCTAAAAAAACATCGATATAGTTCATTATTGGTATAATATAACCTCGGTCACGTTGTTTGTGGGTGGAAAATATACTATCATCAAAACGACAAGCAAAATGATAAGAATCCACATAACTATCTTCCAAAGATTATAATTTTTTTTACGCAGTGGCATTTGTCATTCCTTTGTTTTTATATTGTGTCAAACCCGGCGATAAATACACCCGCGGCCGCGATGATTATAAGTGGTGGTGCGATGATGGCAAGCAGTGGCGGTAATGTCCCGTTTGCACCAAGCGCACTGAATATATTCAACAGGAAATACAATATAAAGCATGTGAGTATCCCAATGCCGAACTTTGTTCCAAATGTGTGATTGCGGCGCTGGTGCGTTTGTGAAAATGCCACGCCCAGTGTTGCCATTGCAATCATGCTTAACGGTAAAAACAATAGTGTCCAAAATTGTATAATGTGTCCACGCATTGGAACACCGATTTGTGACATCTTTTTTATGAATCCCGGCAATTGCCAAAAAGAAATCTGATCGGGTTGCAGGTATCGGTTCAGCACCGTTTTGGGTGTTATCTTTGTTTGTTTTTTCCATGCGCCGATTGTGTTTTGGCCGGACGCGTCGAATACATTTGCGTGGTCGGTGTCAAGGCCGGATTCGGACAGTGTTATGTTTGGTGCGTCGATACGTGCGTTCAATTTAAAGTCGGAATCTTGGACAAAAATTGTTGCGTCATGAAAGATTAAATCGTTATCGGCCAATGTCAAATTCTTGGCCATTATTGTTGTGTATTCATTATCCGTTGTTTCATGAATCCATATCTTTCCGTCCACCAGTGTCAGGTATTCAGATGTTATATTTTTTGCGCGCAATCCGACGGCGTATGGGTTTATTACCGTTGTGGCAAAAACTCCGATAATAAAGGCACCAAGCAAAAATGGTCGTGCCATTTGATACGGTGATATACCCGCGGCGGAAATTATTACGCCTTCACTGGACCTGGTAAGTGTGTAATACGCGACAAGTGTCCCCATGAAAACCGCAAGTGGCAAAAACAACGGGACATATTCGACAAGTCGTATCCATGCGTCATTTAATGCAAGTATGGCCGTCGGGTATCCCGGTAATCTTTCCACAAAAGTGACGGAAAATATAATTCCGCATACAATCAGCAACACCAATCCAACGCCCATAAAAAAGCGCTTGAATAAAAACCGCGAAAGAATCCTGCTGTGTGCCATTTTACTTTTATCGTTGTGTTTACGAAAAAGTATAGCCTGTTTATTTCCTAATTGCAAAATTAAAATGAATATTTATAATAGCCACGATAAAAGAATAGGAAGTGCGAAATGGATAAAAAACCAATCTCAAAGCAAGGGTTTGAAAACCTTATCAATGAATTAAAGGATTTGAAAGAGGTGCAAAGACCCGAAATCCTTAAAACTGTGCAGTGGGCGCGGTCGCTTGGCGATTTGTCGGAAAATGCGGATTACAGTGCCGCCCGCGAAAAACAGCGCCAAATTGACAAGCGTATCCAATATTTGGAAGATTTTGTGAATAACGCGGTTGTGATTGACGTTGATAGTTTGTCCGGTGATCGCGTTGTGTTTGGTGCGCGTGTCGTGTGCGAAGATGAAAATGGAAACCGTATGCAGTGTCGGATTCTTTCTGATGTTGAATCGGACGGGAAACAGGTTATATCATGTACTTCGCCGGTTGGACGTGCGCTTATTGGGCGGTGCGTTGGTGATACTTGCGTTGTGCGGTTGCCGTCGGGTGAACGCGAATATGAAATTTTGGAAGTTAAATTCAAAGAATAGGGACCACGAATGTCCATAAGGCTTTTGCCTGATTATTTGGTCAATCAAATCGCTGCGGGCGAAGTCGTTGAAAACGGTGCAAGTGTTGTCAAAGAATTGGTTGAAAATGCGCTGGACGCCGGTGCAAATCAAATAATTGTGGATATTGTTGACGGTGGACGAACACTTATAAATGTTGTCGATAATGGTTCGGGCATGTCGCGTGATGATTTACAAAGTTGCACTATGCGGCATGCGACATCAAAGTTGCCCGATGATGATTTAATGAATATAAATTTTATGGGCTTTCGGGGCGAAGCATTACCGTCGATTGCGTCTGTGTCTGATATGACGATTGATACGTGTAATGGAACGGACGAAAACGGTTGGCGGCTTGATTGCAATACCGGTGGAATACGGCCTTCGGATTGGCAAAGCGGAACGCGAATTCGTGTTCAGAATTTGTTTGCAAAAACGCCGGCGCGATTGAAATTTCTGCGCAGCGACCGGGTTGAAACCATGGCGGTTTTGGACGTGATTAAACGCCTTGGCATGGCGCGTACCGATGTTGGTTTTGTGTTGAATAATAAATGGCGTTTCGAAAAAGACCAACCGTTGATGGACCGAATTGTTGCGGTTATGGGTGATGATGTGCGCGGGGCTATGCGCGCGGTTTCTGCGGAATCTTCGTCGGGCGCGATGAAGTTGTCCGGTTATATTTCCGAACCGACGCTGCGGCGTGCATCATCGGTGGACCAATTTTTATTTGTGAATGGCCGGCCGGTCAAAGACAAGGTTTTGGTTGGTGCATTACGCGCGGCGTATATGGATGTTATGCATGCGCGGGAATTCCCGCTGTGTGCGTTGTATTTGACACTGCCACCGGCGAATGTTGATGTTAATGTTTCGCCAACAAAGAATGATGTGCATTTCTTGGAACCTACGCATGTGCGTGCGTTTATTATCAAATCTTTGCGTGATGTGTTGGCGCAGAATATGTTGGACGATGCGCCCGCACCAGTTGCGCAAAATTTTTCGGAAAAGATTTCATTTAATAACGCGCCGATTATAACACCGCACTTGCGCCCTGTGACCTCTGCACCGATGGTGCATTCGCCGAATAAATCGCAAAATTCGTTTGCGCAAAGTTTGATGTCCGATTTTGGTGCCGGTGCAAAGACGCCGACTAAAACCACCAATGATAATGTGGATAATATTTTTGATGCCATGCCACTTGGGCGTGTGATTGGGCAAATTGCGAATAAATATATCTTGGCGGCGACGGCGGACAGTTTGGTTGTCGTGGACCAGCATGCAGCGCACGAACGTATCACGTATGAAAAACTGCGCACGCATGCGATTAAATCACAGCCTTTATTGACGCCGATTGTGGTGCGCCTGCGCGCCGAAGATGTTGTTGCGGTGCTGTCGATTTCTGATGATTTGCGCGAAAGTGGTTTGGTTGTTGATGCGTTCGGTGATGACGCGATTGCGATTTTTGAAAAGCCCGCGGATTGGGATATGGATTGGGCGTCGGCGCTCCATGCGATTGCGGACGAGGTTCGGGCATACGGGCATTCAAGCGGACTAAAAGAAAAATTACATTTGAAATTGGCGAACTATGCGTGTCATCATTCGGTACGCGCGGGCCAGAAATTGGACATGGAACAAATGAACGCGTTGCTGCGCGATATTGAAAAGACCACGCGGGGCGGCGAATGTAATCATGGGCGGCCGGTCTATAAATTCATTCCGATTACACAAATTGACGGCTGGTTTGAAAGAATATAACCGATAATAGAAAAAACTCCTTGTGTTTTAATTTGCTTTTTTGATAAAATGAATTTGTCGGTGGGTGTTCCACTGATGGGGTGTCAGAACCCGTTTGACGAGGCCGATTTATATCTTCGGCGAAAACTCCAACCATTCTGTGTTGGAGGGTTGCGAATAATGTGGGGCTATGCCCTTTACAAAATAAGCACACAATTTCGTCAAATTGTTCTGAACCTCCAACCACTAGAAGCGTTTCGGTGGTTTCGTTTATTCGTATGTAAATAAACGAACCAACAAAGAGCCGTCATTCCGCGGTATCGGGTCCCGCGAAAAACGCGCAGCGTTTTTTGTGGGTGATTCCAAGCGGAATCCCGTCGAAACCGTCGCGGGCCAGTTCTC
>CAJOGD010000001.1:0-41682 GCA_905233975.1 uncultured Alphaproteobacteria bacterium | reverse complement strand
AGCCTGCGCGCAAATTTGTAGTTGTTTGAACTTCGCTTACGCTCGTTCTCACATACAAATTTTCGGCGGTATGACGAGAAGAAAGGAAAAAAAGGAGAGTCAGATGTTTTTGAAAAAGTTTTTATTGTTCGGGTTGATTGCGGCAATATTGCCGGCGGTGGCGGAGGAGGCCGCGGACCGCAAGACGGCAACGTCATTAAAATACGTCGAACATGAACTTAGTATGCGACAAAATAAATTTACCGCGGAACAAAACAAAGCCATGGAATACACTAATTCGGCCGGAACGGTGCAAAAACGCGCCGTCACATCGGATTTGGATAACGGTGGAACCGATTCGCTTCCCATGGTTGGTGGTGTGAATGTGAAACTGAACATGAAACAGGACGACATCGCCGCGGTTAACGATCACACCGCGGTCACATACACTGGGCAACCGGGCGGAATAGGGCGGAAAGGAATTTATCAAACAAGCGAATCGTATGCGAATCAATCCGACAACCTTATCGACGCCAAAACGTTCAACGCGGCATTAAAGAATGGTCTTGATAGTGAATTTGTATGTAGGGAAGATAATCTCGATCCGGTGTCCGGACTTTGTTGGCTCTATACGATACATAATAATATTGGTGGTATGCTGCCGGACGGATATACAGAATTGGAATATGTTAAAAATAATACGCAGACACTTATAGATACCGGCATTAAACCCGATGTAGATGATATGGAATTTGAAATAGAGGCCCAACCATCGACCGGATCATGGTATATATTACAGGCGCGCAACGGTGCCGGTGGAGCGGTTTATGGGATTAGCGGATCAGTGTCTGGTGATACAATTACATTTGGTTGGAATGGTGCCTTGGTTTCTTTGCGAAGTGATATTGTTCGAAATCCGGCGCATGTGTATCATGTAAAGGCGACGGCCAAAAACGGTGTTGCAACATTGTATGTTCATGATTTAACGGCCGGTGTCGAAGATACAAAAACAACCACATATACATATAGGAATTCCACGAATCAAAACATTTTTGTTTGGGGTAATAGCGGGGGTGATCGTGTCGCCGCAAATAATATGATTCATTATGCACGAATAAAGAAATCTGGACGTTATGTAATGAACTATGTGCCGGTCATATATAATAACGCGGCCGGATTCTATGATATGGTTTCGGGTGAATTCAAACCCGCAACATCCGGTTCCATTGTCGCCGGTCCGGTGTCAAGCGACCCAAATGAAAATGTCTATATCCCACAGAATCAGAATTAGTGTTAGCGGTTAGTGGTGGACGCGTTCGCGCCCGTCATTCCGCAGTAAAGCGGAATCTTGTCGTTACAGCTGAAACCACTAGATACCGCGTGAAACCACCCACAAAAAACGCCATGCGTTTTTTGCTGGACCCGATACCGCGGTATGACGGCAAAAAACAGCGCGTTTGCGCTGGTTCACTAACACTAACCACTAACACTTCCCACTATTTCCTTTACTTTCCCTGTTTTTTTGTCTATTGTTGGGTCAGAAATAATAAAAAAAGGAGAAAAATCCATGAACGAAACAGCAGTTGTTGAAACAGTACAAACGGTTGCGGATACCGCGACTCAGCCCGCACAGCAAGGCAGTTGGGGCGGCTTATTGCTCTATTGTTTAATTGTATTTGCGGTGATTTATTTGTTTATGGTGCGGCCGAACAAGAAACGTATGGCCGAATATCAAAAGATGGTTGATGGTATTCAGGTTGGAAATCGCATTTTGGCCGCCGGTATTTATGGAACCGTTAAAAAAGTTGGCGAAAAAACTATTGAAATGGAAATCGCCAAGGGCGTCGTGATAGAGGTCAGCAAGAACGCCGTCGCCAGTGTGGAAGCAAAATAAAAAGGTTATGCAGATGTTAAAAAAATTGCTGATAGTTATTGTTGCAATATTTGGTGTGTTGCTGTCGGTGCCAACCCTGGTGCCGGGTGCGGCAAAATATTTCCCGTCGTGGATGCACCCGATATCATTGGGACTTGACTTAAAGGGCGGGGCGCAGTTGCTGTTAGAGGTGGACACCAAAACCATGTTGGAAGAAAAGACCGCGCAATTGTATGACGAAGTGCGCAGTGCGATGATTGACCGGTCAAAGGGCATGATTCGTTTTTCTGGATTAAAAAATGTTGATGGTGTTGTGTCTTTTGCAGTGCGTGAAGAAGACGATTTGTCCAAAGCCAAGGGACGTTTGAGAAGTGTCCTGGGCGATACGGTGGATATTTCTTCGTCGGGAAATGTCATAAGTTTGTCTTATTCCGATAAACAGAAAGAAGAGATGATTCAGGACGCGTTGGCGCGCAGTATCGAAATCGTGCGGCGGCGTATTGATGCATTGGGGACCAAGGAACCGTCGATTCAAAGTCAGGGCGGAAAATATATCCTTGTGCAATTGCCTGGCGTTGATAATCCGGAACATATCAAAGATTTAATCGGGAAAACCGCCAAGATGACGTTCCATTTGGTGAACGAAAGTGCGGTGCAACAGGCGGTCAGCGGCGCGCCTGCGCCGGCCGGCACAGAATATATTGACGGGTTGCCAATTTATTCGCGTGTAGAGGTGTCGGGCGAAAGTCTGAAAGATTCCCAGGCGGATTTTGACCAGAATAATATGCCGGTTGTGACGACGGTCTTTGATGCGGCCGGGGCGCGGCGATTCGCAAAACTTACCACCGAACATGTGAATGAAAGGTTTGCGATTGTTTTGGACGGAAAAATTTTGTCGGCACCGACGATTCGTGAACCGATTCCCGGTGGGCGTGGACAGATTTCCGGTGGCTTTACGGTCCAAGGCGCGAAAGATTTGGCGGTGCTGTTGCGCAGTGGTGCGTTGCCGGCGCCATTACAGGTTGTTGAAGAACGCACCGTTGGCGCGGGATTGGGCGCCGATACGATTGCCCAGGGTAAAGTGGGGTGCTTGGTCGGTGTGATTCTGATTATGCTGTTTATGATAATTGTGTATCGTGTGTTTGGTTTTATTGCCGACATTGTTTTGTTGGTGAACCTTGCCATGATAATCGGTGTGTCGGCATTGATGGGCGCGACGTTAACGTTGCCCGGGATTGCCGGTATCGTGTTGACACTTGGTATGGCGGTCGATGCGAATATTTTGCCGTTTGAACGTATTCGTGATGAAATCCGCAATGGGTCAACGCCGTTGCGCGCGGTGGATTCCGGATTTAATCGTTCGATGAAGACGGTACTTGACGGGGAACTTACGAACCTTATTTGTTCGCTTATTTTGTTCCAATTCGGTGCGGGTCCGATTCGTGGTTTTGCGGTGACACTGTCCATCGGTGTTATCACAACTTTGTTCACATGTATATGGTTGTCGCGTGTGTTGATTGATTTCTATATGCATGGGAAAAATAAAAAAATTGGTTATGTGAAAAAGTAAGGGGTTTGGTTATGAAACTGCATTTTATGAAGTATCGGAAATTGTCGTATTGGATTTCGGGTGCGTTAATTTTGGGTTCTATTTTTTCGTTGTGGTTCCGGGGGTTGAATTACGGTATCGATTTCGCCGGCGGTATTTCGATGGAGGTGACGGCGACCGAACCGGACTATACCGTTGATAAAATGCGTCATGATTTGGCCGCGTTTAATCCGGAACTGCAATCGGTGGATAATAATTCGATTCTGATTCGTGTTGGGTTGCCAAAGGGCGCGACCGATGCGCAACAAAATGAACGCGTGCGCGAAATCAAAGATATTTTGGGCAATCGCGTCGAATATACCCAGGTGCAAATTGTCGGACCAAAGATTGGGGGCGAATTGGTGCGTGGCGGTATTTGGGCCGTTTTGGTATCGTTTATATTGATGGCGGTTTATATTTGGATTCGCTATCGCGGTGGGTACGCGGTTGGTTCTTTCGTGTCGCTGGTGTTCGATTTTGTGTTGATGTTTGGGTTCTTTTCGGTGACGGGACTTGAATTTAATCAGACGGCGATTGCAGTTATTTTGATGGGTGTTGGATATTCCATAAATGACAAGGTTGTGAACTATGACCGAATCGATGAAAATATCAAAAAGTATCACAAAATGCCAATGGATCAACTTATCGATTTGTCGGTTAACGAAATGTTGTCGCGTACGTTGATGACAAGTATTACGACGATGTTGGCGTTGGTTGGTTTGTATGTGTTTGGTGGAATCGCATTGCAAGAATTCGCGTTGGCTATGGGATTTTCGATTGTGATGGGAACACTTACCAGTATGTATATTTCAAACGTTATTTTGTATCACTTTAATTTGCGTGAAACAAAATATTAATGGCCATTTGCCAAATGGGGGAGGGGCGCATGAAAAAAATGTTGAAACTGTTTTTCGGGTGTGTTTTTGGATTGTCGGTGGTGGCCGGTGCCGGTGCCGACAGTTTGTTTTTCGAAGACCAACCAATTCAAAATGGCATAAATGTTTTTGATATGTCGCGTGGCTTTGCCGAAATTTATGAAAAATTGTCCGGTGTTAGTTGGGGCGGAAAAAATATAAATGTCGCAATCGAAGGCATTGAAAACTTGCACCAAAATGCACATATCGCGGCGACCGATGAACGTGTTGTTTTGGTGTGGGGCGATTCGATAGTTGCAAATTTCCCAACCCCGAAATCGCGTGATTGGGACGCGTACGGTGAAATTACAACGGCACTTGTGTTAAAAATGCGTGAACGTGATACGGCACTTGCCATGGCGAGCGAGGCGGATATTTATCGTGCGGTTGTTGACGCATTAATGCGCGGAATCGATGAAAATGGTCGCTATATTTTTTCGACCGATGCGGCCGTTGCGAAGGATGGTCGAATCCTTACCAGTGTCGGTATCGAAGGCGCGCGTGATGAAAAGGGCAACTTTCGCGTCCTGGGGGTATATAAAGGTTCACCGGCGGATTCGGCGGGCATAAGCGACGGCGATTTAATTGGCGAAATAAATGGAACGTTGGTTTCGGAAATGTCTGATTCTGCGTTGGCGTCAATGATGTCCGGGTTTAATTCGGGGACGGTAAAGATGACACTGTTAACACCGTCGGGTCAGCGTCGCGTTGTGGTTCGGCGGGCGACAATTGTTATTGCTGATGCCGATGTGGTTTTTATGGACGATACGAATGGCGGAATATTGGATATAATCGTGAACAGGGTTTCGAATAACGCGGTGTCAATTGTTAGCGAGGCGTTGAATAAGCATAGTGATGTCGCGGGCGTGATATTGGATTTACGTGCCGCAGATGGTAATGATGAACGCGCGGCGGCAAAGTTGGCGGGTTTGTTTGTTGGGCAAAAACCGGTCATGCGCATTGTTGAAAACGTACGTGATGAAATAGAAGTTGTCCCGGGAAATGCGCCAATGACGGACGCGCATGTTGTTGTGGCCGTATCAAATATGACGCGCGGTACCGCCGAAGCGATTGCGGCAACTTTTTATGAAAATGGACGTGGGGTGTTAATTGGAACACCGACGGCGGGTGTGGCGCGTATTGCATCGACGTTGGCACTTAGTGATGGCGGCGCATTAGAATTATTGAATAAATCTATTAAGACCGGAATGGGACGCCGGATTGATGAACGTGGTATTTTCCCGTTGGTGTGCCTTTCAAATATTCGCACCGGCGCACAACAAAGTGCATTCTTTATAAATGTTATTAACGGTGATTTTCGTTGGCATGATTATAACGCGGATAAAGATGCGAATGTCGAATCTGTGCGTCGTGGTTGCCCAACAATAACAAACGGTGAAGACGAAGATTTATTGACTATGTCGGTGGCGGTTCAGATATTGACCGATTCGAAAGTGTATAGTCGATTGTTGAACTATGAAGAATAAAAGGTTTTGTATATGTTTATTACACATGAAAATAAATTAAATTGGTCGCGAATTGTAATTGGTGCGATTGCAACGCTGTGTTTGGTGTTTGCGGGTATTTTTTATTTTGATATTCCGCTGTTTAATTTTCTGCGTCGGTTTGATTGTATGACGTGTGAATATGTTGGTGCGATTTTCAGTGCCAAGGTTTGGTTGGTTGTTTCTTTTGTTACACTTTGTGTTTTTTATGTGCGCAAATTTTTCCGTTCAAAAGAAAAGAATTTTTTTAGCAATATTTATGACCGCATCAAAAATAGTTATGCGTTTATGGTTTTTGCATCTGTGTTTTTGGCGTCGTTCGTTGGAATTATTTTAAAGGTTATGATTGGTCGTGCGCGGCCTGTGTTTTACGAGGCGTTGAATATGACCGGATTTTTTCCGTTTGCGCGTGATTGGGCGTTTCATTCCATGCCGTCTGGGCATGCGATGGCGTCGTTTGCGGGGCTGGTCATGATTGGAATGTTGGTGCCGCGTGCAAAGTGGTTCACATGGACACTTGCGATTGTTATTGGGCTGTCGCGTATTTGCATTGGTGCGCATTGGCCGTCGGATGTTATACTGGGTGCGTTTATCGGAATGATTGCGGCGGACGTTGTTCGTGCCGTTGTTGCGCGTGGTAAATAATATTTCGTTTCGTGGTGCTTTTTTACTTTTTTTGTGATATAATGTCCGCCGTATGAGTGGTCAATCTAAATTTTTGCCGGAAAGTGTTTCGGGGGCTTTGCGCGGATTGTGCGCAAAGTTGTGTGGTTTTGTTGTTTTGGTTTTTGCGGTTTGGTCTATTGTTGCATTGTTTTTTCATGATCCGTATTTGGACGGTATCGCCGCCGCCGGTAATTTCGGAACACAAAGTTTAATGGGAAATTTTGTCGGGTTGTTTCGGTATGTGATTGGTTATATTCCGACGTTGTTTTTGTTTTTATGTCTTGCGCGATATGGACTAAATTTGATGACCGGTGTTGTTCATGACGGAACACCGGAATATGATATTTTGCGCGGCTTCGTTGCGATTTGCCTGGGGGCGGCGGGTTTCGGTTTGATTGCGCCGCGGACAACGTATGGTGGAATGTTGGGGGCGGTTGCGTCCGCAGATATTACGAACATGATTGGAACCAGTGCGATATTTATTGGGGTCTTATGTTTGTGTGGGTTCTTTATGATTGCCGGAATTTTATTGCACATAAGTTTTGCGGACGTTATGCGGGTTGTGCGAAATGTTATAAGTGCGGTGCGGTGGGTCCTGACGGCATTCCATTTGATTCAGCCGGTTGCCGAAGAAGATGAATCTGACGCAGAAGAAGAGGACGAAGAGGAAGAAGAGCCAGAGGAAGAAGAAAAACCAAAGCCGCGCCGGAAAACCGTACGCAAACGCGTTGTATCAAAAAGCGCAGAGGTGATAGAATACGAATTGCCTGATCCGGAATTTTTGGAAAAATCTAATTTTGGTAAAAGTGTTGTGACCCCAGAGTTAAAACAAAATGCGCGCGCGATGGAAATCCATTTCGCGGAATATGGCGTGAATGGCCATGTTGTTGGAATACGCCCCGGGCCGATTGTGACGCTGTATGAATTTAAGCCCGATAGCGGTGTGCGCATGGTTGATATAAACAAAACCGTCAAAGATATGACGCGTGCGATGGCGACCGAAAATATTCGTATCGCGCATATTCCGCGCACAGAACTTATCGGTGTCGAAATGGTGAATTTGAATCGACAAACGGTCCGGTTCCAAGGCCTGGTCGCGGACGATGCGTTTGTAAATTCTAAATATAAAATACCGCTTGCCCTGGGGGTCGATATTGGTGGCAACCCGATGTATTTTGATTTGGCCAAGATGCCGCACGTGTTGATTGCGGGGCGCACCGGGTCGGGTAAGTCCGTATTCGTGCAATCGATAATTATGTCGGTGCTGTATCACTTTACGCCGGACAAATGCAAACTGATGATTATTGACCCAAAGGGCGTTGACTTTGGTTTTTGGGACGACATTCCGCACCTTATTACGCCGATTATAAAACTTGACCCGAATGCGGCGGTCAACGGACTTAAATGGTCGGTCCAAGAAATGGAATTGCGATATAAACGGCTGCTGGATTTCGGGGTGCAGAATATAGAGGCGTATAACGAAGCGGTCGCCGCAAAACGCGCTTCGGGTGAGGTTGTGACAAAACAGGTCGCGGTTGGCACAAACGAAGAAACCGGCGAATTAGAATACGAAACGCAAACGGTTGATTTGTCGGATATGCCGTACCTGGTGATAGTTATTGACGAGGTCGCAGACCTTATGGGCGTTGCGCGTAAAGAGGTCGAGGCCTGTGTCCAACGTTTGGCGCAAAAGGCGCGTGCCGCCGGAATCCACCTTGTCATGGCGACCCAGCGTCCCGACGCGACGACCATTACCGGCGTCATCAAGGCGAATTTCCCGACGCGTATTTCTTTCCAGGCGCGCAGCAATATCGACAGTATGACAACACTTGGCGAAAAGGGCGCGGAAAATTTACTTGCGTGCGGCGATATGCTGTTTAGCGAGGCCGGACGTGTTCCGGTGCGCATACATGGTGCGTTTATTGAACCGGCCGAAATGACGCGTGTGGCGGATTTCCTGCGCGGACAAGGGGAACCTGAATACGTGGCCGGTGTCGTTGATGGCGAAGATGGTGGCGTGGCGGCCGGTGGTGCGGTGCCGGGAATGCCGACGGGCGCCAGTGGTGACAAAGACGCCGACCTGTATGCCCAGGCAAAAGAATACGTTATCAAAGATAAAAAGCCGACCATATCATATATACAACGGCGTTTAAGTGTCGGGTACAACAAGGCCGCCGGTTTCATGGAACGCATGGAACAGGAAGGTATCGTTAGTGCGCCCGACCCGAATGGCAAACGCCACATATTGTAAATTTTTTCCTTGCGGTAAATTGCATAAATTTGATAGAATTGTGATGACCAGAGTGGAATCCTGGTCAGGGTCTTCAAAAACCCACAGTAACCGGTGCAGGGCATCGTAATCCATGGTGATTTTCCATGCTTTTGCACTGTAGAAAAATCCCCCGAACGTAAGGTTCGGGGTGCTGACGAGATATATAACAGGGGGCAACCCTAAAACTCGTTAGGATCATTGTTGCTGTGATTTTTGAACACCCCGACCGCTTGGTTTTCACCGCGGTAGTTTTATTGGTGGCTAGTGAAAAAGGGGAGAAAATGTTTTTGAAAAAGTTTTTGGTGTTTGGGTTGTTGGCGGCGGTGTTGCCGGCGGTGGCGGAGGAATCCGCGGACCGCAAAACCGCAACGTCGTTGAAATACGTCACACACGAATTGGATACGCGACAAAACAAATTCGGCGCGGACACTAACAAAGCCATGGAATACACTAATTCGGCCGGAACGGTTCAAAAACGCGCCGTCACATCGGACCTGGATAATGGTGGAACCGATTCGTTGCCCATGGTTGGTGGGGTGAATACAAAATTAAATCAGAAACAGGACGACATAGACCCGTTTAACGATCACACCGCCGTCACATATACGGGCCAACCGGGCGGAATAGGGCAGAAAGGAATATATCAGGCTACCGAATCGTATGCGGAACAATCCGATAGTTTAATTGATGCAAAAACTTTCAATGCGGCGTTAAAGACCGGACTTGATAGTGAATTTATTTGTTCGGAATTCAAACCGGACACAAACCTTTGTTGGGTTTATTCGATACATAATAATGGAATGCCGAAACAATATGTTTCGGCAACCGGCACCGTTGTCCAAGACGGTACGCCGACACCAACAAATCCAATTTACCCAAAATTTTTTCAGCAGGGCGAAATGATTCTGCGAAAAATCGACGATACATACAAAGATTCATATGACGCCACAACACACAAAATCACAAGACGTGTTGGTGTAAAGGTGCTTGATGGAACGGAGAGTTGGTCGCCAAGTGGGCAGTATCTTACCGCAATGTACAATCTACCTATTACTAATTTATTCGCACAAGAGGCAGGTGTTCAAAATAGAGCTACACCATATTCAACGCATTTTCAAAGGAGTACAAATTGGTTAAATCTACCTGAAAGAAATGGGGCTGTTGCATCGTATTGCCCTTCCGGTGGTGCCGCGTGTGCGATTAGTATTGGGTATGGTGATGTTTCGTCGGAAAATGTACCCGTATTCAAACAATGGCTTGCGGCGCAATACGCCGCCGGAACACCGGTAACGGTGTATTACCCACTTAAAACACCGGTGGAAGAAGATTGGCCGGATACGACATATAATGACAATGTTTATATCCCCCAGAATCAGTGATGCAAGTGTTAGTGTAAGTGGTTAGTGTTAGTGATGTCATACCGCCTTATGGCGGTATGACTGGAACGAAAACGCACTGTTTTTTGTGCTTTGTGAATGGGATTTTTTGTGATATAATTTGTCTATAAAATAAGGAGAAAAATAAATGAAAGGATACGTTTTTGCTTTGGCTGGGATTGTTGGGTTAACACCGGCGGTTGCGGCGACTAATGCGGGTATGGGGGGCGCATCGGCGGCAAACCTGGATACGACAACGCCCGCAATGCGGTACAGCCCGAATGTGAATTATCAAAAGTATGAAACGCGTTCAACAACGCGGACCTATGCGACGCCGGTGCGGCAATCGAATGTTGGATATACGACGACTTCGAATTACAGCGCGCCCGCCAATCGTGGTCAGATGTATTATAATGGCGCATCGTCATCATCGTCTTCGTACAATCGTTCTTCGACCGTACGCAGTCAGATAAAGCGGAAATATTATTTGGCGCATCCGTTCTTTCAACCGACCGAAGGAAAGTTTGGTGCGATAACGGATGTTTCGTATAATTACGCGTCGTATAATGTGAATTTCCTTTTGGATTCTGCGTGGAGCAGTATGGACGATTTCGCCAAATGGTCTGCACGTGGTTTCGCGGTCAAGGAAGATTTTAGTTTCGGTATAACCGATAAGTTCGGTGTTTTGGTGATGGGGCGTTTCGATTCAACCAAATATAAATTCGATTGGGCACATTCGCCGGACGATGAAATGAAAGATAATGGATTGAATATCTATGGCGCGGGTTTGCAATGGCGGTTCGTTGATAACAACGAATGGATTGCGACCATGTCCGCGTATTATGAAAGGCAACAAGATATTGCCAATGAATTCGTTCTTGATTTAAAGGGTGGATACAAAATTTCAAAGTCAACAATCTATGGATTGGTCCGCGGTTGGTTGGTGAACTTTGATGATAAGTATTATGGCAATTATGTTACGGGCGTGAATGAAGACGGACACGAAGGGACATTGTTTATCGCGTACAATGGCGATACGCAAACAACACTGTTCGTCGAAGGCGGATTGGGCGTGTTTAGTGTGTTGGAAGAAGACTGGACATTAAACCTAGAAGCTATCTATGGCTATTATGACTGGCATGGCCAGGCGTATGTCAAGGCGGCGCTTGGGTGGCAACCGAACGATTGGTTTGCGTTGAATATCTATGGCAAGGCGTCTTTCTATGATACCGCCGATGGTCAAAAGCTGAATGCGTATAGGCAAGGGTATTATTACGACGAAGACGATGATGAATGGAAATACCTTGATGCACTTACCGGTATCGGCAAAGCCAAGTTGGATAATTACAAAGAAATGTCCGTTGGGGCCCAGGTTATATTCTATTTCTAATGCGTTTGTTAATTCGACCGGCGGCCTGTGTCGCCGGTTGATTTATGTATTGGGGTGCGCGTATGAAAAAAATTTTTTGTACTTTCTTTTTGTCTGCGATTTTGTGCGGTGGCGCGCATGCCAAAGGTTTGTCCGATGATACGGCCGATCCGTTGTTTTTAACTGCGCGTGGGCATGTGTTGTCGCAAACCGTTTTGGATTATTTTGAAAATGGTCTGCGTGCGGGTCAATATTTGAACTATGGCGTTGTTGATGGTTTGGTTGTTGGTGGAAATTTTTATTACCAACGTGATTTCGACGGCGATGAAAATGGTTTTTCAAGTGTTGATTTGAACGCGCTTTATCGTATCGCAAATTCCGAAGATGATCATTTGATTTATGATGTTTTGGGTGGTGTTAAATTTGGTGGAACACATCGTCTGCGTTCGCCGGATTTCGCGGATTCTGTGTATTATTTGGGTTTGCGGTTTGGGCGACAATATGAATATGTGACACTTGCCGCAACGGTAAAATCAAGTTGGATTTTTAATGGCAACAATGGTATGGCGTTTATTGATTTTTCGCCTGATTTGTATTTGCGTGTGAATGACGATTGGCGTGTCGGAATTGGTGCGAACTTGCGCAAGGCGACCAATAAATTTTATGATGAAGAAACCGTTGGCGGGCGCGTCGTTCGGCAATATGGGCGCACACAGTATGTCGGACATTTCGATTATTCCTTTGAAGTGGAAAAATTTGTCGCCGGATTAAGAATAAATATCTTGTTCTAGTTTTCTGAATCGTTGTTTGCGCGTGCGCGCAGTGTGTTCCAATATTCAAGACGCTTTTTAATTTCACGTTCAAATCCGCGTTCGATTGGGTGATAGAAACTTTGGCGCGACATGCTTTCGGGGAAACAGTTTTGACCACTGCACCCAGATTCGGTGTCGGGGTCATAGACATAATTTTTCCCGTACCCAAGGTTCTTCATCATTTTTGTCGGTGCGTTCAAAATATTCTTTGGCGGCATAAGGTTCGATGTTTGCCGCGCCACCGCGTATGATGCGGTTTGTGCCCGATACGCCGCGACACTTTTGGGTGCGGTGCCAAGGTATATAACAAGTTCCGTCATGGCGATGTCGCCTTCGGGACTGCCCATTCTTTCGTATATTTGCCATGCGTTCAGGGCCATTTGCATTGCGTTCGGGTCGGCAAGTCCGATATCCTCCATCGCGAAACGTGTAAGACGGCGGAAAATATACATCGGGTCTTGGCCGGCGGTCATCATGCGCGCAACCCAATAAAGCGCCGCGTCCGTATCACTTGCACGCAGTGATTTATGGACGGCCGAAATCATATTGTAATGTTCGTCGCCACTTTTGTCGGAAAGCGGTGCGCGTTTTTGAATCACGTTGTCCAATTCGTCGGGACCAAGATTTTTCTTGAACTTTGCGTTCGACAAGTATTCAATTGTGTTTAACAAAAATCGCGCATCGCCATCGGAAATTTCCGCAAGATGTTTTCTTGCGTCGGGTGAAAGCGGTAATTTTTTACTGATAAATTTTTCCGCGCGGTCAATAAGTGTCGCCAAATCCGCCGTATTCAGCGGTTCCAAAACACCAACATGACAACGTGACAGCAACGCGTTGTTTAAATTAAAACTTGGGTTTTCGGTGGTTGCACCAATAAACACAACGGTTCCGTCCTCTAGATACGGCAACAATGTATCCTGTTGCGTTTTGTTGAATCGATGAATTTCGTCGATAAACAAAAGTGTGCCGCGTCCGATAGCCGAATTTGTGCGTGCAACCTCCATCGTTTTTTTTATGTCCGCCGTTCCGGAAAAAACCGCAGACATCGGAACAAAATCCATATCGACCGAATTTGCAAGTGCGCGCGCAATTGTTGTTTTGCCACACCCCGGTGGCCCCCACAGCAACAGGTTCGAAAGTTTGTGCGCCGCGACCATGCGACGGACTATGCCGTTTTCACCAAGCAGTGCCGTTTGTCCCACGACGTCATCAATTGTGTTTGGACGCATCAGGTCGGCAAGTGGTCGTGAATTATTCTGCATTTTCTTCTTCTTGGTTTTGTGATATAATTGTATTCGATAAATGTTTGGTTGGCAAATATAAAATATAGGGGGAAAACGTCATGCGCGTATTTGTAAATGTGGAAGATAAACGATGGAAAAAATATAAAATAGATTTTGAAAAAATCGCAAATGCCGCGGTCACGTCCGCCTATAAAAATGCGGAGGTGTCGATTACACTGGTCGATGACGTGGCGATACAGAAAATTAACAAGAAATATCGCGGAATGAATAAGCCCACAAATGTATTGTCTTTTGAATTGGGTGATGATGTTTTGTTGGGCGATATTTTTATATCATTGGATACTGTTCAGCGTGAGGCAAAAAACGAAAATATATCGGTGGCCGAACATACGGCGCATATGGTTGTGCATGGAATGTTGCACCTTTTGGGATACGATCATTTGAATGACAAAGATGCCGCGCGTATGGAAAAAAAGGAAATAACAATATTAAAAAAATTGGGGTATAAAAACCCCTATACGGCGGAATCCGGCGTATGCATAGATGAATCGTGTTGCCCGGGCGGGAAATTTGTTATGAATTTAAAGCGCTTCTTTCATGGCGCGTTCGGTCGAACGACAATGTTCGCCTTGTGTGCCGTTGTTGCAAGTTTTGGTTTTGCACCGTTTAATTTGTGGTGGGCGACATTGATTGGCGTCGGTGGCGCATATTTGTTGTCGTTGAAAACTTTGACCGGTATTTCATGTTGGCGCAGGTTTTGGCGGATTTTCCCGTTCGGTGCGGTGTATGCGATTGCGATGTTTTGGTGGGTGCTGAACAGTATCTATGTCGTTCCGGAACTTGCAAGTCAGTTTGCAATTTGGACGTTGCCGGCGATTTTGGGAATCGGTTTCTTGGGCGGAATTGTTTTCGCACCGTCGTTCCTTGCAATTTCGTCTATACGGCTAAATCCGGCGTGTAGGCCATTTTTGTTCGCATCGATTTGGACGCTTGTTTTATGGTTGCGCGAATGGTTGTTCACTGGGTTTCCATGGAACCCGATTGCGAATATATCGTTGCAAAATTTGTATGTTTCAAATTCAATGTCGCTTTATGGTGCGTTGGGTCTTACGTTTGTGGTGGTTGGAATAATTGCCGCGGTATGTGAAATTATAAATAATCGCCGTATTGGGTTAAATTATTTTGTTTTGTTCTGTTTTTTGATGTTTGGAACAATCGGGATTTTATACGGAATTCGTAATGTTCATTTTGTTGCAAATCATTGTGATTCAGAAAATCGACCGATTATAAGAATTGTGCAACCTGCGCAAAATGCGGCGCAAAAGGCGACACATTCACGTGCGGCGGCATTACAAAATGCAAATCATAATTTACAGGTTATGACCGCGCTTGCGGCCGCCGAAGGGGAATATGATTTGATTGTGTTTCCGGAAACCGCGTATCCATTTGTTATGATGCCGGGTGATATTGTTTCGATGGCGCGTGTTCTGGATAGGCCTATGGTCATCGGGGCGAATTATTTTGATGATGGGAAATTATATAATTCTATGTTAGTGGTAAATTCAGACGCAACGGTTTCCGATGTATATAGTAAATCGCATCTTGTTCCGTTTGGGGAATATCGGCCGTTTGGGGATTTTATCCCGACGCCCGGACAATTGACGGCTGGTGATGGACCAGAACTTATAACAATGAATTTATCAGGAAAACAATTTATTTTTGCGCCGGCGATTTGTTATGAAATTATTTTTTCTGATTCGCTGATTCCGTATGGTAAAGTTCCGAATGCAATTGTGAATATTACGAATGATAACTGGTTCGGTAAAACGCCGGGGACGTATCAGCATTTAGATATGGTGCGCCGGTATGCCATTGAATCGGGTGTGCCAATTGTACGATCAAATTATTCGGGTATAAGTGCATTTATCGCAGCAAATGGCAGTGTTGAATCATCTATTCCGGTTGGTGTTTCCGGCCACGTCGATGGAACTGTTTGTGGTGCGCACAGGACGTTGTACCGTAAAATGGGTCGCGATATGTGGATGATAATAATACTTGTTGTGTCGTGTTTAGGCACAATATGGATTTCGGGTGTGACACGTAAAAAGTAAGAAATTATTTGCGAAAATATTTCAAAACATAAATGCGAACGGCGGAAGAAAGATTTGTGCCGATTGCGCGTTTTTCATCTATTTCATCAATTATTTTTGCAACGGGTTTGTTTGTTGCAATCGCAATGTCGCGTATTGCATTGATGAATTCAGGTTCCAACGATATGCTGGTTTGATGTCCCGATAAAGATACTGATAATTTCTTCATTCTAAATTTTTCCCCCGGCGATACATTCGTATATGGCCCGATACGGGTCTTTGTATTTCCGCAATATCTGAAGTCCGACGTTATCAAGCATTGTATATGTTCCCAAAGCATCGAAAGCAAACCAAAATAAATCATTACGCCCAAAAATAGTTTTGCCACGAAGGGAAGATATGTTCGTAAGTTCTTGGTTTATTTCCAATATGTTTGGCACAGGGCGCGATGCGCCAACTTTGAATTCGTTTGGGCCGAAAATGTATCCTGATTCAAGTTTGATACCACCGCAAGTTTTGTAAAAATTTATGATTTCTGTGGGTAATGTTGCCGCCCGTATTTTTTGCAAATTTATATTTAAAATCGCAAATTGTCCATCGGGTATCGGTGGCGCAAAAAAAGCATTATGACGTTTCAAAGATTCAAGTAGCGGATTCATTCATTTATTCCTTTATGGTTGTGTGCGACCGCTGTTCATTGTTGCGGCAAATTGGCTAAGCCTGTCGGCGGTGGCGTTTCCGCCGGTGCCACTTACCGTTGAATGTATCGGCAAGTAAAGTTTTTTCTTTGGATTGGGCAACCATATCGTTTCGTTTCCGTATTGTTCAATTATAAATCTATCAAGGTTCTGCGATTGCGGGAAAGTGGCACACATAAACATGTTATCTGTTTCAAGTTTCCCGCCCCAGATTAATGGCACACGAAAACGAAAAGAAAGATTCCTTGGAATTGCACGCCCCATCAATAGATCCATAAACTCTTCGCGCCCAAGGTTCATCAATGCCAATTCTTGGACGCAATCGGAAAGCGAACGCATAAATTCGCGACATAATTTCCTGTATTGAATGAACCAATCTTGGGGAACAGTCGATAGTTTCGGTGTGATTTGCATAACGGGCATGTCCGACATTTTTAAATCGGATAATCTTTTTTCGGCAATTGCTTGGTTCCATTGCATTATGCTTTCCCAACGTATCCGATTACGGTGTTGATGTATGTAGAAAATGCATCAAACAGTTCGGCATCGTAATCGTCTGGTTTATTGTTTTTGTGTTCGCTTACATATTTTGTAAATTCGTCTTTGTTGTTAAATGTTGTTATTAAATCATCTTCACGTTTATTTGGTTCGGTCGGATTAAGTATTAACCCGCGCAGGGTGATGTCATTTGCGGTACTGCCCAATGTGTCGTCAAATATCGTAATCAGCGTTTGAATTGCGTCAACCATTTCTTCGGGTTTTACGTCGGTTGCAACAATCCGTATCGTTTGATTATATGCAATCGCAACAAGTGTATTCCGCAGTTTCCCGATTTTTTCACATGTTTTGACAATGTATCTGCCGGACGATTCAAGTATAGTCTGAATTTCAGGATCCATTTTGGGCTTTGGTGTGTTTTGTATGGTTGGAATTATCGGAACCGTTGTCGGATTTGGTACAGGGGCGGTCGGTGTTGCCGTTGGCCTTGACAATGGAGAATGCAGACCAGATGGCGACATTGGACGCGCAGACACAGATATCGCGGGCGCGGGGCGGGGCGTATATGTTGGTTGTGGTTCAACGTTTTTGGGTTGCGCCACCGGTTGTGGTGCGGGAATGTTTGGAACGGTTGTCGGCTTTGTCGGGACCGGGGTCGGCGCGGGGGCCGGTGTGGCGGGAATGCGGATATTTCGTGGGCGCGGTCGGACAATGAAATACAGCCCAACCAATGCGATACAAAGTGCCGCAATTATGGAAATATAGAACCCTGGTTTTATTTGGGAACGGTGCGCCTGGAGTGTGCCAAGATATTCCCAATGTGCCGCCGATAACATGTCAAAGCCGTATTGCACGTTCATCCAAAACGTGATTGCCAATGTAACGGCAAGTAGCCACAAAATCCCCAGTAAAAATTTTTCAAAAAACTTTTTCATGACTTTTGAATTATACCACAAATGTGATAAAGTAGAAAGTGTTATGATGTCTTTTGATTACGTTTTTGATGATATAGCAGACAAGCAGGCGATATGGATTCCCGACGCGGATACTGATTCGTCGGATTTGGCGGGCTTTGCCGATAGCGTGCTTGATATGGGGGTGTCATACGTGTCGATGCCATGTGCCGCAACATCAGAGATGTGGCCATGGGTCGAAGAAAATCATATAAAAATCTTTAACAGATTTGAATTTGCGATGGCCGATGATGCCGATGTTTTTGATGCGGTGTCAAATTTGGCGACGAATGTGACCAGCGCATTTAAGTCCGGGGCGGTTGGCGCACAAATTTTTGTGCATGTGAAAGATATTGCGGATTTTTGTGGGGCGATAAAACCTGTTCGGCAAGATTTGTTTTTTGATAAACATTTTTCTGTGGCGGTTGATATTGATGAAATGCGCGGGGGGACGTGGTCGGCGGTGTTTGATGCGCTGCGTGATATTCGGCCTGATGCGATTTTGATAACGGCAAAGGGTGATTTGTTTGATGCGAATTCTAATTTTGTTGGGATTGTTTTTGATATGCTAAACAATTGGAATATTGATAGTGATTTGCATATGTGGTTTGGAAAAAATATGTTGCGCATAAGCCAGGCGTTACGCCTTTGTCAAAAAATTCAGCCCGATTTGGTTTCGAATATGCGTATATTTGTAAATATTAATCGGCGTGTCCAAGAATGATGTATTTTGGTGCGTTTGTGTTTGCCATATTCTTTTTTTGATAGCGCGTTTCGATAATGTTTTGCGCCGAATCGGTTTCGCAAAGATTCGTATTTTTTACCTGGGCCAAAATCCAATCGTAATATTCCCAATGATCGGTGCCGATGATGATTTTGCCGTTTGGCGACAAATTTTTTGACAGTAAATTCAAGAAATCCGCACTTAATAATCGGCGTTTTTCATGGCGCGCCTTGGGCCAAGGGTCGGGGTGCAAAATCCAGATTTCGTCGAAACTGTATGCGCCACCGTTCAAAACGATTCGCACGTCGTCCGGGAAAATGCGTATGTTTTTGTATTCGTCCAACACCGCGCCACTTTCGTCACAAATGGCGGAGAGCAGGGCGGCAACGCCGTTCATAAACGGTTCGGCGCCAAGAATAACCGCATCTGGATTCGCGGCGGAAAGTTCCCGCACGTGTTCGCCAGAACCGAAACCAATTTCAAGTATATCGATTTTTTCGCCCGCACGTGGGCAAAGCGCCGGTAACACGTCGCGAACCAGCGATTCTTTGCGCGCGGATAATTTTTTGCCATGACGGCGGCCAAAAGTTCTTATTTCTTGTTTTTCCATATTATTAGTATAAAATGCATATATTAAAAACACAAGGATTTGATATGAGAACAGGTTTATCACAAGATTTAATCGCACGCGTACTTGGCGCGGCGCCGAAATATACCATCGCGGAATTAGAGGAAAAATTCCCGCCACGCACGTTGCCCGACGGCGCGATGGTGACGCGTTTCGCCCCAAGTCCGACGGGCTTTATGCACCTTGGGAATCTGTATAGTGGTTTGATTGATTATAAATTGGCGCAGCAATCAAATGGCGTTTTTATGTTGCGTATCGAAGATACCGATACAAAACGCGAAATCAAAGAAGCAGTTGGTATTGTGATAGATTCTTTGGCGAAATTTGGCATCACATATAATAATGATGAAACTTATGGCCCGTATTATCAGTCGCAAAGAAAAGATATTTATCATTCGGTGGCGGCGGAATTGTTGCGCAACGGTCGTGCGTATCCATGCTTTTTGTCCCAAGAAGAAATGGACGAAATTCGTGAAAATCAAAAGGCGGCCGGATTTGCAACGGGGATTTATGGCGAATTTGCGCGTTATCGTGATATAACGCCGGACGAAATAATTGAACATTTGGATAACGGCGAAGTGCCATCGATTCGTTTGTATTCAACGGGCGATCCGAATAAAAGAATTTTCTTTAAAGATACAGTTCGTGGTTCTATTTCGGTGCCGGAAAATAATGAAGATATTGTTTTGATTAAATCTACGGATCGGTTGCCGACATATCATTTTGCGCACCTGTGCGATGACCATTTTATGCGCGTGACACATGTTGTTCGCGGTGAAGAATATTTTGGAACGGTCGCGTTGCATATTCAGATGTTTAATATGATGGGTTGGAAATTGCCAAATTATATTCATACGGCGACACTTGATAAAATTGATGAAGAAACTGGCAAACAACGTAAAATGTCAAAGAGAAAAGACCCCGAAAATAATGTCGCGTTCTTTATGCAAGAAGGTTGGCCGACAGATGCATTGATTGAGTATTTGGGAAATATTTTGGCACCTGGATATGAAGAAGCCAAGTTAAAAGGCGCGGTCAAAAATTTCTGGGAATATGAAATGAAGCCGAAAAAAATTCCTATGTCGGGTGGTTTGTTCGATATGAAGAAATTGGAATGGTGGGCCAAAGAATACATTGGCGCGATGTCCGTTTCGGATTTGGTAAAATCGGTTGCGACATGGGCAAATGAATATGGCGATGAAAAGCAAAAGATGCAGGTCGCGGACATTGATTACCTGACGGCGGTGCTGAGCATTGAACGTGACAATCCAAAGCGCATTCGGAAAGATTTTATCACTTGGAAGCAAACTCTCGCGATTGAAGAATTTTTCTGGGACGAATTGTTTGTGCCGAACGCCGAATACAAATATAACGCCGATGTGCTGCGTGCGTTTTTGGAAACGTTTGATATCGCCGATAACAAAGATACGTGGTGGAATAAAATTGTTGCGGTTGCCGAAAAGTTCGGTGTTAAAAATGGTGATGTTGCGATGGATTTGCGTGTTGCGCTTTCGGGGCGCACAAACACGCCGGATCTTTATTCCATTATGCAGGTGATGGGCGCAGATAGGGTTGTAAAAAGGATAAAGGCGTTGTTATGACGGTGACAAAAAATCGTAAGGTTGTTCGAACGAAATTAAAGTCTGTACGGCGCGACAGGCATGCATCGCGGTTGCTGCGTGTTTTGCGCGCGACGGGACTTTTTCGTTGGGAACGGCGGTCAACGCGTGGCGAAGAATTGTTAAATGTTCTGACGCATGGAATTGGTATCGGGCTTGCGATTGCGGGACTTACACTGCTTGTGGTGTTTGCGGCGATTTATGGCAACGCGTGGTCGGTGGTGTCGTGCGCGATTTTCGGATTCACCATGTTCACGCTTTATTTCGGTTCGACAATGTGCCACATAACCATTGGCCGCAAAAGCGAATGTTTCTTTGAAGTGTGGGACAGTGTCGCCATCTATGCGTTGATTGCCGGGACGTACACGCCGTTCTTGCTTGTGAATTTGCGCGGCGCGATTGGGTGGACGGTCTTTGGAATTTTGTGGGCGATTGTGATTTTCGGCGCGATTGTCAAAATTCATAATCCCCGGCAACAGCCGAAGTGGGTCGTTGCGCTTTACCTTCTTATGGGGTGGACGTTGATATTTATTTTGCCGGTTATGTTGGCGCGCGTGCCGCCGCGGGGATTGTGGTTTATATTGGCCGGTGGATTGTCATACAGTTTGGGTGTGATATTTTACCTTTGGCGGAAATTAAAGTTTTCACATGCGATTTGGCATTTATTCGTAATCGCCGGGACGGTGTGTTTTTTCTTTGCCGTCCTGTATGGTGCGATTTTGGATGTGTAATTCATGCTTGACTAAAATCTGTGGTTTTTGATAAGATAGGATTGAATCAGATGGGAATCTGGTTCGGGGCTGTGGTAGGCCCATACAAAGCCGGCACAAAATTGTCGTAATCCGCGTAATCATTCGCAAAATCCCCGATGTTTTGTGCCGTAATCTTGGCATCACCCCGTTGGTTGGGGTGCCTATGGAGTATATATAAAGGCCATGGGAATCAATGCTTTGTATGATTTACCAACACCCCGACCGCTTGGTTTCCATTGCGGCACTTATTTTAGTGTAAGTGTAAGTGGCCAGTGGTTAGTGAAAAGCAAAAAGGGGAGGAAAATGTTTTTGAAAAAGTTTTTGGTGTTTGGGTTGTTGGCGGCGGTGTTGCCGGCGTTGGCCGAAGAAGCCGCGGACCGCAAAACCGCAACGTCGTTGAAATACGTCGAACATGAATTGGACACACGACAAAATAAATTTACTGCGGAAGTGAACAAAGCCATGGAATATACTAATTCGGCTGGAACGGTGCAAAAACGTGCCGTCACATCGGACCTGGATAATGGTGGAACCGATTCGCTGCCCATGGTTGGGGGCGTGAATACGAAACTAAATCAAAAACAGGACGACATCGCCCCGGTTAACGACCACACCGCCGTCACATATACCGGTGAATCGGGCGGAATAGGGCAGAAAGGTATTTATCAAGATAGTGGTTCATACGCACAGCAAAGCAACGATTTAATCGACGCAAAAACATTCAACGCGGCATTAAAGACGGGACTTGATAGCGAATTTAAATGCAGGGATTATAAACCAGATACGAATCTTTGTTGGGTTTATTCAATACATAATGATATTGGTGGTATGCTGCCGGACGGATATACAGAATTGGAATACATTCAATCCGATGGTTCGCAGTATATTGATACCGAGGTCAGGTTAAACCAGGATTCGCGTGTAGAGATTGGTTGGCGTTATTATCAGACATCTGATTTGGCCACGTCTGGGCGCCTTTTTGGGGCGCGCTATACCAGTACACCAAGGAACGCGTTTGTCATTGGTACGTATAATGGTCGTGCAGATCCAAATACAGTAATGTTTTTTGAGTTTGGTGGGAGCAGTCATGTGAATGGCCCGAATGTTTCGATTGGAACATGGTTAGATGTTGTGTTTGATAAAGATGTTCATACTATTAATGGGACACAATATGGCGAACCCTTTACGGCCGACAGTTTTGAAACGCCATATACATTAAAATTGTTTGCTTTTGGTCAATCCGCGCCGGGGGCATCAGAAACGGTTGGTCCCAGTGTAGGGCAATGCCGTCATTTTAGAATATACAATAATGGGGCGCTTGTTCGTAATATGATTCCGGCACAATATGGTACGACCGTCGGAATGTATGATACGGTCGAAGGGCGATTCTTTACAAGTGTTCCGGCAAATACGAACTTTACCGCCGGACCGCCGGCCAGCACCAACGTTTATGTGCCCCAGAATCAATAACGTCACTTACACTGGCCACTAACACTGATGTTGACTTTTCGATTCGGTTGGAATATAATGCATGGCATGAAACAGTTTTTGTTTATCTTTACGACCACGACTACAACGACCCCCGCGGGGGTACGGTAATTTCTATTTGCGTTTTTTGTGACGCACGAATATAATCAAACAGTTTGAAAAAATAACAGAAATATAAAGGAATATTATTATGTCATATCCAATTGAATTGATTCGGCACTCTTTGGCGCACGTGATGGCGGCGGCGGTGCAAAAATTACACCCAGAGATTAAGTTCGCGGGTGGTCCGGCGATTGAAAACGGGTTTTATTACGACTTTGATACGGACTATCGTTTTTCCGAAGATGATTTTGAACAAATCGAAAAAGAAATGCGCGAATTGATTAAGTCTAATGGTCGTTTCGAACAGCGTATTGTTGATTTGGACGAGGCGAAAAAAATCTTTGCGGATCAACCGTATAAAATGGAATGGTTGAACGAATACGATGCGGCGGGCGAAAAGTTGTCGATTTATACTTTCCGCGATTTCACCGACCTGTGTCGCGGGCCGCACGTGGAAAGTTCCAAAGATTTGCCGCGCGACGGTTTTAAGATTCGCAGTGTCGCCGGTGCGTACTGGAAGGGTGATTCTAAAAACAAAATGTTGCAACGTATCTATGTCGACGCGTTTGAAAGTAAAGAAGCGTTGGACGCGTTCCTTAAAATGCAAGAAGAAGCGGCGAAACGCGACCACAGAAAAATCGGGCCGGCGTTGGGATTGTTCTTTTTCGATGAACGGTCGCCGGGTGTTCCGTACTATATGCCGGCCGGGTGGACGGTTTATCGTGAATTGTATAACTTTTGGTCCGAATATCATGAAAAGCATGGTTATTTGGAATTCCGTTCGCCACTGATGAACAAAAAGGAATTGTACGAAACAAGTGGCCACTGGGACCATTATAAAGACAGTATGTTCGTATTCAAAGAAGACGACAATAATGTTTTTGCTTTGGCACCGATGTCTTGTCCAAATTCTATTGTCGCGTACCAACATGAACCGCGCAGTTATCACGATTTGCCTTGGCGGTTGGCGGACGCGGACATGCTCTATCGTTATGAAAATTCTGGGGCATTGAATGGTTTGTTCAGAACCTATGAATTCAATCAAGATGATGCGCATATTTTTATCAGCGAAGATATGATAGAAGACGAATACAACCGTATTATTGATATAATTCAATATTACTATAAGTTGTTCGATATGAAATATTTTATCAAATTATCGACAAGACCTGATGACTTTATGGGCGATATCGAGACTTGGAACAAGGCGGAAACCATTTTGAAAAAAATATTGGTTAACCGATTCGGTAATAATGGTTTCGGAATCAAAGAAAAAGATGGTGCGTTTTATGGGCCAAAGTTGGATATTCAAATGGTTGATAGTTTGGGGCGCGAATGGCAGACGGGGACTATTCAGTTGGATTTCCAATTGCCACGAAACTTTAACTGTGTGTACATAGATAAAGACGGCAACAAGAAAACCCCAATTCTTATCCACCGGACTGTTTATGGATCGCTCGGACGGTTTATGGGATTGATGTTGGAACATTTGGCGGGGAAATTGCCGGTTTGGCTGTCGCCGGTGCATGCGGTAATTATTCCGATTTCAGATCGCTGCAAAGTTTATGCGGACAGTATCGCGGAAAAATTGCAGGGTGTGGAAATAAGAACTGCCACCGCGGGTTTGCGTATCAAGAAAGATTATTCCGCGGAAAGTATGCAAAAGAAAATCCGTAATGCACAACTGAAACAGATTCCGTACATGATTATTGTTGGTGATAAAGAATTAGAATCGCAAACAATATCGGTAAGACGTCGTGACGGAAAACAAGAATTTAATGTTCAGTTAGATGATTTTATTGAAAACCTTAAAAGTAAAATCAAAAACAGAGATTTGGACATATAATTCCTGTGCGATAAAAAACCGTTGCCCCAATCGTTTGATTGGGGCATAATTATGCAAAAAGGATTTGATATGAAAAAAATAATTTTAGTTTTTGTTATGTTGTTGCCGGTTGCGCTGGGCGCGTGCACGCGGTCTTGCGAAGTCGAACCGATTGTTGAACAGAATCACAAATTAATCGTTCCGCCAAACTTTGGTGCGCGTCCCGCAAAATAATTTTTGTGATATTGTTTTTTTGTGATATAATATCCCATATCATAAAGGGAGAATGTGTCATGAGTGACGAAAAAGATTTAGAACTTTTAGATTTAGATGATGCCGAAGAAGTGACGGACGAGGCTTTGCCCGATGCGGTGCCTTTTGTCACGCCGCGGCCACACCGGCCTTGGTTGCTGTTGGCGATTGGCGTTGCGATAATTGTTTTGGCGGTGTTTATTATTGTTCGCGTGGTCAGCAATAATTCTTCGTCTTCGATAGAGGTTGATTTGGGCGCGCCTGTTATGGTTGAAGAGCGTGAGCCAGAGGCCATTATGCCTGCGCCGCGGCCAATGCCGGTGCAGACGATGCCGACCCAGGCTGTTCCGCCCGCACCAGTGCAGCCGGCACCGGTGCCAATGCCGCAACAGGTTGAACGTCCGATTCCACAACCGATACAACAACCGGTTCAGGTCGCACGTCCCGCACCACAGCCGGTGCCACAGCCCGTTCAGGCCGCACCACAACCGAATCAGAATGTGCGTGTAATAGAAGATAGAAAAGATGTCACCTTTAATCCGGCACGTGAAACAGTGGCGCCAAAACCGATTCCGGCACCGGCACCAAAGGCGGCCAAGACACCGGCAAAGCCAAAGCCGGCGCCAAAGCCCGCCGCGCAAAAGGTTGCAAATGGTGGTTGGTATGTGCAGTTCGGGTCGTATAGCACACGCGCCGCCGCCGAAGCCGCCGAGAAAAAAATTCGCGCCGGTCACCAGAATTTGTTTGCGGGCAAACAATTCGTGATACTTGCGGCGGTGTTGCCGAATGGAACAACGACATATCGTTTGCGTGTGGCGTTTTCGACGTCTGGTGACGCAAATGGGTTCTGTCGCAACGCAAAGTCCGATGGGCTTGATTGCTATGTAGCGAAATAAGGAGATAAAAATGTTTGGAAAACTCGGTTGGATGGAAATACTGGTTATCGTTTTGCTGTTGGTCGTTTTGTTTGGCCACGCAAAGATTCCGGGTATGATGAAAAATCTTGCCAATGGGCTAAAGGTTTTCAAGAAAGAAATGAAAACGGATAGCAAAAAGGCGGAACCGGCAAAGAAAGAATCCAAACCCGCGCCGAAAAAGAAACCTGCGGGCCGCCGGGTTCAGAAAAAGAAATAAAAATAGCAACAGGCGATTTGGGTCGCCTGTTGTTTTGCACACAAAAAGTTTGACATTTGTGCATTTTGTATAATAATATGGCATTATTGAATTGATACAAAGGTGTTAACATGACTTTGAAAGAATATTTGGAAATCCGGAAGAAAGCAGGGGCCGACCCGAAAGTTCGTGGGTATGTCGAGTATTTACCGAATATACACTGGAAAAAAGTTCCGTTTAGAAATAAAGAAGTACCGCATGAAGTGGGAAAATATCGATTGGAATGGTATAGTGTTGATGAAGTTAATGCTGATAAATGTGTTGTGTCAACATTTAGGGCTTGTCGGTACTATGATCCAGATTTGCAGGGGTATTCAAATAGATTGTATAAAAATGGCGTGCTTCAGTCACAGAATCTGCCGTATGATAACGAAGTTGCGGCTATTTGGAATGATATGCGAGTGATGGTGGAAGAACAAGCCAAAGTAAAATTCGCTGAGGAAAAAAGAAAAAAGGCCGAAGAAAAAGCGGCAAGGGCACAAGAAGTACAGAAAGAAAAGTATAAAATTTATCGTTATCTTGCGAACACGCTTGGTGAATGCGAACAATGGTCATTGGCGGACATAATAGAGAAGAAAAAACAGCGTGGCAGCGATATAGTTATCGAAACTAGCAAAGATGATAAACCAAAGTGGTGGTTCATTAGTGAAAACGGTAAACCGATTCTTATGGTTGCGGGTTATTATTATAATGGTGATTATGCTTACACTGATCCTGACTGTATAGCGGCAATTGATGTGTTCGTTCTCAAAGAAGGCATTGTTCGTCAGGAAAGGGGTGTGCCTCATGATACGGCATTATCTATTTTTGGTGATGTTTATGCTTTATATGAGGCGCAAGAACAAGCCAGGGCGAAACAGAAAGCACTAGAAGCCTCAGCAAAAACGGCCGCTTTTTACAAAGGTTTGCTTGAAGATCGCACAAGTAAATAGTTTGGTGGCGCATGGTAATGTAAAAAACAAACAGGCGATTTGGGTCGCCTGTTGTTTTTTACAAATGTTCTTCTATTAACGCTTTTTTTCGTGTTCTTCTTGCTCTTCAATTGTCATTGTGGCCAATGGTCGGGCAAGCATACGGTTCAGGCCGATTTCATCGCCGGATATAACACTGTATCCATATGTGCCGTTTTCAATTCGGTCAAGCGCGTTATTGATTTTTGCAAGCAAGTTATTATCGCGTTCCGCCATACGTAATGTCATAAATGTTTCTTGTTCGGCGGTGGCGTTATCGGATTCATCACCGGTGATTGCGGAATTCGTGACGGTTGACGCAGTGACCGAATTTAATGCCGCCGCGTTTTGTCGCATGATTTCTTCTTTTTGGGCGCTTAATAATTGATAAAAATACGCCAAATGTTCCGGACACATATATGGTTCAGATTTTTTGGGGACATATTTCGGTGCAAGTTCAATTGTTTTGTAATCAGCTTTTGCCATTTTTTCATCCTTTTAATTCCGTAATCCATGCGGAAAGTGTTTCGTTATCCATCAATCCGCTGCGTGCTTCTACTAATTCGCCGTTTTTAAATGCCAATACACTTGGGATTCCGCGAATTCCAAATTTTACCGGCGTGCGTCTGTTTTCATCATTGACTTCGAATTTTACGAAATTCACACCGGGGTGCTTTTCAGATTCAGATTCGAATATCGGGCCAAACATACGGCAAGGTCCGCACCATGGGGCCCAAAAGTCAACAAGTGTTAATGTGCCGTTAATTAATTCTGTGAAATTGTCGTCAGTTGCATGTTTTACCGACATATTTTTTCTCCTTTGCTGGTTGATATTTGGCACAAGTGTATTATAATTCGAATAAAAAGCAAGGGAAAACGTAAAATGAATAAAATCATATATTTAGATGCCGCCGCGACCGCGCAAAAGCCGGAATGTGTTATAAACGCAGAGGCGGATTTTTTGCGGAATTCTTGTGCTAATGCCGGGCGTGGAATTTGTGCGCGGGCGGCCGCGGTTGATGATATGGTGGCGGCCGTACGTCGGCGCGTGGCGGAATTTATAAATGCCGATTCAAATCAAATTGTCTTTACGTCGGGCGCGACGGATGGGTTGAATCGAATTGTGAATATTTTGACGCGGCAACCGGGATACAGCGAAATGTCAAGTTTTGCGGTGTCTGATTTGGACCATCATTCGGCGCGGTTGCCATGGCAAGAATTATTGTGTGTGGGCCGTATTCGTAAAATGTTCAAATGCGAACTGGATAAAAATTTGGACATCAATCCGGATTCTGTGCCAAAGACCGATTTTTTAGTTATAACCGCGATGTCAAATGTGTTGGGGCGGGCGCAAGATGTGCGTGCAATTATTGCCGCCGCACGTGCAAAGAATCCGAATGTCGTGACGATTGTTGATGCGTCGCAATATGTTGTGCATGAAAAGATAGATGTGAAAGATTGGGGTTGTGATTTCTTGGTCTTTTCGGGACACAAAATTGGTGCGGATACGGGCGTTGGAATTTTATATATTCGCGATTCAAAGAAATTATTTCCGGACAAGTTCGGCGGTGGAATGGTTATGCGTGTCGGTGGTATGGAATCTGCACCAAAGGGTTCGGGGGGCGCATTGTTTCACGAAAATAATCCAGACCTTAATCTTATTTTGAACGAATCCCCTGAAATGTGGGAGGCCGGAACATTACCACTGACCCAGATTGCGGGACTTTTGCCGGCGATTGATTATTTGGAAAAACATCGGCCGATGTCGGATTTGATAAAATATGCGTATGATGAATTAGTAAAAAATCCAAAAATAAAAATTCTGACCACGCGTGATGCGGCGATTTTGAGTTTTGTTGTGGACGATATGCACCCGTTGGATGTTGGCGCGTTGATTGGGGCGAATGATATTTGTGTGCGTGCGGGGAATATGTGTGCGTCTTGGATTCATGCGCGTATGGGCATTCCGGGTTCAATCCGAATTTCCATTGGGTCATGGAATACGATGGAAGATATAAGTAAAACAATTGATGTGATAAAGAAAATAGTGAAATAAAAATGGCATTCACAAAAGACGATATTATTGGCGCCCTTAAAACCGTATATGATCCGGAAATTCCGGTGAATATTTGGGATATGGGTTTGGTGTATGATATCGATATTGCGAAAAATGCCGTTAATATAAAGATGACTTTTACAAGTCCGACTTGCCCGATGATGGAAGATATTTTGACCCAGGTAAAAAATTCGGTGTCGCGGGTTGTTGCGCCGGTGCCGGTTAATGTTGAATTGGTTTGGGAACCGGCGTGGGATTTGTCACGTATGTCTGATGCCGCGCGGATTGAATTGGATTTAACAAACAGTGGTTGGTAGAAATGAAATTCGAACAAATAAAAAAGACTTTGGAATCTATTGTTGACCCGGTCGAAAGATTGGAATTCGTTATGGATTTGGGTAAAGAATTGGCGCCGGTGCCGGACGGAACCGAATGCAGTGAAATTGTTGGCTGTACATCGTTTGTTCAAATTTGCCGTCGGGGGAATAATTTCTATGGTGTTGCCGATTCGGCAATTGTTCGCGGAATTTTATATATAATCTTGTCAATGGTTGATGGAAAAACGCCGGACGAAATACGGCAAATGGACCCCGAAAAAATATTTTTGGAACTTCAGATAAATATTGGTGCGGCGCGGCTTAATGGGGTGCATTCTATGATTCGTTTTTTGAAAAATTTGTGATACAATAAACGCAAAGGATTTTATTCAGGGGGAAAAATGAACGAAGAAGAAAAGATGTTTCGTATTGGGTCTGCAATGTTGGTGTTGGTGGTTGCGTTGACCGTTGCGTTACAGGTTTGCTATCGAACGCAGAATAGGGAACGTCGTGATACGCGTCAGGAAATTCGTAATATTCAACAAGATATTGCGTTGGCCCAAACGAATTTTGCAAAGTTGGTGCGGCCCGAAAATCTGCGTGATTTTATTGATAGAAGTGGTCTTGGCAAGGTTGAAGTTGTTAGTTTTAATAAATCTGTTGAAATCCAAGATTTGCCCGATAGAATAGATGGAAAATAATGTTTGAAGTAGGAAGGGATATTTTTAAGCATGGATTTACTGGGGCGGCCGGTGACGCCCAGGGGCATGGTCGGTTGCGTTTTGTGTATGGATTGTTTTTGATTGCTTTTGTGGTTTTCGCGGGGCGGACGGTTCAACTTGCGTCTTTTGGTTCGAATCGGGTTCGACAAAATGTAGATAAAATAGGTTGGGTCGTAAAGCGCGCGGATATTGTCGATAGAAATGGTGAAATATTGGCAAGGAATTTAGTGACCTGTGAAATAGATTTGTCGCCGAAGTATGTAGATGAGCCTGAAAAAGTTGCCGACGTTATTAATAAGTTGTTCGAAAGTGAATACCCAAAGCAACGCGTGTTTGATATTTTGAAAGATGGGAAATATAAAATTATAAAAAAGAATGCAAGTGAAAAAATTTGCAGAAAGGCACTTGAAAGAAAGAATCGTGTCAATGGCGTTGGGATTAAACCAAAACAAAAACGTATATATCCAAAAGATAACTTGTTCGCAAGTATCGTTGGATTCATAGGCGAATCAAATAAAAAAGAAGAAAAAGGTGTCGTAAGGGGCCGCACCGGTGTTGAAAAACAGTTCGAAGATTATTTGGTGAATAATACAGAACCATTACAATTATCACTTGATTCACGAATCCAAGCGGTGTTTTATGAACAACTTATCAAGGCGGTCGGGCTTTACCATGCCAAAGGTGCGATGGGAATGTTGATGGATTCGCGGACCGGCGAAATGTTGGCGATGGTGTCGTGGCCGAATGCTGATTTCAAACGTTCTATGTTTCCAATCTTGGACGGGCGATATGAATTTGGTTCGGTGTTCAAAGTATTTAATACCGCGATGGCCATAGAAGAGGGGATTGATAAAGAATATCCTGTGACAAAACCGTATCCGATAACGGACCGGCGCAATCGTGTTGTTCATTATATTACTGATGTTAAAACTTTTAAACCGCCGCGTCCTTATCTGAACGTTGATGAAATAATGCTGCATTCCTGCAATGTGGGCAGTGCCCAAATAGCGCATGATTTGCCATATGGAAAGCAACAGGAATTCATGCACAGACTTCATATGGACGAACCATTAACACTTGATTTTGGTCGAACGGTGCAACCAAAGATGCCGGACCGGTGGGGAAAAACAGAACGTGCAACGGTTTCCTTTGGCCAGGGTATCGATGTGTCTGCAATGCATGTGTTACTTGGGATAAATTCGATGATTAATGGTGGAATTTATATTTATCCAACCATACGTAAAAAAGAAATTGGACCGATGGTTGGTGAACATGTGTTGGCGCCGGAAATATCGAAAAGACTGCGCGGTATTATGTACAGGATTGCCGAAGAAACAACCGGCCGTAATGCGCGTGTGGCGGGTATGAAAATTGGTGGCAAAACCGGAACGGCGGAAAAACATGTCGGCGGTCAGACGGACAAGTCAAAAAATATGACAACCTTTGTCGGCGTCTTCCCGATTGATGCGCCCCAGTATATAATGATGGTGACAATAGATGAACCGCAACGGACTGAGGCATCAAGTATGCAACGAACCGCGGCGTGGAATGCGGCACCAACGGCCGGACGAATATTGAATGCGATACTGCCGTTGCTATTTGAATAATTTTAGATTATAATATATCCGATAATAAGAAAAGAGTATAAAGTTGAAAACCATTGTTGAAAAATCCATGTTGGGTCGGGCATGGGTGGTGTCGGATAGTAGTAGTAAATTCGGTGATGATGATTTGGTGCAAACAGTGTTGCATAATCGTGGCGTCGCCGATGCGGATATGGAAAAGTTTCTTAATCCGTCGATTCGTGATTATATGCCGGACCCGTTTGTATTGCGCGACTGTGAACGCGCCATAGATGTTATTTCTGATGCTGTTTTAAAAAATGAACGAATCGCTGTTTATGGTGACTATGATGTTGATGGTGTGACGTCAACCGCGATTTTTATAAAGTATTTGCGTGCCATTGGTGCGGACGTTATTTGGCATTTGCCAACACGTGAAGGTGAAGGTTATGGATTAAATGCCGATGCAATACATGAATTGCATAACCAAGGTGCCGGACTTTTAATAACTGTTGATTGTGGAATTAGTGGCGGGCCAGAGGTTGATATTGCAAAATCACTTGGAATGCGGGTTGTGATTACGGATCATCATTCGCCGGATAATTCTTTGCCGGCCGCCGATGCGGTTGTGAATCCAAAGCGCATTGATGATGATTCTGGGCTAACGTATTTGGCGGGTGTTGGTGTTGCGTTTTTGGTTTTGGTTGCGTTGAATCGCAAATTAAAATCTGTGGCGACGCCCGAATTGTTGGCAAAGATAGATTCTGTAAATCTGTTAAATTATCTTGATTGTGTTGCGTTGGGAACGATATGCGACACCATGGCACTCATAGGGTTGAATCGTGCCTTTGTCGCGACGGGACTGCGGGTTTTGGCGTTGCGTCAAAATGTTGGACTAAAAACATTAATGCGAATTGCCAATGTTGACAAGGTTTCTGTATATACCGCCGGGTTTGTGTTGGGACCGCGGTTAAATGCCGCCGGTCGGATTAATTCTGCGAATCCTGCGTTGGATTTATTGCTGACCGATAATCCGTTGATTGCGCATGATTTGGCGTCCAAACTTGATGTGTTGAACCAAGAAAGAATCGGTATTCAAAATACAATTATGGGCCAAGCCACCGCGTTGGCCGAAGAATACTGCGCGCGTGGTAAATGCAGTTTGTTTATTTGTGGCGATAATTGGCATGGCGGTGTTATGGGAATTATTGCCGGGCGTATCAAAGACAGGTATAATTTGCCAACATGTGTTGCAACACGCATAGATGGAATGATAAACGGTTCGGGGCGGTCGATTGCGGGTGTCAATTTGGGTGCAATTATTCATGATGCACTTTCGCGTGGAATTGTTACCGAAGGTGGCGGACATGCGGCGGCGGCGGGATTTTCTTTGCCGGTCGAACGAGAGGCGGAATTCTATGAGTTTTTGGAACAATCGGTGTTGGCGCAATTAAATGGTGCGAAACCGAATTGTGATGTCTTGATTGATGCGGAAATGGACGCCGCGGGCGCGACATTAAAACTTGTTAAAAATTTGCAAAAACTTGAACCGTTTGGCCAAGGAAACCCAGAGCCGGTTTTGGCGTTGCATGGTGCGGTTTTGAATTTTGCAAGTGTTATGGGGCATACGGGGACGCATTTGCGGGGCGCGTTTCGGACATCGGCCGGTGGAAAGTTAGATTTTGTCGGTTTTAATTTGGTTGGAACCCCGGTTGGTGATTTTTTACTGGACGATGCGAACATAAATACTAAAATAATGGTGTTGGGTCGGCTTTGTGAGAATTTCTACAATGGTCGGTCAAGTGTACAATTTGTATTGGAAGATATTGCATTATGATAACACAGGAACAATTAGATATTTTTGATAGAAAAATTCGTGCGGCGGATTCTATATTTTTGTTTGCGCATAAAAATCCCGATGGTGATGCCATGTGTTCGGTGTTGTCGTTGGCGCGGTTGATTGAACTGAATTATGGTAAAGATGTCACGTGCGTTTATGACGGAAATATACCGAATAATCTGGACGGTGTGCCGTTGCGCAAAAGATTGCGTTTTTTTGAAAAGATAGAGGAAGACACGCCTGTGGACGTTGCGATTGTTATGGATATGGACCACAGGGTCACGCATAATATCGGCGGGCCGGCAAAGTTTATGGAATGCGCAAAATTTGTGATTGAAATAGATCATCATCAAAAAGAAGGAAAGTCTGGGGTATTGTGCATTAATGATGATACGGCGGCGGCAACGGCGGAAATTGTATATGAACTTATGAAGCGCGCCGGCTGGGAATGGGATTTTGTGATTGGTCGTTTGTTAATGACCGCGATTATCACAGATACCGGTTGCTTTAAATATGAAAAGAACGGAAACGCATTGCGGATTGCGGCGGATTTGGTGGATTCTGGGGTTGATATACAACGAATAATGAGTGAGCTTGGTAATAAACCGCGCAAGACCATTGTGACCGAGGCGGAATCTGTTGCGGCAACTGAATTTTATTTCAAAAATCGGTTGGCGTTTGCGGTCATAGACAACAGACAGTATAAAAATATTGATGGTCGCGGTGAAACGGTGCTGAATTTATTGGGACAAATGCATGGCGTTGAATACCTTGTTTTACTGAAAGAACAAAAACCTGATCAAATTGGGGTTTCTCTGCGTGGACGTGGTCGCCCGGTAAATTCGGTCGCGGTGGCTTTGGGTGGTGGCGGACACGAATATGCCGCGGGTGCCGTTATGCGTGATACGTTAGAGAATGTAAAGAAAAAAGTCTTGGACCTATTCGGTAAAGAGGTAAGGAAAAAATGTTAAAGAAATTTGTATTTGCGATTTTTGCGTTGTTGCCGTTGAATGTTTTTGCGGCGGTTGACACGTCCGTTGTTGCGCGGGCGGAAAAATACTTGAATGCGATTACCGGCATAACGGGCGATTTTATTCAGATGAATAATGGCAAGACAGAGCAGGGGACGTTTTCATTGTTGCGTCCGGGGCGTGTTAGATTGGATTACAAAAATTTGCCGATTCAGTTAATGGCGGATGGTGCTGATTTATATTTTTATGATAAATCTTTGGATCAAATTACGACCGTTCCACTTACCAGTACGCCCGCCGGAATTTTGGTGCGTAAAAAAATAGATTTGCAAAATGCGGACATTAATGTTGTTGATACGACCGACGGCGCAAATACGTTTGCATTGAATATGAATCTACGTGGTCGCGAAGGTTTGGGCAATATGACGATTGTTTTTGATAAAAAGCCGGTCGCGATAAATTCTTGGACAATTGTTGATGCGGTTGGAAATAAAACAGATGTTGTGTTTAAAAACCTTCGAACCAAAACAGATTTTGCCAAGGATTATTTTCAAATTCAACGTCACAAAACGTTCGGGACCAGTGGCGGTGATGATTTCTATGATTAAAAATGTTTGGAATAAGTTGGGCGGAATTTATCGTAATTTTATTGGTTGCCATTTTGGTAATACCGGCGCGATATTGGCCTGATGTGGCGCGGGCACTCGCGCGGGCGGTTAAATTTATTCGCGGTATCATTTGGAAAATTACTGACGCGTCCGAAAAAATCAAAGAACAAATTGAATTAGAACAACCGATAACCGATATAGTCAATACCACGACAAAGGATATGTTGGATACTATATCGGTGAAACGTAAAAAACGAAAGACGGCCAAATGAAAAAGATGACGATTATGCAACATTTTGCCGAACTGCGCCGCCGCATTTTGTGGACGCTCTGCTTTTTTGTTTGCACGTTTGTTGGTGGCTGGTTTGTTGCACCGTATGCCTTGGAATTTTTGACCGCGCCATTGATTGCGGTGTGGAATGATGCGCAATTGCTCTATACGGGAATAACCGACGGTTTGATGGTGCAGCTGTCTATTGCGCTGTTGATTGCGATTATGGTGACGACGCCGTTCGCACTGTATCAGGTGTGGAAATATGTTGCGCCGGGACTGCATAAAAATGAAAAGAAATTTGTTATATCGATTTTCCTGTTTTCGCCGCTGTTGTTTATTGCGGGCGTGGCGTTTGCATTTTATTTGCTTTTCCCGTTTGTGTTCAAATTTTTTATCGAATTGAATCAAAGTGCGCCGGTGCCCGCGGTGATAATGCCGGCGGTGCGCGACTATATTACATTTGCAATCGGATTGTTAAAGGTTTTTGGAATCGCGTTTCAATTGCCATTGGTTTTGGTGTTGCTAAATCGTGCCGGCATATTGCCACGCGAACGTGTCGTTGCAATGCGGCGATATGCGATAATCTTTATTGTAATTGCGGCGGCCGTTTTGACCCCGCCTGATATAGTGTCGCAAATCTTGCTTGCGGTGCCAATGTTGGGATTGTTTGAATTAAGCATATTATTTATGAAGAAATAGTCAAAATTTGTTAAGTGGTTTTTCTTTGGGAATATTGTTTTTTGTGATATAATTTACGTATGAGGAATTTTGTTTGGGCGATTATAGCGTGTGCTTTTGGTGCGATTATTGCGTCGTGCGATTTACAGCCGAAAATTGTCGCGTTGCCCGATACGATTGGCGAATTTATTGCGTCGCGATACCCAACATTGCTTGCCGACCCAAAGACGGAACCAGAGATTTATAATTCAGCGGTTTCGGATTATGGTGTGTATGCGTCGCCTGATTTATATGGTGGTGGGACGGTTGATGAATATATAAATTATTCCGCCGTTGATGATTATGTTTTGCCGGCACAGCCCGAAGAAGATGTTGCGGAATCCGTAGAAAATACCGAACCCGCCGAAAGTGTTGAATCTGCGCCGGCGGAAAAATCGGAAACACCGCAACAACCTGTGGCCCCAGAAGAAAACAAAGAAGATGTATTAGATATTCCGGAATATGAACCGGGTGAAATTGTTGTGCCTGCGCGCGCGACGACCGGGACAATTGTTGTGCGGCGTGGCGACACATTGTATGCGATTGCGCGCGAATATGGTATGACGATAGATGAAGTTGCAAAGATAAATAACCTTGACGCGCCATATGCGATTCGTGTTGGGCAAATTTTAAAAATCGAAAAGCCGGTTGAAAAACCAAAACCGGTTGTTGAAACCAAACCAAAGGTTGAACCGAAAGTCGAACCGGTTGTGAAAGAAAAACCGAAAGAGGTCGTGAAAGAAAAAACGACGCCGAAAGAAACGTCGAAAGAAAAAGTCGATGTTCGTGTGCCGGTAAAGACTATTGTGGTTGCAAAGGGTGATACTTTGTATTCTATTTCGCGCGCGTATGCGGTGCCGGTCAATGATTTGGCGGTGATGAATAATTTGTCTGCGCCGTTTGCGTTGCGCGTCGGCGACAGTTTGCGTGTGCCGGATTTGGTGGAACGTGTGCCGGTAAAAAAAGACGCCACGCCGAAAGTGGAACCGGTAAAACCAAAAACAGAAACCAAACCGCAACCACAGGCAAAGCCGCAGGCGAAAACGGAAACAAAACCGCAAACAAAATCGCAACCGAAGACAGAATCGAAAAATCAAACAAAGCCCGCACAGAAAAAAACAGAAAAAACGAATCAGAAAAAAGTGACGGAAACGAAAAAGCCTGTCGATAAAAAAACGCCAGAGAAAAAAGTTGAACCAAAGAAAACAGAAACTAAAAAAACGGAACCGCAAAAAATTGTGGCGCGTTCGTCGTCAAAGTTTTCTTGGCCGGTGCGTGGAAAAATTCTGTCGCAATTTGGTGCAAAAAATGGCGGCCTGTATAACGACGGAATTAATATTTCTGCGGCGTTTGATTCGACCGTTGCGGCCGCGGAAAATGGTGTCGTTGCGTATGCGGGCAACGAAGTGCGTGGTATGGGCAATTTGATAATTATTCAACACAGCGATGGTTGGATGACGGTCTATGCGCATTTGAATTCTATGTCTGTGCGGCGCGGTGCGCGTGTTAGCGTGGGTCAGAAAATTGGAACGGTGGGTCAGACCGGAAAGGTTAATTCGCCACAATTGCACTTTGAAATACGAAATGGAACCAAGGCGCACAATCCAATAAATTATTTGAAAAAATAAAAAGTAACAATATGAATTTTGGAAATAAAAAGAAAATTACTTTTGGCAAACCCGAAAAAAGAATAAAAGATGTAGAACCAAAAAATTATGGTTCTACGGGGGCACAGATTCTTAAAAAAGAAGAATTAAAGGATATTATAGATGAACCTTGCCTTAGGGTGTGTGAAGAACTGTTTGATAAAAACATAAGAACAATCGATTCGGGGTGTAGCAAATTATGTCCAAACGAGGCCTATGTAGTGATTGCATACGATAGTTTAGATTGGAGAAATCAGATGGTTGCACAAGGCTTGATTATGAAAAAGTTGGCACGTTTTGATAAAGGCGATGGTAGCAGTCGTGCAATGGAAGATACGTTGAGGTTGTCTGTTCCTACAACTCCGGAAGATTTTGTTAGTGATGTATCTGCAAAATTGAGTAAGTTAGCAAACCTTTTTAAAAAGCAAGAAAAAATGAAAGAACGCAATCCGATGCGACACTGGGATTTTATTTATCAAAACCAGGGAATTAAACCGAATCCAAAATTCCTGCCACAGGATCAACAAGAAGTGTATCGTCAGTGGTTAGAACAGAATGGAATAAAGCATTAATTGCAAAAATAAAACCGCCGATTTTGTCGGCGGTCGTGTCGATGTTTTATTTTGTTATCGGTTGAATTCGGCCCCATGATGCCTGGTACCCGCCGTCGCGTGTCAGAACGATCTTTGCATTTTTCAAATCGGAACAATCAAGGTCGCGGATTTTATACGTCTTGGTAAAACGCCCCGGTTCATCAACAGATATTGTTGGCAATTTTAAATCCATGCATTTTGATTCACAGCAATTAAAATCGCCGCAATCACCGCACTGATAGATTTTCATTTTATAGTCTTTGCCCGGACGCAGGTCTGTGACATCGACGGTCATTTTAACCGCGTTGTCGCCCGGGTTAAATTTAATGTATCCCATCGGCGAAGTGCCACCGTTGCCATTGCGCGTGTGCATTTGCGCCTTCATGCCATGCGGCATGCGCGCGGGTTGCATTTCGACAACTTCGACGGCTTCGGCCTCGTACACCATTACCGGTTGATGTGTGCCATAGTCCCGATGCGGTTTTTTGGGTGGCATGCGATGATGGTCGCCACATGTGTTCGTACACGCCGACAGCATTGCGGTTGCGGCGATTGCCATTGTGACGGTCGATACTTTTTTCAATATGTTTGTCATTTTTTCCCCCTTTGGTTGTGACACGATAATTATATTTTATTTGATTTCCTTTTGCCCCAGGTATGATTGCCTATTGTGAAAAAGTTCCCCGCGGACGCGGGGAAGCATAAGGATGCACTATGAACAACAAACAATGTGTTAAAACATGTATCGCATGCCAATATCGCCGGCAAAATTATGCAGGCCGGAATTGACATCCGCATATGTATAGCGGAACGCCATGTCAACCGCAAAGTGCCGCCAATCAAACGTCACACCAAGCGTGCCCATCGCGGAAAACTTTGTTGGATCATCGTCGGCGGAACCAACGCCCAATTCGGTGCGCGTTTGGTCGATAAATGCGACGCCGGCACCAAAACCGATGAATGGACGAATCATCTGATAATCGCCAAAGTCCATATACGCATTCATCAACAACGTATTCATCTTGGTGTCAACGTTCAGTTGGTGCGGCCCAAACGAATCGTTGTCTTTCAGTTTGGTTAGCATCGACCATTCGATTTCTGTGCGTGCCTTGTTGCACCACATGGCCAGTCCCAACGCGGCGCGCGCATGCATTTCTTGGTCGCTAAGTGATTCTTTGTATTCATCGAAACGATAGTTCAGGTTGGAATATCCGGCACCACCACGAACCGCAATATACGGGTTCAAAGAATCCCAAAACGATTCGCTTTGATATTGCCCGGCCATTGCGGGACACGCGGCAATTGCGGCCAATACAGGGATTACAACTTTCTTCATTTAATTCTCCTTTTGGTTTTTGTGGGCGTTTGCGCGCCCGTTAACGTTTTCAATGATAGCATGTGTTTTTGCGGGTTTATATAGGTATGGATACCTTTGGGTGGCGGAAGCCGGTGCGATAAAAACTTGCATTTTTATAAAAAGAGTATATAATTGGCGGGTCATATAGGTTTGACCCATGGGTGCATAGCTCAGTTGGTAGAGCAACTGACTCTTAATCAGTGGGTCTGGGGTTCGAGTCCCCATGCGCCCACCAAAATTCAAATCCGGCCAAAGGCCGGTTTTAATTTTGGTTTGGACACATTGGACGAGAACCCCAAGGGGTTCGACACGATAGCCGGTTTTGCAAGTGTTAACGAAGCGAAACCGTTGCGAGTGGAAGGGGCCCCAACATAGAATGTTGGGGATGTGCAATCCCCATGCGCCCACCAAAAATTGTTAATGCGCACATTGATGTGCGCATTTAAAATTTTTGAGTGCCTCGCCGCAGTTCGCAACGCGAACGTAGGCGGGCGGAATTCCAGAGAATGTGGTGTTTTTTTAATGGGTGATTTTATGTGCCGTCACTGATTTTGTGGAATGTAAACGTTCGTGCTGACCTCTGGGCCGGCGGTAAATGTTCCGGTGCCGGCGTTGGTAAAGAAACGTCGAGATACAGTATCATACATGCCAATATCGTTGCCATGTTTTGCCGGTATGAAATTGCGGACAATGGCTCCGTTATCGGTTATCTTTAAATAGTACATATCAACTATGGCGTTTCTGGACGTGGCGTCCGGTGCACCAAACATTCTTAATGTTCGGTCCCCGGTAAATGTGTTTTCCGTCCCCGTCCAATTAAAGGTTGTACCGTTTATGTTGACATTTGTGCTGTCCATATGAACATTAAATACGGTGTTTGTGTGCCAGAAATTTGTTTGCGTTATGTACAAATTGCCAAGCTGTAGTGTGGCATTTGTTTGGGCCGTTATTGATAACAAATATTCACGCGAAGTCCAGCCATCACCGATAACTATTCTTGTTGCCGATGCAGGTGAATTATTAACAAATTTTGTATCAATGGCGGTTTTGTTTGTCGGATAAATTTCGGTGTCGAACCATTGATTGCCATCGGTTTGTATAAATTCCAATTCTGTATATTCCGGGGGCAGGGTGCTTGGCGTGCCATTATGTATCGTATAGAGCCAACAAAGTCCGGACACCGGATCGCGGTTGTCTTCCCTACATTTGAATTCACTATCAAGACCATTCTTTAATGCCGCGTTAAATGTTTTTGCGTCAATCAGGTTATCAGATTGGGCCGCATACGATTCGGTTGTTTGATAAATTCCCTTTTGTCCGATACTGCCGCTTTGTCCGGTGTATGTGACGGCGGTGTGGTCGTTAACCGCGGCGATGTCGTCCTGTTTCATGTTCAGTTTCACATTCACACCACCAACCATGGGAAGTGATGTGTCGGACGTGCTGGTCCCCAAATCAGATTTAACTGTGCGTTTTTGAACATCGCCGGCCGTATCAGTATATTCCATGGCCTTGTTTTGTTCCGCGGTAAATTTATCCTGACGCGTATCAAGTTCATGCGTGACATATTTTAGTGACGTCGCGGTTTTTCGGTCCGCCACCTCTTCGGCGAACGCCGGCAACACCGCCGCAATCAACCCGAACAATAAAAACTTTTTCAAATACATTT